>CAYVGY010000091.1:0-11919 GCA_964451065.1 uncultured Halobacteriales archaeon
CGCGTGAAGTTTGGCTTCCATCGGCAAACGCTCGCCGCGCAGCCCGCCCGTCGGGGTCGTCCCGCAGCGGGTCGGCCAGGGACTGTTCGAGGGCCAAGCCCTGTTCCAGGGTGAGGTCGAGGCCTCGCAAGACGGCCTCGCGGGCGTGTCGGACGGCGCGAGGCGGCCGCTCGGCGATGGCGACCGCGATGGCGCGGGCGGCTGCCTCGAGGCCCGAGGCGGCGACGACCCGGTTGACCAGGCCCACCTGGAGCGCCCGCGCGGCGTCGAGTTGCGCCCCGGCCAGCATCATCTCGAGGGCGACGTTGGGCGCGATGACACGGGGCAGCCGCTGGGTGCCGCCCTGTCCGGGGATGATGCCCCAGCGGGTCTCCGGGAGGGCGAAAACGGCATGGTCAGCCGCGATCCGGATGTCGCACGCCAGGGCCAGTTCGAGGCCGCCGCCGAGGCAGGCGCCGTTGATGGCGGCCAAGACCGGCTTGCCCACGTCGAGGTTTCGGGTGATGCCTCCGAGGCCGGGGGAGCGGGTCCAAGTCTCACGGCGACTCGAGGCCGGGAATCGGGCGTACCATTCGTCGAGCCGCTCAAGGTCCACGCCGGCGCAAAAGGCTCGGTCCCCGGTTCCGGTGAGCACGGCGACGCGCTGCGCGTCGTCGTCGCGGAACGCCTCCCAGGCGGCGACGAGTTCCTCGTGGGTCTCGGGGTCGATGGCGTTGAGGACGTCGGGCCGGTTGAGGGTCACCCATGTGATGGCGCCTTCCCGCCGAATCCGTAGCGACATGAGCGCGAAACCTGGACGGCGCTACTTGGCTCTTGGCCCCGCAAGGGGGGTGAACCGGACATATTCGGGAGAAGGGTTTCCCTGGGAGGGCCCATCGTAGGGTGTTCGCGTGGAGGCGGCCCCCCTGGTCCAAGCGCAGCAGCCGATGCGACGCCCGGGCGCGGATTCCCACCAAACGCCGCTGCCCAACTTTGATCACATCGACTACGCCACGCGGGCCGGTGTGGCCACGGTCACGCTGAGCCGCCCTGACGCCCTCAACTCCTACACCACGGACGCGTTGCGAGAACTCGCGACCGCGCTCGAGACCGCCACCGCCGACGACGGCGTCGGGGTCATTGTCCTCACCGGGGCGGGCTCCCGGGCCTTCTGCACGGGAGGCGACGTGAAGGAGTACGCGTCGGTCTACACGAAGCGACCCCATGACTACTGGAAATACATGGGGGTTTTCCGGCGCGCCGTCGAAGCCATCCTGGACTGCGGGAAGCCCACGATTGCCCGCATCAACGGCCTGGCCATCGGAGGCGGGAACGAACTCCAACTGGCCTGCGACCTCTCGATCGCCGCCCACCACGCCGAACTGGGCCAGGTCGGCGTCGGCGTCGGGTCCGTGGCCTGCGGGGGCGCCACCCAGTGGCTGCCCCTGGCGGTGGGGGACCGGCGCGCCCGAGCCATGCTGCTTCTCAACGAACGCGTCCCGGCGCGGCTTGCGGAGACGTGGGGACTCGTCTGGAAGGCCGTGCCTTCCGTCGTGGGGCCCAGCGGACTCCTTTCGGAGCCCTCGGATGCACAGGTGGCCCATGACAAGCGCGGCGAGGACGGGTTCCGGCTCACGCTCGACCCGCTCGACGCCGCCGTCGAGGAAACGGCGACGCGGCTCCTCGGCATGTTCCCCGAATGCCTCCGCTACACCCGGGAACAGGTGAACTTCTGGAAGAGGTTCGCCTGGGACCAGACCGTCGGCCACGGACGGGAATGGCTCACGCTCCACTTCGCGCACCGCGAACCCCACGAGGGCATGGGCGCCTTCGCCGCCAAGCGCAAGCCCCGCGTCGCGCAGATTCGCCAGATGCTGGCCGAGGGAGGAAGCCCCGAGTACCTCCACGGTCCGCCGACGCGTTCGTGCGGGTCCTGTGGTGCGCCGGACCTCCCCGAGGCGTTTACGCATTGCGGGCACTGCGGGGGCCGCCTGTGACGGCCCCGGAGGGACCGAGCGAGAAGGTCCTTCAGGACGGTCGCAGCCTCCAGAAGCAACTCGTCGACGAGTACTACCGTCGCATCGGCGGCACCAGCGACCAGCGCCCGCCCGTGGCGTACCTGTTCGTCGGGGGCAACCTCCTCGAACTCGTGCGCGGGTTCGGGTACGAGCCCGTCCTTCCCGAAATCGTCGCGCTCAATTGCGCCATCAAGCACGTGTCGCTGCCGAACATCCTTGCCGCCGAACAGATGGGGTATGGCCTCGACGTGTGCGGCTACGTCAAGAACGACATCGGGCTGCATGAGCGTGGCAGCGTCACGCCCTTCGGCAAGATCCCGAAGCCGGACCTCCTCGTCTGCAGCTTCTCCGGCTGCTACGTGTACGTGAAGTGGTTCGAGGCCCTGGCGGAACTCCACGGGGCCCCCATCGTCCCCTTCGACGTCCCCTACATGCGCCAGGGCCAGGTCCTGCCGGAGGACATCCGGTACATGACGGACCAGTTGTGGGAACTCGTGGACACGCTCGAACGGAAGACCGGCCGCGGCTTCGACAAGAACGAGCTGCGCAAGACCCTCGCCCTCTCCCGCAAGGCCGAAGAGGGATGGGTGAAGTACCTCGAGTGGGGCCGCCAGCGCCCCTCGCCCATCGAGGCGTACTTCGAGGCGGTGTTCTACATGTTCCCCATCAACGTCCTGCGCGGCACGCCCGAGGCGGTCCGATTCTACGACGTCGTCAACGAGGAAGTGCGACGCCGCGTCAAGGAGGGGGAATACCCCGTGCCCGAGGAGAAGGTGCGGCTCCTCGTCGAGGGCGTGCCGCCCTACCCCCACTACCGCCGCTTCTGGGACTTCCTCAAGGAATGGGGCGCCGTCTCCACCGTCGCCACCTATCCCAAGGTGGGCGGCTTGTTCGACCGCGGCTTCCTCCACGACCCCGCGCGGCCGATGGAGAGCATCGCCGAGTACAGCCTCGGCGCCTACGTGAACCAGGCCTGGCCGCTGCGCCGCCAGATCATCCAGGACTACATCCGCGACTACGAGGTCGATGCGGTCCTCATCCACGCCATCAAGAGTTGCCGCTCCTTCACGGCGGGCCAGGGGGACCTGCGCGACTTCCTCATGCATGACGTCGGCGTCCCGACGCTCTACGTCGAGTCAGACCACGAAGACCCGCGCTACTTCGCCGCGGCCCAGATGAAGAACCGCGTCGACGCGTTCTTCGAGTCCTTATCCAACCGGAAAACGCCCCGCCGCCAGGAGGCCCCGGCCGCATGACGATCGTCGCCGGCGTCGACATCGGGTCCACCACGGCCAAGACCGTCCTCTTGGGCGACAAGGGCATCGTCGGGACGTCGCTCTCCCCCGTCGGCGTGCAGATCACGAAGGACGCGGAGCGGTCCCTCGAGACGGCGTTGAAGGAGGGCGGCCTCCAGCGCAGCGACCTCGCCCTCATCGCGGGCACGGGCTACGGTCGGTTCAAGATCCGGTTCGGGCAACTCGTCGTCACGGAGATCTCCTGCCACGCCCGCGGCGCGTCATACCTCTTTCCGGGCACGCGCCTCGTCGTCGACATCGGCGGCCAGGACACGAAAGCGATCCGCACCGATGACGCCGGCAACGTCGTCGAGTTCGCCATGAACGACAAGTGCGCCGCCGGCACGGGCCGCTTCCTCGACGTGTGCGCCGGCGCCCTCGGCTACGACGTCTCGGAAATCGGCCCCCTCTCCTTGCAGGCCAAGCAGGTCGCGCGCGTCACCAGCACCTGCACGGTCTTCGCCGAGTCCGAGATCACCTCCCTCCTCGCACGCGGCCGCGACCCGCGCGACATCCTCGCCGGCGTCCACCAGAGCATCGCCAACCGCACCCTCTCCCTCATCCAACGCGTCGGCTGCGAACCCGAAGTCACCTTCACCGGCGGCGTCTCCCGCAACGAAGGCATGGTGAACGCCCTCAAGGACCGTCTCCAGAGCCCCGTCAACGTGAGTCCCCTCTCCCAATTCGTGGGCGCCATCGGGGCGGCGCTCTTTGCGCGGGACAAGAACGGAGCGTCGACGGCATGATCACGGCCGGCATCGACATCGGGGCGGGCACCACGAAGGGCGTCCTCCTGGAGGACGGGCGTCGCATCCTCGCCGTGGCCTCCGCGCCCACGCGCGCCGACTTGGCCGCCGCGGCCACCGGGGTCCGTCGAGAACTCGAAGAGCAAGGCAACGTGACCTCGACCGAGGTCGACTACGTATGCACGACCGGTTTCGGGCGCTACGCCGTCGAGGAGCGCAACCTCCAGGTGAGCGACATCACCTCCACCGCCCGCGGCGCATGGTTCCTCCATCCCGAGACCCGCCACGTGATCGACATCGGATGCCAATCGTCGCGGGCCGTCGCCGTCGACGCCCGGGGCCGGGTCGTCAAGTTCCGCATGAACCAGAAATGCGCCGCCGGCGGCGGACGCTTCGTGGAACGCTGCTCGAAGTACCTTCAGGTTCCCATGGACGTCTTCGCGGAGCGGGCCATGCGCGCGTCCCAGCCCAGGACCATCTCGAGCGTTTGCGCTGTCTTGGCTGAATCCGAGGTCATCAACTATATCACGGAAGAGGTCCCGGTCGAGGATATCCTCATGGGCGTCCTCCAATCACTGGCCGAGCGCGCGCACGGCCTCATGAAGACCGTGGGCGTCGAGCCCGACGTGAGCCTGGCCGGGGGCCTCGCGCGCAACCCCGCCATGGTCCGGGCGCTCACGACCACCGCGGGCGCCGAGGTCCACGTGGAACCCCTCTCGACGCACGCGGCCGCGTTGGGAAGCGCCCTGCTGGGCCATGTCCGCCTCAAGAAGAAGCTGGAGGCGACGCCGTGACCATGTGGCCCTCGCAGGCGAACGCGCTGCCGGTGCTCACGGGCGAGGTGGCGGCCGTCGCCATGGCCTCCAATGCCGACGAAGCCGTCGCGGCTGGCACCCGCCTCATCGAGGACCGGTCGTTCCCGAGCGTCCGGGCCTGGACCGCCGCCGGCGGCCGGGCCGTCGCATGCTTCCCCGTCTACACGCCGCAAGAAATCATCCATGCCCTGGGGATGCTGCCGGTCACCGTCCACGGCGGCGGCGAATCCACCGAAATCACGAAGGCGGATGCCGCCCTCGGTTCCTTCCTCTGCTCGATCAGCAAGTCCACCCTCGAGCTGGGACTCACGGGTCGCTTGGACCCCTTCTCCGCCTTCATTTTCCCCTACATCTGCGACGTGAGCCGCAACCTGGAGGGCGTCTTCCAGCGTCGCTTCCCACAACAGACGACGCACATGCTGCACCTCCCGCAAAACTTCTCGTCGCGGTCCACCGCCTCCTTCCTCACGACAGAATATGGCCGCCTCACCGCCAAGCTTGAGCGCGTGGCGGACCGCAAGCTCACCAACGACGCCCTCCTCGAGTCCATCGACCTCTTCAACCGGCAGCGCGAGCTCTTCGACCGTCTGGCGGTCCTCCGGCGCGAATCGCCGTGGAAAGTCTCCCTCCTCGAGCAATACGTACTCGTCCGGCTCGGGTCGCTCCTGCCCCGGGAAGCCCACGTGGGGCTCCTCGAACGCGTCCTGGAGGAGTTCCGGTCCCGCGTCCGCCCGCCGCGCGACGGGATCCGCGTGGTGCTTGTGGGTCCCTTCTGCGAGCAACCTCCGCTCGAGCTCCTGCAGCTCTTGGAGGACGCGGGCTGCCACGTCGTGGACGACCAGTTGCAGGCTCAATCTCGATGGCACGGCGCCGTCTCCACCGAAGGCGACGGCCTGGCCAACCTCGCCGCCGCCTACGTATCGGCGCCCTACGACATCGGCGTCCGCATGACGCCCACCACGAAGGCTGAAGCGATCCTGGCGAAGGCCCGCGAGGCCCGCGCGCAGGGCGTCCTGTTCCTCACCGCCAAGTTCTGCGAACCCGCCCTCGAGGACGTCGTGCTCTACGACCGGGCCCTGAGTCGGAACGGGTTCCCCACCCTCCACCTGGAGTTCGAGGAAAAATCGTCCGGGTACGACCAGTCGCGCCTCGCGGTGGAAACGTTCGTCGAATCCGTCCTGTTCGAGTGAAACCCATGGCCCGCTACAACGGCACCGTGACGACCACACGCAAAGGTCCCGTGGCCTACGTCCAATGGGACCACCCGCCCGTCAACGTCTTTTCCGGCCGGCTCCTGCGCGAATTCGCCCGCGCCCTTCGCTCACCCGACGTGACGACGTCCCACGTGGTCGTCCTCAGGGGGCTCGGCCGATGCTGGAGTGCAGGCCTCGACGTCCAGGAGCATTTGCGTCCCGGTGTCGTCGCCATGCTGGAATCCTTCGACGGGGCCCTGCGGGCGCTCTGGGACATCCCCGTGCCGACCGTGGCCCAAATCCACGGCGCCTGCCTGGGAGGCGGCCTCGAGATCGTCAACGTCTGCGACCTCGCCTATGCCTCTGAAAGCGCTTCGCTGGGCCAGCCGGAGATTCGCCTCGGCGTGTTCCCCCCCATGGCCGCCGTCCACCTCCCCTCCGCGCTCGGGCCCAAACGGGCAGCGCAACTCCTCTATTCGGGCGAGCCCGTGCCCGCGGCCGAGGCCGAACGAATCGGCCTCGTGAACCGGGTCGTCCCGGACGCCGACCTCCAAGACCGCGTCGACGAGTTCGCGCAGACCCTCGGCTCCCGCAAGCGATCCGCGCTCGTCCACCTCAAGGCCGGCTTGCGCTCCGCCACCGGGACGCCGTGGCAGCCGCTCGCGGCCGTCGAACGAATCTACCTCCAAGGACTCATGCAGGAGCCCGACGCCGAAGAGGGCCTGCACGCCTTCCTGGAACGCAGGCAGGAGCGACCCGCGTGAGCGATACCATGCGGGCCGCCGTCTTCTACGGACCAGGATCCCCGCTGCGCGTCGAACGCGTCCCGCGGCCGACCCCCGCCACGGGGGAAGCCCTCGTGCAGATCGCGGGCTGCGGGTTCTGCCACACGGACCTCCACTACCTCGACCACGGCGTGCCAACGGCCAAAGCGCCGCCCCTCATCCTGGGCCACGAGATCTCGGGCCGCGTGCAGGAGGCCGGCCCCGGCGTCCCCTTGACGCGCGGCCAACCCGTGCTCGTGCCCGCCGTCCTCCCTTGCCAATCGTGCGTCCTCTGCCGGACGGGCCGCGAGAACATCTGCCAACAGATGCGGATGTTCGGGAACCACCTCGACGGCGGCTTCGCCGAATTCGTCGTCGCGCCCGCCAAGGACCTCGTCCCGTTGCCTGCCGACCTCGACCTGCCCAAGGCTGCCATCATCGCCGACGCGGTCACGACCGCCTTCCACGCCGTCGTCAACCGCGCCCAGGTCCGCGCCGGAGAATGGGTCCTCGTGGTCGGCTGCGGGGGCGTGGGTTCGAGCATCGTGCAATTGTCCGTCGCCTCGGGCGCCCGCGTCATTGCCGCGGATCTTCGTCCCGAGAAACTCGATGCTGCTCGCCGCCTGGGCGCCGAGGAAGCCGTCGCGGCCTTCAATGGAGAGGAGGCCGTGAAGCAGGTGCGCCAGCTCACCGGTGGAGGCGTCCACGTGGCCTTCGAGGCGGTCGGGAACCCCTCCGCGACGACGTTGGTCTTGGCGGCTCTGCGGCGGGGCGGGCGGGCCTGCCTGGTCGGCTACAACCAGAAGGCGGTCGAGGTCGCGACCTCCCGCCTCATGTTCTTCGAGCAGACGGTCCTCGGCTCTCTCGGGTGCCGCCCCGCCGACTACCCCCTCGTCGTCGACCTCGTTCGCCGGGGCCGGGTCGCCCTCGACCCGCTCGTCTCGGGCCGCGTTCCCCTTGCCTCCATCAACGATGCCGCGGACCGTGTCCGTCAGGGCTCCGGCATGCGGACCATCGTCGTCCCGTAACCCACCAGGTGAACCCCATGACCGTCCCCAGGAAAGTTGAACGCCAGGAACACGCGACGCTCCCGACCCCGTCCACGTTGACCATCACGGACGCGTTGCGAGGCGAGCACGGCGTCCTCAAGGTGATGCTGGCCGGGTTGGAGACCGCCACGTCCTCGAACCCTTCGCCGGCACGAATCCGGGAGGGGATCTCGTGGTTGAAAGAGCCGCTCTTGACACATGCCCAGGTGGAAGAAGAGTTTCTCCTTCAACCCCTGGAGAAGAAGCTCGGGTCCGTTCCACCGGTGGAGATCCTGCGAATGGAGCACGAGCAGATCGAGGCGGCCGTGGATGAGATCCTGAAGAAAGGCCACGAGGAGATTCTGGCCGCCATCGACGCGGTGGCCAAGGCCGCAAGCCCCGACCAAGTTCGCGGGCACGCTCTCGCGCTACTTCGCCTCGTCCAAGACCACTTCGCGAAGGAGGAACAGGCCGTGTTCCACGTGGCGGAGGAAGTCCTCCCCCGCGACGAGTTGACGTCGCTCGGGCGTCAGTGGGCCGAGCGGCGCAACGTTTCGGTGCCGTAACGCCCGTTCGCGGGCCCTCCCTGCCGCAGGGGGGTCACTTGCCCGGCGCGCTGGGACGGTCCACAGGTTCGATCTCGTGGGGCAACGGCGTTGCCGGGACGGTCACGCGCGGGACGCGGCGCCATTCTCGCGTCGGCGCCTTCCAGGGATCGGGTCCGGCGGGTTCGCCCCAACGGACGCTGAAGAGTAGGTTCGCGACGAAGATGAGTTGCCCGACCGCGAACGCGATGGCGCCGATGGTGGCGAGCAGGTTCATGGGAGCCCACCCGTCGGCCTTGAGGTAGGTGTAGACGCGCCGGGGCATGTCGCCCGCGACGAAGAGGGGAAGGAACGTGAGGTTGAACCCGATGAGCGAGAGCCAGAAATGGACGCGGCCCCAGCGTTCGCTCAGAAGGCGGCCGGTCATGCGGGGGAACCAGTAGTAGGTGCCGGCGATGAGGCCGACGACCGCGCCGCCGACGAGCGTGTAGTGGAAGTGGGCCACGACGAAGTAGCTGCCCCGGAGGCTGTAGTCGAGGGCGACGCTCGAGAGGAACACTCCTGTGAGTCCGCCCAGAAGGAAGAGAAGGAGGAAACCGACGGCGAAGAGCATGGCGGTGGAGTACCGGATGGCGCCGCGCCACATGGTGGCGATGAGGCTGAGGTAGATGACGCCGAAGGGGACCGAGATGGCTTCGGTCGTGACGGTCATGAGCTTGCGCAGGTGAGGGTCCGTGCCGGTGGTGAACATGTGGTGGACCCACACGATGAAGCCGAGGATGGTGGCGAGCGCGAGCGCGTAGAGGACGTACTTCTTCCCATAGAGGGGTCGGCGGGCGAAGGCCGGCACGACCTCCATGATGGCCCCAAGTCCCGGCAGGAGCACGATATAGACCTCGGGGTGGCCGAAGAACCAGAACAGGTGGGTCCAGAGCAGGGGGCCGCCGGAGGCGGGGTCGAAGAAGTGCATGCCGAAGTGGCGGTCCGCCACGAGCATGAGGAGCGCGGATCCGAGGGCGGGGAAGGCGAAGAGCATGATGAGGAGCGTGAAGACGATGGACCAGGTGAACATGGGCATGTCGTAGAGGCGGAGGCCGGGGGCGCGGTGCCGCAGGATGGTGACGAGGAAGTTGATCGTGGAAATGGTGATGCTCACCGTGAGCAGGAGGAGCCCGATGCCGGCCAGGTCGACGCCGAGGCCGGGGCTGAACTCGGCCGAGGTGAGGGGCGAGTAGAACGTCCAGCCGACGTCGGCGGCGCCGCCCAGGAGGAAGCCGGAGCCGGCGACGAGCCCGCCGGCCAGGTACAGCCAGTACGAGAGCGCGTTCACTCGGGGGAACGCGAGGTCGGGGGCGCCAATCTGGAGGGGCACCAGGTAGTTGGCGAAGCCGAACGCGAAGGGGCTGACGAAGAACAGGACCATGATGGCGCCGTGCATCGTGACGGCTTGGCCGTAGAAGCCGGCGGAGACGAGGTCGTTCTCGGGGAAGGCCAGCTGGAGGCGGACGACGAGGGCCAGGAGGCCGCCCACGAGGAAGAAGACCAGGGAGGTGACGATGTACAGGATGCCGACGTCCTTGTGGTTGGTGGTCGTGAGCCAGCGGCGGATTCCCGTCGGGTTCAAGGTGGTGTCACCTCAATCGTTGCGTACATGCCGAGCTGGTGGTGTCCGGGGACGTTGCACCACAGGTCCAGGGTGCCCGGCTGGCCGGGGAGGATGAGGAGGTCGTGCGTGCCGTCGGGGTCGAGGAGAGGCGTACGCCACTCGACGCGACGATCCCCCTCGTCGTCGGCCCAGGCCCCGACCGTGAGATCGTGGGGGGCGCGGCCGGCATTTGTCACCCGCAGGAGTGAAGGTTCGCCCGCGGCAAGCGTCGCTGGGTCGAGGTCGACGCCCCATTCGTGGAGACCGACTTCGATGGTGCGGGGTCGGGCGAGCATGATGGACGCGACGAGTCCCGTGGCGCGTTGACCCGCGTCCTGGGCGCCGTGGGAAAGGGTGAGTTCGGAGGACCCCGCGGGAATCCAGGCGGGATCGGTGGTGAAGTTGATCCAGGCGACCGCGCCCGGCGCGATGGGCGGCGTCGTGCCTTGGGCGGGCGCATCCACGGTCCACGTTACGGGCGCGGATCCATGGTTGCGGACTTCTAGGTGGATGTCGAGGCCGGCGGTGGCCGAGAGCGTGGGCGGGTCCGCGGAGCCGTCGCGGAGGTCCACCATGAGTTCGCGATGCGCCCGGACCGATTCGGCGGGGTTGCGCATCGTGGCGGCCCAGGCTTGGAAGGCAGCCTGGTCGAGGACGGTGACCGTGGCCCGCATGAGGTGGTGTCCTTGGATCCCGCATAGCTCGGCGCACCACGCTTGGACGACGCCGGGCTGGTCGGCGCGGAACCAGATCGTGTTGAGTTGGCCAGGGATGGCGTCGATGCCGATCTCGAAGGCGCTGATCTGGAACTTGTGCATGACGTCGCGGGAGGTGACGTCCAGGACGACGACGGTGTCCTCGGGGACGACGAGGTCGTTGAACGAGGTGAAGTTGTCCGGATAGGTGAAGATCCAGCCGAACTGGAAGCCCGTGACGTGGATCCGGAGCCGCCCGTCTTCGGGGGGGTGGTCCAAGAAGTCGATGGCATGGATGGTGCTGAACGCCGTGGCGAACAGGATGACGGAGATGACCCCAGCCATGGCGTAGGCCCAGAGGCCGCGGCCGCGCTCCTTGGGGGGGGCGTCGATGACGGGGGCGTCGCGCGGCGTCGGAGCGCCCGGGCGGGCACGGTACGCAACGAGGACCCACAGGAGCCAGGCGAGCACGACGCCGGCCACGACAAGCGCGATGGCCAGGTAGAGCGCGAAGAGGTCTTGGTGGACGCGCGTGGATTCGGCGACGGGGCCTTCGAGGAGGAGGGGATGCATCAGACCCACCGGAGGTAGATGACCGCGTAGAGGACGACCCAGATGGCATCAACGAAGTGCCAATAGAGGACGGCGCCGGCCACGCCGGAATGGGACTTGGCCCCGATGCGGCCCGTGCGGGAGAGCAGGGCCAGCGTTGCCAGAACGATGAGGCCGGCTGCGACGTGGGCGCCGTGGACGCCGGTGAGGGCGAAGAACGCCGTCCCGTAGCTGCCCGTCGAGGGGAGGAAGCCTGCTGTGGAGTACTCATAGGCCTGCGCGGCAAGGAAGACCGAACCGAGGAGGAGGGTCGCCAAGAGCCATCGGCGGAAGCCAGGGAGGCGACCCTGCTGGAGGGCGGTCTGGGCGAAGTGGGCGGTGACGCCGCTGGAAAGGAGGACGACGGTGTTGAGGGAGACGAAGACCAGATCGAACGCCGGAATCTCGGGTGGCGGCCATGACGCGGCATAGCCGCGCGCCCAGAAGTAGTAGGTAAAGAGCGTCCCGAAGACGACGACCTCGCTCATGATGAGGAAGAGGACGCCGTACCAGTAGTCGCTTCGAAGGCGGGTGGCGGGGAGGGTGCGCAGGAGATTGGCGTCCTCACGAATCCAGGCCCCGACCGAGAGAACGAGGAGAAGGAG
>CAYVGY010000092.1:0-11918 GCA_964451065.1 uncultured Halobacteriales archaeon
GCCCGGCCAAACAGACGAAGACATCCTCCTCACCCTGTTCTCGCTGCCCGACCCCGTCCTTCCCCACGACAAGGAAGAGGGCTTCAACGGGCTGGTGGGGTGCTCGCTCGGGACGCCGGTCACGCAGATCCCGCTCGTCGATTTCTGCCGTCGCGGCTACGGCAATGCGGCCAACCCCGGCGTCTTCAGCGATGCGCAAGCCGAGAAGACCATCACCCTGGAGCCCCAGCCCAACAACGTCACCGGCGTCGTCTACGAGATGGAATGGGAGTTCACATCCAGGGGCGGCAAATACCTCGCGCTCGACTTCCCCGCTGTCCGGTCCGAAGACCCGGTCATCCAGTCGAACACGCCGCGCTTTGGAGATAAGTACGTTCGTGGCGCTAGTCCGTTACGCATCCAGATCGAAGGCCAAAACGCGACCGACATACTGTACCGGGGTGGTGGCGGGCCCCTGACGTTCACTGTCCGGGCGTCCGGAAGCAATGCCACCGAGTTCCTGGCCAACCCGACGGAAGACGGATCGGGCGGCGTCGTGATCAACCAAGGGTTCCACGTCTACCTCACGTTCTTCTACAACGGCGCCGCCATCCCCGAGGGGTACACGCGCCTACCGCCGCCGTGAAATATCTTCGAGTTACGCTAGCTGATTCTCATACACAACTTACTAGTGATTAACAATCCAACTTCTCCACAGTTAATTGAACGCTAAGTTGGAGCAAATTACCTAGTATCACGTATGACAATTTAGTACAACGTTAGATTGATTACGCCGGAAGGCCTCTCAGGCGTGGGTCCACCTTCGTGTGTGCCATGCGAGTTGGGCGCCGATCGCCCTTACCGGCCTCCGCCGTCTCCGTAGCTTCACTCATCGTCCTGGGGGTGCTCGCAGGATGCGCTGGCCAAAGCGAACCCGTCCCACACCTGGGCGACCACGAAAAGACGCTGCGGGTCTACGCGGCGGCGTCGGGCCCCGTCAGCGGGACGTTCCTGACGCTCCGCCAAGATGCCAGCGCGACGCCGACGTTCAAGCCGCCAGGATATGACGTCCAAGACGGACTCGTCTCCACGGCCGCGACGTTGCAAGGGGAGGCCACTAAGGCCGTCGAGTTCGTGGCCGAGGTGGGACTCCCTCAGGACTACCACCTCAACCTCTCCAAATCCATCATTGGCGTTATCTATTGGTCCTCCGTCGTCACCAAGGCGGGCGGCGCATCGGCCTACGAGCTTGAGACGGCGAAGCTGCGCGCCGAGCTCTGGCGCGGGCCGGACCGCGTCGGCGGGGACGAGTCGTTCTACACCGCGTACGCCGAGGACGAGGGCGGCGAATGGCAAACGCTGGTGGTGAATTTCCGACCGGAGGTCGCCTCCCTCCGCAAGGGCGACATGCTGTCGCTGCGCATTCTGCGTTTCAGCGGTTCGTCCGACCTGATCCTCGGCGTTGGCGGCCCGGCGCAGTCCTACCTTGAGTTCCATTACTTCGACGAAGATCCTCTTGCCGGGGGCGCCTATCTCGAAAAGGGCCGGCTCGTCAGGTTCGCCGGTGGCAGTGAACCGCCGAACGACGAGGCCCAGGAGGTCCTGCGAGCCGCCGCAATCGCCGACGCCGAACCCCCGGCCGCGGGACCGTCCGTTCCCCCGCCCCCGGGCGCCGCGCCCAAGTCCGATAAGGGCCCGGCGGCGGGCGCCGCCCTCCCCGTCTTGGTGGGCGTTCCCATCCTTGGTTTCACGGCCACCCGGTTGCGCCGGCGCAGCACACGGACGCTGCTGCTGGTGGCCCTGCTGATGGGTTCCCTGGTCGGGGCCGGCTGCCTCTCGCTGGACCGCGACCCCACCGATGAAGAAGGCGAAACAGAAAACGAGAGGCCTGAGCCCCATGTGACGGAGGAGGCCGTCGAAGACCCGGATCTCCTGTGGCAAGGCGTCGGCGCCATCGAGGGAATGGTGAAGGACGTCGAAATCGGGATTCCAGTGCCGTTGGCTCATCTCTCGCTCGTGGGCACCTCCCAGTTCACCGACACGGACCGCCAAGGCACCTATTCGTTCCCTGGCGTCCCCCCTGGCGCGTATTCGGTGCACGTGGAAGCCGACCGGTACCTCTCCCTCGACCGCGCTGTCGACGTGGAGGCGGGGTATCGTTATTTCCTCAATTTCTCGCTCTCCCCTCCCGGCGAGGCCGGCAGCAAGCCCCACGCGCACGACTACTGGGACCCCTCGGGCCTCAAGCTCCTCTTCGATGAAGACGTGCGCGTCCGCTCCTCCCAGGCCGCCATCGACCAAGCCGCGGGGGGTGCCACGTACTACTGCGCGACGAACGCAAACGAGTGCTCGGGGTCGATCCAGCTCCCCCGGCAGACCACGGTCCCACCGGGCACGGGCTTGGTCGACGTCGTGCTCACGTGGGACCGGGACGCGCCCCACGCTCCCGACGAGATGGGCCTGCGCGTCCAGACATCGACCAACAAGACCGGCAGCCCCTACATCCCCCGCGGGCCCGGCGACCCGTTCCACGTCGCCGTTTTCCCCAACGAGGCCGACCCCGGCCACAACCAGTTCACCCAATGGGTGTTCGACCTCACCGTGCGGTCCCGCGTCTCCACCTACCACCAGACGTCTACGCCGCCGTTCAACGCGGGAGACCCGGTCCACGTGCAAATCATCGCCCACAAGACCGTGGTGCCCTACGAGCCCGGCCACCGCGCGTTCTGGGGCGACGAGACGGAGTTGGCGCTCCTCAGCGACTCCACGGGCAAGACCTTCGGCTGCACCGCCTGCGACCTGCCACGCGAAGACGCCAACAACGCCTACTCCTGGACGCCGCCCACGGACGCCTGGGTCCCCCCCGGCGCCACCGAGGTCCAAGGCCGCGTCTGGTGGACCTATTACGGGAACCTGCCCGCCGGCTACGACGGGTGGGGCCTGTCCTACCACGGCGCCGACGTGCCGCCGGCGCGCTGGCACGAGGGACTCAAGAAGGCCACCATTCTTGAGCGGACCCCCACGTCGTTCACGTTCAGCATCCCGGTGGAGGACGACGAGGCCGACCAGTTCTACCTAGGTTCCTCCAATTGGGAGTTCTACATCGACGACAACCTCGACTCCCTTGCCTCCGGGTACAGTCTCAGCTTCCAAGGCTACCTGACCAAATTCTTCATCGAAGCCATGGTCCACAAAGACCCGGACTACGTCGAAGACTCCATGGACGCATGAGGATTCGCCTCGCGGGCTCCCCGCGCCGACAGGCTAATGTGGTCCACCCGGCTCCCCGCGAACGCCTTGCCGCGCGTCTTTGACACGCACGTCCACCTCCCCACCAAGGAGTTCCTCGTCGATTCGGGCGGGCCCCTGGTCGAGCACGGCCTCAAGTACTTCGGCACGCGCGACCCGGTGCGCACCGTGGACCGGATGGTCGAGGACCTCCGCGGTGCCGGCATCTCCCGCGCGCTGCTCCTCGCGTGGGACGCCGAGACGGCCACGAAGCGACCGCCGCTCCCCAACGAGACGGTGGCGCAAATCGCGCGCGACCACAGCGACCTCATCGTACCGGTGGCCAGCGTGGACCCACGCAAGGGCGAGAAGGCCGTCGCCGCCCTCGAACGCGCGGCCAGCCGCCTCGAGATGCGCGGCCTCAAGCTCCACCCGCAGATCCAAGCCTTCAAACCGGACGACCCGGCCTTCGAACCGCTGTGGAAGGCCGCGGAGCGCCTGCGCCTGCCCGTCGTCGTCCACACGGGAACGAGCGGCCTTGGCGCCGGCGTCCCCGGCGGGGACGGCATCCTGCTCGACTTTTCGCGGCCCATCCACCTCGACGCCGTGGCTGCGCGCCACCCCGACCTCCACCTCATCTGCGCCCACACGGGCTGGCCTTGGCACGAGGAGCTCCTTGCGATGAGCCTCCACAAGACCAACGTCCACATCGACCTCTCCGGCTGGATCGCAAAGTACCTCCCCGAGGTCGTCCTCAACTTCGCCAACACCCGCCTCAGCGACCGTTTCCTCTTCGGCAGCGACTACCCGTTCCTCGACCCCCAGCGTTGCCTGGACGGTCTGCGCGAACGGTCCTGGCGCGACGGCGTCCTGGAGAAGATCACATGGTCCAACGCGTCGCGCCTCTTCCCATAACCCTGGCCGTAGCCCTGGCCGCGATGGCCGGATGCACTACATCCGAGGATCCTGCGGCCTCGGACCCCGTCGTCGTTTACGAACACCATTGGACATACGGACCGGGCTACTACCGTGTGGACGACCAAGGCGACCCCATCTTCCTCGACCAATTCACTGCCGAGGTCGGCGGCGCCTGGACGCTCAACGTGACCAGCGAGACCGAGGTCGGAACCTACGAGCTCCACCTGCGTGAACCCCACGGGACCGTCCGCGCCGTCGCCACGCATCCCGGCGACTACGCCGTCGACGGCGTCGAGGGCCGGTGGAGCCTCGAGATCCTCACGGAGGCCCCGCAAGACGAGACGCCCACCGGCAACGTCAACCTAACAATGAGCACCGACGAATGACCTCTTTTGTTCATGCGACTGGCCTCGTTTTCTACCCCGCCCAGGATATGGAAACGGCTCGACCATGCGGCCGCTCCCCCTCGGCGCAGCCCTCACGATCCTCCTCGCGCCCGTGGCGAGCGGGCAGACCGCCGTCGATGCCTGCGAACGGCAATGCCGACCCACCGACCCCGACGTGAACGACCCCGCCGTCCGAAGCGCCGGCCCAAGCAACCTCATCCTCTACGCGCACCCGGGAGCAGGCCCCTGGATGCCCTACTTCTTGGACACCAACGCCCAACTCCCGGACACCATCCATGAAGTCGAAGTCGTCTCGAACGAACTGTTTCCCCGCCTGATCACCACGACAGGCACGCCGCTGGACGTAAACTTCGACCGCGCCGAGGCGCGCATGAACCTGATTGGTTCGTTGATCGACCTCGCCAACGAGACTCGCTTCGCGCACCGCCTCCCCTGGGCCAAGGACATCCTCCTCGGGCCCGGGCCCATCGTCCTCTACGTCTACGCCTCTGTAGACGCCGTCCCACCAGAGCCAGAAGCGGGCGCCGCACCGGACGTCCGGGTGAGGGCGACCTGGACAGCGGGGGACGCGTCAGAGCCGTTTGCCGTGGGCGAAGCGGGACCCTTCCGCCTGACTCGGTTGCCCGGGCAACCGCGCCTCTTCGAGATTCCCGTCACCCTCACGGTGGACCAACCCTCGATTCCGGCCTGCACAGAAACTCCGCAATGCATGCTTCGCATCCGGTTCGACCAGATCCACAATGACGCCGCGAACGTCGTGCAGCGCGAGGTCCGGCTCGTCATGGGCCCCCAGACGCCGTGGCGCCTCGTTGTGCCGATGGCCCACCCCCTCGAGGGGCGCGGGACCATCTGGTCCATCCAGGACGATGTCGTGCATGTCGCGTGGGACATCGAGAGCCCGCTGGGCGCGTACGACGTGGACGCGGAATCGGTCCGGTTGACGTTCCCGGCGATGGACGGCGAGGAACCCACCGCCCTTCCGCCCCGCGAGATCCGCTTCCGCCTTGAGCACAGCGGCGTCGCCATGCCCAGCCGGGCGTACTGGGCGATTTCCCGGCAACAGCTCCAGGGCGCCCCGACGATCCACCTGTCCGCGCTCAACCTTCAACAGACCTTCCAAGTCGAAACAACCGTCCCCATCCCGGCGGATGTCCAGGACGGCGGGGCGACCGTTCCCGCGCCGGGCTTCCTCGCGGCCTGGTTAGTCACGCTCTCCATGGTCCTCGTCCAACTGGGCCGCAGGCGCCGCCATTCATCCCCCGACGTGTTTGAACGAAGTGTTTGAACGTAGGGACCAAAGTCCGGTTATCCCC
Organism: uncultured Halobacteriales archaeon; assembly: GCA_964451065.1. GTDB lineage: Archaea > Thermoplasmatota > E2 > JACPAO01 > JACPAO01 > CAYVGY01. The sequence goes on from CAYVGY010000092.1 coordinate 5,846, forward strand.
TGGGGTCCCGTAGCGGCGTGGGTGAACCATGCGGTGGAGCCTCCCCCCGATTGCAGCGTTATGTCTCCTCCCCGCATCCGCCCTCGCCCAGACGCCCGTCCACTGGTGTTCGCGCGAGTGTGAACCCACGGACATCGACGTGAATCCGTCCCTGGTCGAAGGGCCTGGCACGGCCCGCGTGATCCTCTACGCGCACATGGACAGCATCCTCGGCTACGTGCCCCTCAACGCCGAGCGGGTGAACGCGGCCACGGAACCTCCGCTGGAAGAGACATACCTCGTGCCGACCTTGGCGACGCGCACCGGGACGCCCGTCGACCTCGGCTTCACAGGTTACCCTGTGACCCTGTTTCCTACGGCGGGAGGCTACGAGCGGAAGAGCGGCGTGGGGTACCTGGAAACCGGACTCCAATTCCCCCCCGCCTTGGTCCTCGGCGACGGCCCCATCGTCCTCTACGCCTACTTCGGCGTCGACTCGGTGCCCGACCCCTACGACTCGGTGGACGCGGGCGCGCTTGCACGGGTCCGGTTCGAGGCCCGCTGGCTAAAGGAGGTTCGGCACGACGACCCGGCCCTCCTGGCGTGGGGCGCCACCGCCACGTCCGACCTCCTCCAGCGGCCCGACGGCGCGCAGGTCTACGAAGTCCGCATCGAGATGCAAAGGACCTCCGAATCCCTGGACGGCTGCGCCTATTCCCGTTGCGCGTTCGTCGTGAAGTTGTCGCAGATCGACACGCCGAACGCCCGTTTCGTCCAGCGCGACTGGAAGGCGTACCACCGCGCGGACATGCCGTGGCGCGTCATCCTGCCGGTCCGCGATCCGCTGGAAGGCGCCGAGCCCGAACTCGCGATCCGCGATGGCCGTCTCATCGTGGCGTGGCAGGTCCGCGCATCCTTGGGATCCTACGACCTGAACCGGGAAAGCGCTTGGCTGTCGATCGACCGCGCCGGGACCGTCTCCCGCTACCCGTCCCGCGAAGTGAGGGAAAGCCTCGACCACGGAGCCCCCGTCCTCCCCGCGAAGGTCACCTGGCGCATCCCGCTCGAGGACCTGCGCGAGCCCGGGACGCCGAAGGTGGCCCACCTGAGCGTCGACAACCTCCAAGGGACGTTTCGTCTGACCCACGAGCTCGCGCTTCCGCACGGGCTGTGGGGCGAAGTGGTCCTCCTGCCCTCCGTGGGGCCCGGCCTCTTCCTGGTCGCGGTGCTAGGCCTCGTCCTCATGCGGCGGCGCGGCCACTGAAACCCTGATAAGCCGGCGGCCCTCTCCCACGACGTGGACTTCACGCTCACGCCCGAGCAGCAGCTCATCCGCGACACAATGCGCGAGTTTAGCAAGAAGAACGTCGGGCCCCGGGCCGCCACATGGGACCGGGAGCAGACGTTCTCGCTCGAGGCGTTCCAGGCCCTTGCGCCCTTGGGCTTCCTGGGCGCCCTCATTCCCCCCGAATACGGCGGCGCCGGACTCGACAAGTTGAGCTACCTCCTCGCGCTCGAAGAGCTCGCGTACGGGGACGCGGGCTTCAGCGTCGGCGTCGCGGTCCAGACCAGCGTCGCCGTCCTTCCCATCCTCTGGTTTGGCGACGACGAACAGAAGAAGCGCTTCCTTCCTCCCCTCGCCGCCGGAACCAGAATCGGCGCGTTCGCGATCACGGAGCCCCAAGCCGGCAGCGACGTCGCCTCGATCCGGACTCGCGCCGAACGACGCGGCGACCACTACGTTGTCAACGGCTCCAAGACCTTCATCACGAATGGATCCTTCGCCGACCAGATCATCCTCGCCGCGCGCACGGGGACGGGGGACGCACGCGAAGCCATCAGCCTCTTCATCGTGGAGGCATCGACGCCCGGCTACGAGCGAGGCGGCCGCGAGGAGAAAATGGGCCTCCACTCGAGCGACACGGCCCGGCTCAATTTCAGCGACATGAGGGTCCCCGCCGCCAACCTCCTCGGGAAGGAAGGGGACGGATTCCGGATGCTCATGCGGATCCTCAACTCGTCCCGCCTCAGTATCGCCGCGCAATCCCTCGGCATCGGCCGCCGCGCGCTCGACGAGTCCATTGCTTACGCGAAGCAGCGGAAGCAGTTCCAGGTTCCCCTGGCCAAGCACCAGGCGGTCCAGTTCATGATTGCCGACATGGCCACCCAACTCGACGCGGCCCGCCTCCTGGCCTACCGCGCCGCGCTCGAAGAGATGGCGGGGGATCTACGGCCCGAGACCGCGTCGATGGCCAAACTCTTGGCCAGCGAGGTCGTGGTCCAAGTCTGCGAGAAGGCGGTCCAGATCCACGGCGGGAACGGGTACATCAAGGAGTTCGTCGTGGAACGGCTCATGCGGGACGCGCCGGTGACGCGGATCTACGAAGGGACCAACGAGATCCAGAAACTCGTGGTCGGCCGCGCGCTGGCGCGGGCATGACGCGGCTGTGGACCATCGGCCACTCCACCCGGGCGTTGGACGCGTTCGTCGCCGCCTTGCAATCGTTCGAGATTGGCACCCTCGTCGATGTGCGTCGGTTTCCTACGAGCCGGCGCCACCCACATTTCAACACCGTCGACCTCAAGAAGTCGCTCTTCCACGCCGGCCGGATTGACTACGTCTACCTCGGCGACGAACTGGGCGGCATGCGCAAGGCCTCGCAGGAGTCCCGGCACCGCGGCCTCGCCGGGTCGGGCTTCCACGGCTACGCCGACTGGATGGAGAAGTCCCTCTTCCGGCGCGGCACCGCAAGCCTCGTGGCGACGGCCAACACGGGCGCGACCGCGGTGATGTGCGCCGAGCGCCACCCCGCAAGTTGCCATCGCGGCCTGCTGAGCGATTTCCTCACGCTCGTGGAAAGAGTCGAGGTGGTCCACATCCTGGATCCCGGCCGGTCGGAGCCCCACCTGGTGTCGCCGACGGCGCGCCGCGAGGGCGAGTTTGTGGTCTACGACCGCGACCTGCGAGGCGCGCCGCTGGAATCCTTCGGTTGACGGCTGAGCACCCAGCGCCACCGGTGGCGAATCGCCGTGGCGGTCCCGACGCGTTGCAGGGATTGGCGAGGTTCCGTGTGGAGAAGCGTTAGGGCGGCGAAGAGGGCGGGAATCTCGTCTTGTCCGAAGTAGTGCGTGAGGATTCCCCGGTTGCGTTCGAACGTGGACGGCTCCACCTCTTGTCCCCGGCCGTGGCGGAAGTCCTGCTTCGAGAATTCTTCGATGAACAGGATTCCGCCGGGTGAAAGGGCGCGCGTGATCTCGGTCGCGACGACCGCCCGTGGCCCGGCGCGAAGGGCCCCAAGGACGTGCCGAGCGGCCACGGCCGGCGCGCCGCCTCTTCGAATCGGCAGGTTCGTGAGGTCGGCCATGACGACGCCCGCTGAGGTCTTTCGCCTCGCGAGTTCGAGAGCGGTGGGCGCAAAGTCCAGGCCGAGCGGGGCAAAACCGGCCTGGCCCAAGGCTTCGAGGTACTTCCCGTCGCCGCAGCCGAGCTCGAGTACCGTCGTTCCGGCCGGGACCCACGTCGTGAGGAACGCGGCGTCTTCGGCGCCGCGCCAAAGGGTGCCGCGCATCGCGTACTCCCGCTCCCAAGGGTTGCGGAACCGGTGCCAGCGCTTGCCCACGCGGCCGCGAAGGCGCAGGGGGGTTCTTGAGCTTCGTTCGACCCGGACGTCCGCACGCTTATACGGCCGGCCGCTTTGGCGAACCTCGTGCCGTCGCGCATGGTGGACCTTCGAAGCGATACCGTTACGGAACCGACCGACGAGATGCGCGAGGCCATGCGCAGCGCCAGGGTCGGGGACGACGCGTACGGCGAAGACCCAACCGTGAACGAGCTCCAGGAATTGGCCGCCAAGAACGTAGGCAAGGAGGCGGCGCTCTTCGTCCCGTCGGGCACGATGGGGAACGAGATTGCGATCTACGTCCATTCGGGCCGCGAAGGCGAGATCCTCGTGGAGCGGGACTCGCACATCGTGCTTTTCGAGACGGGCGGGCCCGCCGTCCTCAGCGGCGTCCAGCTGCGGACCCTGGCGGGCAAGCACGGCGTCTTCTCGGCGCGGGAGGTGGCCGAAGCCATCCGCGATCCGACGGATCCGCACGAACCCCTCACGACGATGGTGGGGATCGAGAACTCGCACAACATGGCCGGCGGGACCGTCTGGACGCCGGCGCAGACGGCGTCGGTGGCGCGGGTCGCGCACGACGTCGGGATTCCGGTGCACTTGGACGGGGCTCGACTGTTCAACGGCGCGGTTGCCCAGGGATTGGCGGCTCCCGCCTTGACGAAATCCGTGGACAGCGTCATGTTTGCGCTCACCAAGGGACTCAGCTGCCCAGTGGGGAGTCTCATCTGCGGCTCAAGGGACTTCGTGGACCAGGCGTTGCGCGCCCGGAAACTTTTCGGTGGCGGGATGCGGCAGGCGGGCGTCTTGGCCGCCCCGGGCATCGTCGCGCTGTCCACCATGATTGACCGCCTGAAGGACGACCACGCGAACGCGCGGCGGTTGGCGAATGGCCTTGCGAAGATTCCGGGGCTGACCGTCGACCTAGAGACGGTCCAGACGAACATCGTCTTCCTGGATGTCTCAGGAATCGGGGCCTCGGCAAAGGAATTCGAGGCCCGGATGGCGGCGGAGGGCGTGCGATGTAGTGCCTACGGCCCCCGATGGATCCGGTTCGTGACGCACCGACACGTACAACGCGAGGACGTGGACCGCGCGGTCCTGGTGGCCCGCGAGGTCACGCGTCGACCGGAAGGCCGGGCGCCTAGCGTCGCGGCCCGGGCTTCGGCGAGCAGGCGGTAGAGCTGGACGAATCAAGCCTAACCACGCGCAGGATGATTCCGTGACACTCCCCTCGCCCGCTCCTCCTTGGGCGACTCCGGCACGAGTGTCACACGATCAATCTGCGGGTGGTTAGTCGACCTCGTGCGCCGCATCGGTGGGTGCCCCAAAATCGAAGGGTTCGAAGTCCGCAAACCCTCGATGCCGGCGCTTCACGACGTTGACACGCAGCGTATCACCTTCCACGGTCCACAAAAGCCGGTCACCGGGTTCGATTCCAAATCGTCGTCGAACCACGGCTGGGATGCTAGTGAGGTGCCCGCGCGTGACGGTGGTTTCGAGACCGCCTCTTTGCCTGGGCCGGAAGGCAAGCATGATTCTCGCGGCAGGATCGGCGCTCCTCCTGATGAAGCCTCGGCGGGGGTCGGTGCATGGCCTTCTACGCGGTCGGCGTCGTCGCCATCGGCGGGCCACCGGCCGCCAGGACCTGAGCGAGGAGGTCGAGGTTGACGTTTCCACCGCTCACGATGCACGCCACCGGCGGTTCCAACTCCTTCGCGTGTTTCCATGCAGCGGCCAAGGCCGCGGCGCCGGCGGGTTCTGCCACGACGTGCGCTTCCTGCGCCAGGTGATTCATAGCGGAACGCAACTCGTCGTCCGTGACCGTGAAGCAACTCGTGAGGTGCTCCTTCAGCAAGGGGAGCATGTAGTCGAAGACCATGGAGGCGGCGATCCCGTCCGCGATGGTCTTCGGCGTCGAGACGCGCTCGGGCTGTCCGGACTTCAACGAGGGTGGCAGCGGCGCCGCGCCCGCCGCCTGGACTCCGTGCACCTTGACGTTGGGGCGGCGGGCATGGATCGCGGACGCGATTCCCGAAACGAGTCCGCCGCCGCCCACCGGGACGATGACGGTCTTCACGTCGGGGAGGTCTTCGAGGATCTCGAGGCCGATGGTGGCCTGGCCGGCGATGGTGTGGCGGTGGCCGAAGGGAGGCACGTAGAACCCGTCGAGTGCCTTGGCCCGGTCGCCGGTCATGAGGTCCATGATCTCCTGGTGCGGTTTCTTGCCGACGCGGGCGCCGAGCGCCTCCATCGCGCGGACCTTACGCTCGACGGCGGTGTCGGGCACCCAGACCGTGCAGGGCGCACCCAGACGTCGGGCCGCCCACGCGACGGCTTGGCCGTGGTTGCCGGCGCTGACGGTGACGAAGCCACGCTTCTTGTCGGCGCCGGAGAGGCGGGACATGAGGTTCCAGGCGCCACGGATCTTGAAGGAGCCGAGAAATTGAAGGTTCTCAAGTTTCAGCCAGACA
>CAYVGY010000093.1:0-11541 GCA_964451065.1 uncultured Halobacteriales archaeon
GAGGCCGCGCCCCTGCCGGAGGGCATCAACTACGCCGGATTCGTTTTGTCAGCCCCTCTTTTCCCTGCCCTTGACCACCGCGGGACTCTCGGGATGCCGATCCGAGCCAACGCAACCCCCTGGCGTCTCGAACGAGTCCAGCCATCCTCCACGAGCCGGCCCGGTGAAACCCCCCCAGCCGTTCCGGGCCCGCTCGTTGAGGGGCCATACCGGGGGCCTTTCATGCGTTGGCGACGATCCGGATGACGTCTCCGTCCTCGAGGACGTGGTCAGCGCCGATCGTGCGGCGGCGCTTGGCGTCGACGGCGCGGATGAAATTCTTGGCGAGGTCCGTGTGGACCCGCCCCGCCAATTCGCGCGCCGTGCACCCGGCGGGCACGAGGTGCGCGTCGGGGAGCACGTTCCCCTTCTTGTCGGTCCACTTATGGTCATCCTCTACGGGGAAGACGACGATTTGCTTGAGCAGACCGTACGCGGCGCGTTCCAACGCCGGCAGGACTCCCGTGGACCCGTAGGGCTCGAGGACGTGGTGTCGGATGTAGTCGAGCGCCTGAGCCTGCTTGGGCGAGAGTCGGGAAGGCTCGACGACTTCGAACATCGACGCGCCGGGGGGATACCGGATGAGGTTCGCCTTGGCGGCGCCACGCAAGGCCACCTCGGAATCGGCGCTCACGGCGACCGGGGCTTGGGATCCCAGGCGTGCGACCAAGCGGTCATAGCCGTCCCTGGGGACCTTGTCGACCTTGTTGAGGGCTAGCAGGATGGGTTTGCTGATCCTGCGGATCGTCGCCGCAAACGTGGCCCGGTCCGCCCCGCCCTCCCGGAAAGCCCCGTGGACCATCTTCTCGTTCATGCCGAGTCCGGTGAGCTTGGCCGCCAAGAGCTCTTCCAGTTTTTCGCCGGCGACGGACGCCCTCTTGAAGATGCGGTCCCAATCCGCCGCCAAGATGCCGTCAATCCACCACGTGAGCTCGTCCTCGAGAAACCGGATGTCCCCCAGGGGGTCGTGCGTCCCGGCGGCCGTGGGCCGGCCTTCCGCGTCCGTGGCGCCGGTGGCATCCACGACATGGATGAGGGCGTCCGCCTGCCGCAGGTCGTCCAGGAATTTGTTGCCCAGCCCCCGGCCTTCATGGGCGCCGGGTACGAGGCCCGCCACGTCGACGAGCTCGACGGGGACAAAGCGAGTCCCGTCCACGCAGAGGCCGTGGTTGGGGTGGCAGGGGGCGCCGATGTCTGCGTGGGGGCAGGGCGCGCGCACGAACCCGATTCCGTGGTTGGGTTCGATCGTCGTGAAAGGGTAGTCGGCGACGGCGACGTCCTTCAGCGTGGCGGCCTTGAAGAAGGTGGACTTGCCCACGTTGGGTTTTCCCACGAGGCCAATCTTCATGCCGCCGAGGCAAGGCCTCATCCCTTAAAAGTGGGTCGTCAACCTGGCTATGCCGCTAGAGTGCGCGGCCACGCGCGGGTCCCCAACGCCAAACTGGAGGGTTGACGGTTGCACCACATGATGGCAATGTTAGTCCACATTCACTCCACCCCCCATAACAAAAACTAGTCAGCAATGCCCATCCGTTGGCTATGTTTCTACGCATGAAGAAGTCCAAAGGTCGAGAGTACCTGTTGCTCGTCGAAAACTACCGCGACCGAACGCGCGTTCGTCAACGTGTACTGCACAATTTCGGCCCCTGAGAAGGGACTGATCTAGCCGAGGTGCGCAGGATTATGGCACGTTGGCCAACCTTGTCATACCTGTCGCCCGACTACGCGTCGCGGCCCGGAGGTTGACGGTTGCACTACGTGGTGCAAACGGGCGGGCGCGGCGGGTGGGCGCACGGAGGGAACGCTGGTCGAGTCGGCTCAGGCGATGTCTCGCTCTTCGCGGATGAGCCAGCGGGTCATGACGAAGTATGCGGTAAATGAGACCACCATCAGGACGACCGAGTAGGCGGCTGCCAGCGGTAGGCTGCCGGCCCACCGAACCCTGAAACGCATCGTCATGACCGCCCTCGTGGCCGCAAGCCTGGCCGCGGGCTTCTCCACGATGGCCTCCGCCGCCGACGGATTCGAAGTGCACGATCCCACGGCCGGCCCCTCCACGGACACGGGCGTCTGCAACGGCTGGGCCGATGTGCTGTGCTACCAAGACGGAGAAGGCTGCACGCTGTACCACGACATCCTTGGCGCCCACGACTGCGTGATCGGCTGATGCTCATCCTTCGGCGGGCGGATTCCCGCCCGTCTTCTCCCCTTTCCACGCCGTTCCGATCAGGCGTCCACGCCGCCGTGAAGCCGCCCGCGACCTCAAGTCAATAGGTCGACGATGTCGTCGCGCATGCCGGCCTGGAACCGTTCCACCTTGTCCTGCATCGCGAGGCTGTGTTGGGTGCTGAATCGGATGCCGCCGGGCGCCACGACGCGGCCGTCGACCACGGCGCTGTGGAACATGTCGACGGTGGCCGCCCGCACGTCGCCGAGTACGCGGACCTCTTCCCCGATCGTGATCCCTCGACTCGATTCGAGCGTGCCTTGGACCTCGGCGCGTCCTTGGACGCGCATGTTTCCGGCGGCGCGGACCGCACCAAAGAGCTTGGATTCGGGGCCGATGTTCACGTTGCCATGGACGATGTAGTTGCCCAGGACGCGGCAGCCGCGGCCGATGTAGAGGTTCCCCTTCACCACGCTGTTCGTGAGCCCGATGGTGCTTCCGTCCGGCACGAACAGGAACCCTTCGTTGACCTGGATCCGCTCCTGCGCGGCCTCGACTTCCTGCAGGATCTTCTCCACTTCGTCGGACTTGCCCAAGCGAAGCAGCTCCATTAGGTAGAGGAAGAGGTAGACGACGACGGGCACGGGGCTTCGGATGTTGATCCAACCCTTGGCCTCAAACCCTTGGGCGATGGCGACGTCGTCGCCCACGTCGAGGTCGCCGCCCACGACGAGTTTTCCCTCCACGCGTGTCTTCTCGCCGAGATAGACGCTTCCCCCGGATTCGACGTTTCCGGACACGCGGCAGAAGTGGTCCAGGCGCAGGTCCTTGGGCGTCCGCACGTGGCCCTCCACGTGGACGTTCTCGCCGGCAAAGACACGGCCGGGCGTCGTCACGCCGAACTGGAGACGGACGTGGTTGCCGAGGATGAAGTCGCCAGGCGCCACGATGGTGTGCTCTTCGAAGCGTGTGCCATCGGGGACGACGAAGGACTTCTTGTCAAAAGGCAACCTAGCGCATCCCGCGCTTCGCAGGGCCGGGGCTCGTTAAATGCCTTCCGAATTGAAGCCCCCGTCTCCCGTTACGCGTAGCCGGCGAAGATCCTCCGCTGGAGGTCGCGGTGGAACCGTTTGAGGATGCGGCGGACGTCGTCGTCGCTGCGGACGGCGCCATACCGGGGATCGTTGAGGAGATGGAGGACGACTTCGGGGGCGAGGCGGAAAGCGCGTTCCAGGTGGCGTAGGCTCTTCTCCCGGTGGCCGGCCTCGAAGAATTCGACGCCGAGCGCGAATTGGGCGGGTCCATCGTTCGGACGTTCGCGCACCCGCTGGACGAGGTCGGCCAGGCTCGGGGGCGGCGGAGCGATTCCGATCGTGGCGGGGGTTGGCCGTGGCTTCAGGTGTCGCGGGAGAGTGGGTGGAGTCGCGGCAAGCGGGACCGTCCAGTGCGTCACGGGGGTCGTGGCGTCGGTGCGTCGGCGTTGCCCGTACGCGCGGTAGCCCAGGAGGCCCGTGCCGCCCATGACGAGACCGATTCCGCCGACGGCGAGGAGGACGCCCCAATGGTCGGAGCCTTCGCCGGGGACGGGCAGGGTCTGCGCGGCTTCGGCGGCCGGGGAGCCGCCGAGGAAGGGGGCGACGGTCGCGTCAGGCGACGCCGTGAGGGGAGTCAGCCGAGCCACGGGTCGCTGCGGGGATTCCGGCTGGACCCGTTCGTGGCCGTCGCCGGGCTGGGCTTCGGGGCGCGGACTGGCGCCGCTGCCGCCCGGGGGCGGTGGGGACTCGGGGGCGGGGTCCGCGGGGGCGCCGGCGGGCAGGTTCTCGGCGGGCGCGGGAGGAACGTTCTGGGGCGCGGGTTCCATCGCGGTGGGAAGGATCGGAGGAGGCGACGCCGCCGGGGGCGGAGCGTCGGTCGTTCCTGGGGCCGGCGTCGGGGTCTCGTTCGGGGCCGGGGCCTCCACGGGTGGCGGGACGGGGGGGTCGGAGCTCGAGGGGCCTCGCTGGTCTTTCCGCTCCTTTACGGGCTCATCGTCGCGGCCGGTTCGCTCCGGCGGGGCGCCGTGGTGGGCGTGCTTGTCGCCTTCCTTTTCTGGGGCTTCGTCGTGGGGCCGCGCGGCGGCCGCCGGCAGGACCAAGAGAAGGAGAACGGGGATGAGGAGTCCTTGCATGGTGACGCGCCGCCGGGCGCCTGACGGCCATGGGGCGCTAAGTGGGTTCGGTAAGGGGCGCCTGGGACCAGGGGAACATGGGCCTTTTGGGCGTTTCGAAACGGTGCACGGTGCCCTGCTGCGGGAACGTGGGGTGGGGCCCGGAGAGCGGTCCTATAGGGGTAGTAGCTCTCTCGGGCCCCCCCGAACGCGGATCAATCTTAGGCGTAGCCGGCCCAGACACGTCGTTGCTGTTCTCGGTGGTAGCGGCCGAGGAGTTGGCGGACCTCGCCGTGGTCGCGCATGGGGGCGAGTTCCGGGTCCTCCAGGAGGCGCATGATGCCTCCGGGCTGGAGCCGGAACGACCGGTCCAGGTGCCGCAGGGCGATGTCGGGCTGGCCCCGGCGGAAGAGTTCGACGCCCAGAACGAACTGGGCCTCCCCGTCGAGGGGCGACTTCTGGGCGCGCTCCACGAGTTCGTCAAGGGTGGCGGCGGGCGCCGGGTCCGGCGGTTTGGGCGCCGCGGCGGCCGTCAGGGGGTCGGCGGGCTTGGCCATGGCGCGCGGTCGGCGCAGCGTCTTTACCCCAAGAATGGCCACCGTGAGGGCGCCCATGGCGAGCGAGGACCAGACGCCGAAGGAGTTGCTGATTTCGCCCAGGAATCCGTCGTCGGGGGCGGCGGCGACCGGCGCGAACGCGGAGCTCCTCCCGACACCCGCGGCGTGCAGGCTGCCTCCGTAGAGGGCGGATTCTGCGTCGAAGACCATGTCCGCGCGGAAGTTCCCCGTGAGGGTGACCTGGTTTTGGTTGAGGGGCACGACGTTGGAGCCGACGATGACGTCTCCGCGGTGGACATCAATGGTCGCCTCGCCGACCCAACCGACTTGGGGCATCGGCGCCTGGCCCGTAAACGACTTGACGGCCGAGCCAAACGTGTGTTGTCCGCCGTGGGCCCAAATGACGAGGAAACTGTAGACCTCGGGCGTGTGGCCGCCTTCGCCGACGTGGTGTCCTTCGCCTTCTGTGAACCCGGTCCAGACGTCCTCCGTTCGGATGCCGTCGGATAGGCGGAGGTTGTAACCATCGATGAGGTAGCCGACGCTTCCCTTGCTGACGAGGTTCTGGGGTTGGAACTCCAGCCAGCCCGAGTCGGCCGGCGCGCGGTCGAAGTCGCCCAGGAGGCCCAGTTGGGACAGGCCTATGGCGCGTGGCTCGCTCATCCCGCCCAACGGGATCATGCTGGCAACGCCGAGGTTGCGGGCGTCAGGGAAGGTGAAGCCGTTCATGGAGACGAGCGTGACGCGGACGGTCGGAACGTCGGTCGGGTTGAGGACGGCCACTTGGCGGGGTTGGAAGGCAATGTCGCGGCTCTGGGCAACGTCGTTCCAACGGCCGACGTTTCCGCCCGAGAGGGGGTCCACGACGCGCGTAGCGTTGCGCCAGAACTGCGTGGCCTCGATCCTGCCGCCCTCGAAGCGCAGCAGCGGTTCGTCGGAGACCGTTGCCGAATCGATGTCGGCGTCGAAGAGTCCCTCCTTGATGAGGAGCCGACAATCGTCCGGCACCCGGAGGCTCGCCATCTGGGCCCGAACCTCGATCACATCGCCTGTGTCCGCGGCCGTCGCCGGTGCGACGCCGACTAAAAGCAGGGCAAGAAGTATACCTGCCGCCCCGCGGTTGAGGCCCCCCATAGGACTTCCCATTTGTTGCAGAACCGAACGAGCTTAATCACGCTCGCATAGGGAGGGAACGGCCCGCAGGGACGAGGGCCGGAACCCCCCAGAGGGGCCAAAGGCCCTCGGATGGCGCTTCTATATCAACCCTGCGCACGGGTTATGTTCTGTCACGGGCATGATTCCCGTGGAAGTGGGGGACATGCGTTGGCTGGGAATTGCCGCGTTGTTGTTCTTGGTGGCGACGGTTCCATCCGTGGTGACGGCTGAGCCCGCAAGCGGTGGCCGTCCACCGGTCTGCGCAGAGCTCGGCCCGAACCCGGATGCCAACGTGAACGTCTCCTATTGCCTCAAGTTGGCGCAAGGAATCGTCGACCGCCTGACGAGCGGTGGCCCCGGGTAGTCACCGGACCGATTCGGGGACCTGTTTTTCGGGCGCCTGCAGTTCGGCGCGGTGGCCATTCGTCGACGGCGTCGGGGCCGGAGCGTCGGGGCGGCCGAAGTAGTCCTCCAGGATTCCTTCCAGAAGGTTGGCGATGGACTTTCCTTGGAGGATGCGGAATTCGTGGAGCTTGATCACGAGGTCTTGGCGAAGCCGGACCTTGAGAATCCGCCGGCTTGCTGTCGAACCATTTCCGTTTCCAACCACGTCCCCCTCGTCCTCGTCCATCATCTGAGTGCGCTCTCCCTCTTGGGTAACCGTTTGAGGGGGCCGTGACTTATATTACTGCGGATTGGGGCGAAAAGGCTTCGGTAGAGTGTCGAGAAGGGCCCCGCGTCTGTTCGCCACGGGGCCCGTCCGGGCAGAGAGGTACAGAAGTGGCCGTCGCCTAGTGCTTGGCGAGGTACGGGAGGCCGGTCTTCTTGTTGACGCCGACCTTGTAGCCCTTGGGCATGTCGGTGGGCTTGCCGCTCTTGGGCTTGTGTTTGGAGAAATAGTAGATTTGCTGCGTCATGCCGCCGCGCAGCGTCACCGGTCGCGTGAACAGCGTCCATCCATTGTGTGTGTACACCATAGGTGCATCCCTGGAGGACGAACTGCCCCAACAGGATAAGCCGTTGTCGCTTTGATTCGCCCCCCTATTTGAAGGCGTTCTTGGCGGCAACCAAGGCGGACCCGGAAATCTCCGGCGGCACGGGGAGCCCCACCGCCTCAAGAAGGGTCGCGGCGACGTTGGAGAGTCCCCCCCCGGGGCGAAGCCTGCCGCCGCGGAATTCGGGGTGGGCAAGGATGAACGGGACGGGGTTGGTCGTGTGGGCGGTGCGGGGTTGGCCGGCTTCGTCCACCATGGATTCGGCGTTGCCGTGGTCGGCGGTCACCGCGACCACGTACCCCTTCGCGTGGGCCGCCTCGACGATGCGCCCTATGCATTCGTCCACGACGCGGCAGGCCTCGACGGTGGGCTCGAGCCGGCCCGAGTGGCCGACCATGTCGGGGTTGGCGAAGTTGAGCACGATGAGGTCGAACGTGTCAGACGCCAGACGTTGCAGTAGGGCTTCGGTGACTTCGCGCGCACTCATGGACGGTTGGAGGTCGTAGGTGGCGACCTTCGGGCTCGCGACGAGGATGCGTTCCTCCCCGGGGAAGGGTGGCTCTCGTCCTCCCGAGAAAAAGTAGGTCACATGGGCGTATTTTTCCGTCTCGGCGATCCTGAGCTGGCGCAATCCCAGCGACGCGTAGTACTCGCCGAGCGTCATGGGTGGGTGGTCGGGCGGGAACGCGATTTGGACGCCGAGCGCGTCGAACGCGCGATCGTAAAGCGTCATGGTGACGATGCGGGGATGGACTGGTTCCGTCGGGAATTCCTGGAACGCCGGGTCGGCCAGCGCCCGGACGATCTGGCGCGCGCGGTCGGGCCGGAAGTTGTAGATGAGGAGCGCGTCGCCGTCGCGCAGCGGGTCGGGTCGGCCCACCACCGTCGGCGCCACGAACTCATCGGTCTCACCGCGCGCGTACGCTGCATCGAGGGCCTCGGTCACCGTTGGGCTCGCGTGGCCTTCAAGTCGCGTGAACAGGCGGTAAGCGCGCTGGGTGCGGTCCCAACGCTTGTCGCGGTCCATGGTCCAGTAGCGACCGCTCACCGTCGCGACGCGGGCGTTTTCACTCTGGTCGATGCGGGCCTGGGCATCCTCGGCGAAAGATGGGGCGCTCTTGGGTGGCGTGTCGCGCCCGTCCAGGACGTGATGGACCCAGACGCGGGGCACGCCCGCCTTCACGGCCGCTTCCAGGAGCCCGTAGAGGTGGTCCTGGTGGCTGTGGACGCCGCCGGGGCCAAGGAGGCCCAGCAGGTGGAGAGGGCGGCGGCGCCCGACGCAGTACGCGAAGAGGTCGCGCAGGGCCGGCACGCGTCCGAGGCGCCCGTCCCGGGTCGCCTTGGAAATCCGCACGAAGTCTTGGTCGATGATTCGTCCGGCCCCGATGGTGAGGTGGCCGACCTCGCTGTTGCCCATTTGCCCCGACGGCAGGCCGACGGCCACGCCGCTTGCGGACAAGATCGCGCTGGGGAAGGCTTTCGCGAGGCGGTTCATCACGGGAGCGCCGGAACGGGCCACGGCATTGTCTGGCGCGTCGGGAGCGACGCCCCAGCCGTCGATCACGATGAGGAGCACGGGGTGCCGTGGGCGCGGAGCCGGGCTCACGAATCCGCCGAAGAAACGGGTCGTACATCAGGTTGTCCGTCGCCCGCGCCAGCCCGTTCGGCACTTTCACCCGACCGGGGGAACCCGGAAAGACCAGAAACTCCAATGGAAATGGTACAAAAACGAGTCCAGGCGAAATGAGGGGGTCAAATGGTCGGATTTCCAGCCAAGAACGCAAATCCAGGCCCCTGCGCTTCGCAAGGAACATCCGCAATCCCTGGAGTTTCGTGGTCGAGTTTCGGCGTCCGAGTTCTCTTGAAGGCTAAAGTATGACCGACGAATCCACGACCCGAAAGGGGATGGCGGCTTCTCTCTCAACCCAGTCGCTGGTTGCGGCTTGGGAACAATTCCTCAGCGACTACTACAAGATTCAGCTCGAAGAGGCGGCCCTAAGCTACCCCGAGGTCAAGAGCCTCGAGGTCGACTATGCCCAGATTGACCAACGCGACCCCAGCCTCGCCCAATACCTGCTGGACCACCCCCGCGCGGCGCTGGAGGCGGCCGACCGGGCCGTCTCTGCGATCGAAGTGCCCGTCGAGCCCCGCCCCAAACTCCACATCCGGGTTCGCAACCTTCCACGGGTCAACCACTTCCTCGTGCGGAACCTGCGCGCCGAGCAGCTCGGAAAATTTGTCGCCATCGAGGGCATGGTGAAGAAGGTCGTGGAGGTTCGGCCCAAGCTCGAGGACGCGACGTTCCGCTGCGAACTCTGTGGCGCCGTTTTCCGCATCCCTCAGGACGACCAGCTCATCCGCGAACCCGACGCTTGCCCCGAGGAGCAGGGCGGGTGCGGCCGCAGCGGTGTGTTCAAGCTTCTCACCGAGGAGTCCAAGTTCATCGACTCCCAGAAGATCGAGATCCAGGAATCCCACGAAGACCTGCGCGGCGGCGCGCAACCCGAACGAATCACGGTCTACCTCGAGGATGACATCGTGGGACGCATCGCCCCAGGCGACCGTGTCATCCTCAACGGCATTCTCCGCGCGCAGCAGCGTCGGCAGGGCTCCCTCAAGTATGCGGAGTTCCAGAAAGTGCTTGACTCGGTAAGCATCGAGCTGCAACAATTGGAGTTCGAAGAGATCAACATTCTGCCCGAAGACATCGTCGAGATCCACAAGATTGCCCAGACTCCGGACGTTTACCAGCACCTGCGCAACGCGTTCTCGCCGGAAATCTACGGCCTCGATGAGATCAAGGACTGTCTGATCCTGGCTCTCTTTGGGGGCATGGCGAAGGAGTACCGCGACGGTACGCGGCTGCGTGGCGACATTCACCTCCTTCTCGTGGGCGACCCCGGCACCGGTAAGTCGCAACTGCTTCGCTACCTCAGCAAGCTTGCACCGCGCGCCATCTATACCAGCGGCAAGGGGTCCAGCGCTTCCGGCCTGACCGCCGCCGCGGTCCGGGACGAGTTCGGCGAGGGCCAGTGGGTCCTGGAAGCGGGCGCCTTGGTGCTCGCGGACAAGGGCGTCGCCCTCGTCGACGAATTGGACAAGATGGATCCCCACGACCAGTCCGCCATGCACCAAGCCATGGAGCAGCAGGAGATCAGCATCGCCAAGGCGGGCATCACGGCCACCCTCAAGTCGCGGTGCGCCGTCATCGGGGGCGCCAACCCCAAACTGGGACGCTTCGACGAATACACGAGCATCCTGGAGCAGATCAACCTCCCTCCCCCGCTCCTCTCGCGTTTCGACCTCATCTTCTCGCTGCGCGACGTCCCCAACCGCGACAACGACTCGGTCCTGGCACGCCACATCCTCAAGACGCACCGTGCAGGCGAAGTGGCTGAGTACCGGAAATCCGACCCCGAAGGACCGTACACATCCGACTACGAGGCGAGCCTGCTCACGCACGTTCAACCCTCCATCCCCCTTCGGCTGCTTCGGAAGTACATCGCGTACGCCAAGCGATCCGTGAACCCAGTGCTCACGGAGGACGCGATTGACCGTATCCAAGCCTATTACGTCGGCCTTCGGGACTCCCAGAAGGACAAAGGGTCCATCCCGTTTACGCCCCGCGCGCTCGAGTCTCTCGTTCGACTGACGGAAGCAGCGGCCCGTGCGCGGCTCAGCCAGACGGCGAACGTCCAGGACGCCGAACTCGCCATCCGTCTCTACACGCACGCGTTGCGAGGCGTCGGTTGGAACCCGGAGACGCAGGCCTTCGACATCGATATTATCACAGCCGGCGCCAGCCACACGCAGCAACAACGGATCTCGAAGCTCCTCCAGATCATCAAGAAGCTCACGGACGAGAAGACCCGCAACTACCCCTCGCTCGTGCAGATCGTCGAGGAGGCGCAGAAGGAAGGCATTCCCGAAGGCAAGGTCCGCGACACGTTGCAGATGCTGCGCGAGCGCGGCTGGGTCTACCAGCCCGGAGAAGGACGCTACGCGTCGGCGCAATAGACACCCCGGAAGATACGCTTAAAGACAAAGACCGCCACTACGTTCGGTCAGAGTCGACGCGGGCATGTTCCGGATCAAGAAACACGTGCAGGGCCGTGAGCGCCTCGTGGCAGCCTGCGACGAAGACCTCCTGGGGAAACAGCTTAACGAGGGCCGCCTCCGCCTTCACGTGAGCCCGGACTTTTACGACGGATTCCAAGGCGACGCAGAGGCGTTGGAGACGTACTTACGCAACTGCACCGTGGCCAACCTGGTTGGGCCGAGGACGGTGACGTTGGCCATTGAGTTGGGCTTCGTCGCCAAGGAGAACGTGCTATGGATCGAGGGCGTCCCCCACGCGCAGTGGGCGCTCATGGCCTAAGTGCGCAGCGCGAAGGCCAGGACCCACGTCTGGGCGACGGCGGCCAAAAGGGCTCCGGTGAGCAAGACGTACTCCTCCACGTTGAGGTAGGCGTCGTTGAGGAC
>CAYVGY010000094.1:0-6296 GCA_964451065.1 uncultured Halobacteriales archaeon
CGTCCCAACCTTGCTCCTGGGCGACGAGGCTGGCAAAGATGCTATCCTTCCCGCCCGAGACGAGGCTTGCCACCCTCATGGTAACAAGTTAACAGTCGACGGCGGGAGTCATGAACACTTTGGTTCGAGGCTCGAACCATCAATCACTTCGCCTGGAACTAGGGCTTCGTGTGCTACTTCTGGAGCGACTTGAGACTTTTTTGCAGCGCGTCCACCATCTCCTTCCGGGTGTCGCGGATGGTGGGGCGCAGCGGTCGCGCGGCCTCGATCTCCTTGACCGTGATGTCCACCGAGACCACGCTCGGGTCCACGAGCGGCGCCTTCACTTTTTCGTCCCCCCGCGGGCCCCAAACCTGGCTGCCACCCCAGAAGACAACATCCTCCTGGGTGCCTGCCACATTGCAATACGCCACGAAGTACCCGTTCTCGAGCGCACGGGCCGGGAACAAGCGTTCGAAGTTGGCCCGGCTCGTCGTGGGGGAGGCGCTGAGGTTCACGAGCAGGTCGGCGCCCATCACAGCGTACGCCTTCGACAATTCCGGGAAGAACAGGTCATAGCAGATCTGGACGCCCACGCGGGCGCCGTCCACGTCCCACACCTTGAGCCGGTTTCCGGGCGTGAAGTAGAGCTTCTCCTCGAACGGGCCGAAGTTGGCCAGGAACCACTTGTCGTACGTCTCGACCTTGCCTTTCCTCGTGACGAGCGCCGCCGAATCGTAGAGGAGGCCTCGTCGTTCGTCGTCGCGCCGTGCGAAGCCGAAGAGGATGTTCTTCCCCGTTTCCCGCGCCAACTTCCGTAGCGCTTCGACCTCTTCGCCCTTGGCGCTCACCGCCAACGTGACGAACTGGTCCTTGGCCATGTACCCTTGGAGAAACAGCTCGCCAAAGAGCACCAAGTCGCTCTCGGCGGCGCGCACGTAGCGCTCCATCGTCGCCAGATTCGCCCGCACGTTTCCCACCGCGGGGCGCTCCGTGACGAGCGTGAGTTTCACGGCCGCGAACCAAGCCCCGAAGCCTTAAAAGGGCCCCGGTTGCTCGCGCGCCCGGGTGCCGGAACAGATTCCCATCACGCTGCGCGTTTCCCTGGACGCCGCCCAGGTCGAACTCGTTCTTGTGCGGTTCCTCAAGGATTACATTTCGAGCTCCAACCGGACCTCGTTCGTGGTCGGCCTCTCGGGTGGACTGGACAGCGCGGTCGCCGCCGCGCTCGCGGCGCAAGCCATCGGCGCGCCCAACGTGCATCCCATCATCCTGCCGGAGGCCGACACCGGAAACGACGTCCTCGACGACGCACGCCTCGTCGCCCGACACCTCGGCCTCGACCCCAGCCAGCGCTCGATCCAACCCTTACTCGATGCGTTCCGGCAAGTCGTGCGGGACCCCGACCGGGCCCAACTCTCCAACGCCAAGGCCCGCTTCCGCATGATCCTCCTCCACGCCGAAGCCCAACGCCGCAACGCGCTCGTCCTCGGCACCGGAAACAAGTCCGAACTCCTTACGGGCTACTTCACGAAGTACGGCGACGGCGGCGTCGACGTCCAACCGTTGGGCGACCTCTACAAGACGCAGGTCCGCATCCTCGCCCAACACCAACGCATCCCCGAACGCATCATCACCAAACCCCCGACGGCGGGACTCTGGACCGGCCAGACCGACGAGGCCGAACTCGGCCTCCCCTACGCCACCCTCGACCGCATCCTCCTCGGGCTCGAACTTAGACTCTCCGCCGCCGACATCGCCCAGATCGTGAGCGTCGCCGAGGCGGACGTCCACCGCATCGAGACGATGCGCGGCCGCTCCCAGCACAAACGCCGGGCGCCCCTCATCCCCAAGGTCGGTCTCCGCAGCGTCGGCCTCGACTGGCGCACCCCGACGCTGGAGGCCTAGATGGTCCGCGCCCGCACCAACCCCTGGCACGACGTGTTCGCCTTCCTCCTCCTGGCCAGCGCCACCATGGTGATGGCCATCGTCATCATCGTCACCCAAGAGTTCTACCCCACCTTCGACGCGGCCGGCCGCGCCATCGCCTGGGGCGTCGCCGTCGGCAGCGTCCTCGCGCTGGCCAGCCTCGCCCTCATCCTCCTCCGACTCTACATCCAACCCGTGCTCGCCACCGGCCGCGACCGCATCACCAACGGACACAACCGCCGCAAGAGAAACGCTTAACCACGACGCCCACCTTGACCGCGCGTGGCCCGCGTCTACCTGGCCGGCCCCCTCTTCACGCCCCAAGACCGCGGCGTCCTCGAAACCCTCGACGCCACGATCCGCGGCCTCGGCCACGAGACGTTCCTGCCCTACCGCGAACTCGCCGTCGGCGCCGCCGCCAGCCCCGAAGAGGCCCGCCGCGCCTTCAAGTTCCTCCTCGACGGACTCGAATCCTGCGACTGCGTCGTCGCCCTCCTCGACGGCCCCGACGTCGACCCCGGCACGTGCCTCGAACTCGGCTACGCCCACGCGTTACGACGACCAGTCCTTGGCCTGCGCAGCGACACCCGCAGCGCCAACGAACGCGACGGACTCAACCTCATGGCCTTCGGCGCCTGCCGCACGCTCACCCGCGTCGACGCCTGGACCCCTGACGCCCTGCGCCCCCTCCTCACGTCGTTCCTGGCCGACGTCCGCGTCTTCGCAGGCACCCTCGTGCGCGACGCGGTCCCGAAACTCCTCAAGGACGAGGGCCGCCCCCTCAAATTCCGCGCCGTGAGCACCGGCGAATACCCCGCGGTCCTCAAACGGAAACTCGTCGAGTCCACGCGGCGTCTCGAAGAGGCCGAGTTCGGCGTCGAGCAGGAAGAGATCGCCGACGTCCTCGAGCTGCTCGAGACCCTCATCAATCTCCGCAATTACGACAAGGAGTCGCTGCGGGCCATCAAGGAAGGCAAGTGGCGCAAACGCGGCGGCTTCGAACGCGGCTACCTCCTGGAGGAAGAGCCCAAGATGTCATCAGCGTAGCCGCGCCGCCTGCGCGCGACGCGGCTCCTCTCCCTGGTGCCGAGGTAGCCTAGCCCGGAAAGGCGCCGGTCTTGAAAACCGGTGGGTTCTCCCTCGGGAGTTCAAATCTCCCCCTCGGCGTCGAAATTTCAATCGCCACAAATGAACCGAATCGGTCGAAGGGTCGTTCAATCTGTGGCGAACGCAGCTTCAACGCCACGGCACGAGTCCGAGCGTCGATCGGCACGTCGGAACCCGATGGACGGCCGCACGTACAATACACGTAAACTATTAAGGGCTTACGTGTAATGCACGGAAAGAAGCAAATACGATTTGATGCCCAATGAATGTACGTGAAGTTCGCGAACTTGCTCGTCTTGGTCGAGCCATCAAGGCATCGAATTATCACGCTGGCCGGCGTGGGATCAGTTTCCTTCAGGTTCTCACGGCGCTCGAGAAGTGCTACCATGTCGAACCGGACAAGCGAGTCGATTCGGGCGGGAACCCGTCGCATCCCAATGGGTGGTTCGCAATGGCAAACCTGCCTACCCGGATTAGGTTGCGAATCGACTTCGACCTGGTTCAAGATGACTTGGGTAACGTCCTGCTCATCGTCACCGCCTACGAAGCGTGATTCCCATGCCAGAAACCACTGACCCGGACCAGAATCGTTTCCCAACTCCCCGCGAGTGGGCCGAGGCGATGCTCGATCTTCGGATCCGCCTAATGCAGGAGCGCCCGAGGGCGTTTCCGCCAGATTCCATTCGCAAGTGCCCGGATTGCGCCAAGAAAACCCTTGAAAGCCGAAGCGATTTGATCCGCGAGGTCGTTGTGGGGGCGATGGCGTTTGTCCATCACAATCTTCATGGGGCACGCTGCAAGGCCTGCAAGACCGAATACCTGGAAGCATACGAAGAAGTCGCTTTGGAGGAAATAGGCCCCGAGCGAAGCCTCTCAGATTACCTGGCCAAGGTCACGAGCGTTTCGGGTAGAAACCTCGGGACCTATTGGCCCAAGGACGTTGTCCGAGCCATGGATTTGCACAGCCAGGATGCTCTGCGGGTCCAAGTTCTGGATTCGGACACGATGATAATCCAACGTACCCACGAGCACTCTTCAAAGTAGGCAAGAAGGGGATGAAAGGAGCGTCAGCGCTCTCCCTCGGCGTTCAACGTTCAGGGCAAGAGGCCACGAAAGCGGAATCCACCCCTGGGGGTCGTCCAACCTTGCTCTCCGCTCGTTGGTATTCTCCGCAACCACGCCTGTTGCACCAACCCGCCGACGCCTTTCAGGCGCGGGGGAACGCAGGGCGGGGCAAAGGAACTATTCGCCTCGTGCACCGGACGCGTCCCGAGACGCAGAACGACGCGGGGCCCGCTTTGGTCCCTCTCTCCACGTCGATGGGCGGCAAGCCATCCTTCTATTCCGTCGCCTCTTCGTCCCTACGGTGTCCACGGCTCCGCGCACCGCTCACTCGGAAACGCCGGCTTCAGGACTTCGTCGTGCACGCGATAGCTCGTGGCGACGTCTTCGCCGGCCGGGCGCAGCAACTCCTTCAGCCCCGCGGCGTCGCCGGCGACCAACCATCGACGGACTTCGTCCCAGTCACGCAGGCAGACGACTTCGCGCGGCCGGTCGTGGACCGCATGGAAGACGGGTCCGGCATCCACCGTCACCATCGAGACATGCCACTCGACGCGGTATTTGCCTTGCTGGACCCGCCCCAGGCCCGGGATTCACAACGGCGCCTCGTCACGCCGCCGGATGGCGTGCCACTGGCGTTCGCCATGCCGCGTCGTCGCTTCATAGACGCGGCTCGCGGGGATGACCACGTGGTTGGCGGGATTCCCCCATAGGTGCTTCCACAGCGGACTCTCCGCCAACCGGTCGTCCCGCGCGTTCCAATCGAATCGGCCGGTACCCATGCCCCAATTGCCGCGATGGTTCTCGACCGCGTTCGCGCCCGCGGCCAGGAGAAAGATCCGCGCATTCGGCCGCACACGCGGCTCCGGCGAGAACGGCGCGACCTCTTCGACCCCGTACGTCCGGTAATGGAAGCGGATCGAGCCGTCCTGCCCGATGAAGCTGTTCATCCTGGTGGCCCCGAGAAACCACCAAAACCTTTAGGCGTTCCGCCGCAGGCTTAGGTCGAGCGCGGAAGGACGCCTACATCTAGCCCCTTTCCCCTCCTGCGGCGCATGGAGACGCCGGCCGCCGGCCGAAGCCTGGCCGACCTCAAGCGCGAACACGGGTTCCACCCCGGCAGCCGCTTCGGGGCGCCCGAAGGCGAAGCCCTTGAACAGTCCCCGTGGCGCAACTATGTCCGAGACCTGGTCTTGGGCTACAACGACAGCCTCGTGAGCGTGTTCGCCGCGACGGCCGGACTCGCCGGCGCCGCGTTCGGGAGCCGAGAGATCCTCCTGGCCGGTCTCGCCGTCTCCATCGCCGGCGCGTTGAGCATGGCCGCCGGCGAGTACATCAGCACCAAGAGCCAGGCCCAATACTACGACGCCGAACGGCGCCGCGAGGAGGAACACCTGGCCAAGTGGCCCGAGCTCGAACGCCAAGAGTTGCGCGAGAGCCTCGAGGCGAAGGGCGTCCAGCCTCCCCTGCTGGACCAAGTAGTGGAGGCGATCGCCTCCGATAGAAAGCGGTTCCTCGATTACATGATGCGCGACGAGTTCGGCGTGTGGGAGGAAAGCAAGCGGTCCCCGGTGGCCGCTTCGAGCCTCATCGCGGGCGCGTTCCTTGTGGGCGCCGTCGTCGCGTTAGCTCCCTACGTCTGGTTCGACCACCCCCTGTCGCTTCAATTGAGTGCCGCCCTGAGCCTCCTGGGCCTGTTCGCGGCCGGCATGGCGCGCGCCTACGTCTCCCGGCTCAAGATGTTCAAGGCGGGGTTGGAGATGGTCTTCATCGGGGCGCTCGCGGCCGCCGTCACCTATGCCTTGGGCCGCCTTGTCGGCGTGAACCTTTAGCCAGTGACAGCTCCGGCCCCGCCGCGGGCGAAGTGGAGCTTACGTTCCCCGTCCTCGGACTCGTGGCCCAACGTGTATTGGTACGCGATGTTGAGGGCGGAGTCGGGACCCACCGCGATCTCGAAGAAGTCGTGCAGCGCGTGGAGATCCTTGCCGGTGTAGATGGGGTCTGGGTCCGCCTGGGTCAGGTTGAACGTCGGCATCCCGCTCGCATCGACGGCGTAAGGCCCGGTCCGGTTCCCGTAGGTCCGGTTCTGGTTCCCGTCCCCCGCATAGGCGAGGCCGCCGTACACGTACCACCTGGACTGGTCGGCCAGCGGCACATCCGGCGTGCCGTAGAGCGACACGCCCACGACCCCGCCGGGGCCCACGTCCACCGTGGGGTAG
>CAYVGY010000094.1:6318-11509 GCA_964451065.1 uncultured Halobacteriales archaeon
CCCCTTGAAAGGCGTGATCTCGCTCGTCGTCCACGTGTCCCCGTGGTCCGTCGAACGGGACAGGAAGACGCGCGCCGCGCCGTCCGAGGTCCAGTTCGACCAGGCGACGAAGACGACGTCCTCGAGCACCGAGACGACGGGGTACCCCTCGTTCGCGGCCTCATTGGCCGTCCCGCCGCTCCGCTTGGCAACGACCTTCTGGGGGCCCCACGAGAGGCCCTTGTCTCGGCTCACCTGGACCTTGATGTCGCCTTGGTACGCGTCGGCCTCCGTCGCGATGTACACGTAGTCGCCTCCCCGTTCGGCCGCGATCGTGGCCCAGCCGTTTCCCGCCACGGGCGTCCCGGTCGTCCACGTGAGCCCCGCGTCCGCGGAGCGGTAGTACCAGTACCGCCCCCCGTTGACCACTTCGCCGTTGTTGCCCAGGTAGTGGAGGATGCCTTCGCCCTGCGCCGCGATCCAGGGACGGTCGTCCGCGGCCGTGCTGTGCTGTTCGATGCTGTACTCCCACGTCTGCCCCTGGTCGCTCCAGACGTGAAGGTGGTTGTCGCCCAGGTACGTGTCGATGAAGTACACCCAGTCGCGCCCGTCAATCGCGATGTCGCCTTCGTCGCCGACGTATTGCTCATGGATCTGCGCGGGGCTCGTGAGGCTTCCCCAGGTCTTGCCGCCGTCGCGACTCGCCATCATCCACGAAGCCGGGTACGGCCAAGTCTCGGGCCGGTTGAGTTCCTTGTGCGCCGTAAGATAGAGAACGCCTTCGGAATCGACGCTCAGGCTGGGCTCGTAGCCATTGGCGTCCAAGTCGACGTCGGGCATCCATTGGACTTGAACGGGAAGGGGCACGGGTGGCGTCGTGGACTCCGTCGGCTCCTCTTCGGTGTCGTCCTGGCCGGCACAGCCGCCGAGCAGAACGGCCAGGATGAGGCCGTAGATGGGGAGTCGCATGCCGCAAGAAGAGGAAGGGGAGGTAGTAAAGGCTATTTGCGGCGAAGGACCAACACGGCGAGAACACAGCATGCAAGCGTAAGGACGGCACCGATGCCTGGCAGGGGCGCAGAGTCGTCCGTCCCCGCCGCGCGGGGAGCGCCCTTGTCCGGCGAGCCGGAGGACGTAGAGTCAATCGAGGCAAGCGTCGGGGTCGTCTCGGTGGCGTCGGCCGGGCCGACGGCAAGTGCGACGCTGGCCGTACGGACGACGCCATCGTCGTCCATGGCTTCCAGCACCACGTCGTGGGGCCCGGCGGCCGCGAAGGCATGCTCGGCGTTCGGGCCCGTCGCACCTGAGCCGTCGTCGAAATTCCAGCGATAATCGGTCACGACGCCGTCGGCATCGGTGGCGTGGCCCCGCAAGGTCACGGGCGAACCCGCGGTCGCGTTCGCGGTCTCGACGACGATGGCAACGCTCGGCGGGCGGAACGGGTATGGGATACCGCGCAACGCGGGCAATGCCTGGGTCGTTGGAAGGAACGGGGAATGGACCTGCTCGTTGTGCCGGAAGGAGCCGTCGTCCATCTGGAGCGACAAGAGTGCATCGACCAGGTTTCGGCTCTCGGTCCAGTTGGCTCCTGCCGGGTCCTCCCCGAGCGCACGCAGGGCCTGGACCGAAATCGAGGTCGACTCGGAACTTCCTGAGCCGTCCTGGGCCATGAGGCCCGACTCCAGTTGCTGGCTGTGCAGGAACGCGATGGCGTCGGCAATAGGTGGTTGGGTGGGCTCGGAGCCGGTGCCGCGCAGGGCCAAGAGGACCGTGGACGTGGCCCAGGCGTCGCTACGGGCGGCCAGGTTCCACGACCATCCGTCGTCCAATCCGTTCTGGCGCGCCAAGAGAAACGTCCGGATGGCGTCCACCTTGGCTTGGGGAGGGTCGTCGATGGCTGCGTAGGCGAAAAGCGCCCAGGCGTCGTCGTTCACTTGGCCCGGCGAACCCACCTGGACGCCGTCGAAGTGCGCGTCAAGCTTGGCCACGTAGTCGCGACCGGCGAAGGAGCGTGGGTCCTCGCCGATTGCGGCCAGGACGACGATCATCTTGGCCCATTTGCACGCGACGCAATCGCCGGGCTCCGCCTCGATCTCTTCGGGATGTTGTTGAAGATAATCGACGGGGGAAATCCCGGCCGGGGCCCACCCGTGCGGGTCGACGCCAGCGGCAGAAAGGGCAAGCACGACGTCGCGCGTGGACGCGTGGCTGCACGCGCCCGTGGGCTGGGGCGCGATGCATCCGTCGCTTCGCGCGCGGGCCTCGAACCAGGCGAGCGCATCGCGGAAGGCCGAATCGTGGACGTCCACCGGGAAGGCCGCGGCCGGGGTGCCAAGGGCCAGGAAGAGGAGGATGGTTCCAGCGAGCCGGCGCATCTAGCCCCCGATGTAGTAGACGAATTCCAGGCTTTGGCCGTCGGAGAGGTCCATGTCGTCGATGCCGACGGGGCTCGCGAAGCCGTCGATTTGGAGGAGCCACCACGCGACCGGCCAGCCGGAGTCCGTGGGGCCTTGTTTGCACAGGCCGTCGACGCAGGTCACGAGGCGGCCGAAGCCGAAGTCGGCGGCGGCCCAGCCCGCGATGCAGTCCTCGAGCGTGGCGACGTCGAGCGCTTCGGCGCCGTCGACGCGGCCGTCGCCGTTCGCGTCGGGCACGGTGACGTTGCAGCAGGCGATGCCGGGCTGCGGGTCGAGGCTCGTGTCGGCGCAGGGGTCCACGAGCCAGACGGCTTCGTTGCCGACGAGCCAGTGGCTGGGAACGACGAAGCCTTCGGGCGCTACGCGGATCGTAAGCGTGGCGGAGGAGGCCGCGGTCGCGGGCGTCGAGGTCGTCAGCGTCGTGGCAAGCACGAGGGTCAAAAGCAGGATTGCGCGCATCCAGTTCACCGTTTTCAAGCAACCTTGATAGATTTCAAGGCAGCTTGATTCGAATGACGAGACCCTCTATAGCCGTTGAGGGTGAGGTTCCGGTGGAGCGGAGGCGGGCGGCTCCGCTGGGTCCCAAATGAGGAGCGGCGTGGGCGGGCCCGACCTAGCGGTGGCGGGCGGCCAGCGTGCGCGCGGCGCGGTGGCGCCCGCGGTGGCCGTTTCCGGAAAGGCGGGCTTCGAGTTCGCCCAAGGCTGCTTTCAGCTTGCGGTTCTCCGATTGGAGGTCTTCGAACTGCTTGCGGAGGTCGCCGAGGCGCGTCTGCATCCCCATCTTCTCTTGGAGGGCGCGTAGCGTGGCGCGCGCGATGTTGCGCAGGAGTCCGATGGGGTCGCTGCGGCTGATGTCGCCGACGCGTTGCATCAGTTCGGGGTCCGGGACGTGACGCATCGCGACGAGGGCTGCGCGGCGTTCGGCATGCAGGGGGTCGCGCAGGAGCCTTTGGAGGGCGTCGCGGATCTCCGCCTGTTGGCGTTTGTCGCCGAAGTCCCAGAGGCGGGCGAGGGCGACCGTGGCGCTGAAGCGGAGGTATTGGGGGCGGCCGTACTCGACCTGTTTGACGAGGATGGGGAGGGCGCGCATGTCTTGGAGTTCTCCGAGTCCCGCCAGGCAGGCGCTCGCGATGACGTCGTTGTGGCTGGGGCGGGTCAGGTTCTTGCGCAGGGTCGCGAAGGCGCGGGCGTCGCGGGTGCGCGCGAGGGCGTTCAGGGCGGCGGCGCGCACGTATTCGCTTCGGTCCGTGCGCGCGACCTTGAGGAGCCAGTCGGAGACGGCGCGGTCGCGGCGGAAGGCGCCGAAGGCGGCGCAAGCGCCGCGTCGCACGAGTGGATGATTGTCTTTGAGCGCACCCTTGAGCGCGTCGCGGGCCTCGTTCGTGAGGAGGTCGCCGAGCGCGCCGGCGGCGGCGCGGCGGACGCCCCAGAAGGGGTCCTTGGCTTGGGCGCGGGCGAGGGCGGGGATGGTCGCGGGGTCGTTCACTTTCTTGGCGAGGCGATCGGCGGCCTCGATGCGGCCGTGGGCGGTCTGGCTGTGTTCGAGCTGGAAGGTCCAGTCCTTGGTCTCCTTCTCGAACTTGAGCTTCTTGAGGACCCAGCCGCCGGGGTCGATCTCGACGCACTCGGGGCGGTGGGTCGCCGGGAGGAAGAATGTCTCCTGCGCGCGGGTGAGGCGGACCTTGTGGCCGGTGAACTTCTTGGCGTCGTGCCAGATGCGGACGTCGAGGTTGAGGCGGAAGAGGGGCGTCTCGCCGGCGACCTTCTGCGTCTGCTTGAGGGTGAGTTTGAGGAAGCGGTCGCGGGGGTCGTACGTCCACTGGGCTTCGAGGTCGGGGTGGCCGGCCTTGGTGACCCATTGGTCGAAGAACCACTCGAGGTTGCGCCCGGTGGCCTCTTCGATGGCCACGCGGAAGTCGCCGCTCTCGACGTTCTTCCATTCGAACTTCTTCACGTAGTGTCGGATGGATTTCCACCAGGCGTCGTCGCCGAGCTCGTGGCGGAGCATGTGGAGGACGAGGGCGCCTTTTTGGTACGTGTGGCGGTCGAAGAGGTCCTCGGGTTCGAGGTAGTTGCGGGTCACGATCGGGCGGCGGTAACGGTCGCCGTCCTCATCGAAGTAGGCCTGCGCGTTCTCGGGGATCTCCACCTGGAACCAGTCGGGGCCGTGGTGGGCCTCGTGGAAGAGGGCGTCGAAGTACGTGGCGAAGCCCTCGTTCAGCCAGAGATGTTCCCAGGTCTTGGTCGTGATGAGGTCGCCGAACCATTGGTGGGCGGCTTCGTGCGCGATGAGGCCGTCCGGGTCGGCGTCCTCGCGGTGTTCGGGCCCGATGAGGTAGCGTTCGTTGACGGTGGTGATCGTGGTGTTCTCCATGCCGCCCCACATGAAGTCGGCGATGATGGCCTGGGCGTACTTGGGGAACGGGTAGGGGTAGCCGGTGACCTTGCTGAAGAACTCGAGGATGTGGGGCGTGTGCTTGAACGTCTCGCGGCCCCAGGCGCCTTTGCCGGGCGGGACGAAGTAGGTGAGGGGGACGTTGCGCCACTTGTCGTGGATCTCTTCGAAGCGGCCCACGACGACGGCGACGAGGTAGGTCGGTTGGGGGATGTCCTGGCGCCAGTGGTACTGGCTCCAGCCGGGAGCGACTTTCTTGGTGGCCACGAGGTGGCCGTTGCTCATGGCGGTGAGGGGGTCGCGCACGGTGAGGAGGGCTTCGCTGGTGGCTTTGTTGTTGGGGTGGTCGTAGCCGGGGAACCAGGCGTGGTTGTCTTCGGATTCTCCTTGGCTCCAGACC
>CAYVGY010000095.1:0-4718 GCA_964451065.1 uncultured Halobacteriales archaeon
GCTGCTCGACGACGAGGATCTTCTGGGTTCCCTGGTAGATTGACTTGTCTTCCTTCTTCGTGAGGTCGAGCTTGATGATCTTGGCGCCGGTAAACAATTGCATGATGATGGACCCGGTGACGATGGGTCCGATGCCGAGGTGCATCACGCTGCCGGATTGGCCGGCCAGGATGGCGCGGAAGCCGGCGAAGACGTCGAGTTGGGTCTCGGATACCCCGTACAGGAGTACCTTGGTGAGCATGAAATAAAGGATGAGGCAGAATGTGGTCCAGAAAATCTTGGTCTTGAAGGCGACGTGGCCTTCCGGCTTCGTGACGGCCGGCCACTTCTCGATGAGGGGCTTGAGCAGGTAGAGTTTGCTCGAGCCCTGTTCCGCCATTCCCTTCCTCCGACTCCGGTCCCGATTTCGGGCTTCCTTTTAAACCGTTCTGAAGAGTTGCGCCGCTACTTCTTGGCCGGGGCGCCTTTGGGTGCTGCCTTGGCCGCCGGGGTCTGTTTGGCGACCCGCGTCGTCTGCACGTTGCCGCCCTTCGCCTTCACTTTCTCGACGGCGCCCTCCGACGCGGCGTCGACGCTCACGGTGAGCGCACGCGTGACGTCGCCCGCGCCGAGAAGCTTGGTGAAGCCCTCGGCCCCCAAGTCCAGCGTCGACTTGCCGGGGAACCGGAATTCGAGGTCGCCCACGTTGATGGTGCGGTCCGCGTACACGGTGTTCTTGGGCCGCTTGAAGCCGTGCTTCCCGAAGACAAGGATGCCGGCGTTCTCCATCTTGACGGTGCTCGCGTACTTGTGCTTGTGGAGGCCCGCGTTGCCTTTGCCGCCGCGCAGTCCCTTGCCGCGGCCGCCTTTTCGGCCCCGACCGTGACGCGCGCTGCCGCGGAACTTCTTGGTCTTGGTGCGGTTGCTCATGTCAGCTCATCCTCTGAAGGAGTTCCCCGATGCGGGGCCCGCGGCTTCCGAGATTGCCGTGGGCATGCACGCCGCGCTTGAGCCCGCCCTTGAAGCCCTTGGCGGGCGGGTGGAGGCGGAAGATGGGTTTCACGTTGGGGAGATCGCCGTACTTGGCCTCGCCGCGGGCGAGGGCCTGCGCAAACTCGTCGATGGTCTTCCACTTCTTCGTGGTGGCCACGGTGGCGTCCGTGACGGCGGCGTCGCCCTCGAGGCGGCCGCGCTTGCGGATGAGGTCCGCGATCTGGGCCGCGTCGACGGGTCCGAACGTGATGTAGTCTTGGACGAGCTGGAGCTGGCCCTTGACGGCCGGCGTGTCGGGGAGGATCACGCAGTGGTTGGCTCGTGTGAGGCGTAGGCTGAGGAGCGCGTCGCGGATGTCGTAACGGACACCTCGGTGACCTCGGAGCCGGACGGCGGCGTAGGCGGCGGCCACTTACGCGCCACCCCCGGTTTGGGTCGGGGCTTCCGCCGCCGGTGTCTCGGCGCGTTGGGGCGCGGACGCGGCGGCGCCGCTCACGATCTTGACCCGTGTGAGCTGCATCGGGCTCAGCCGCGTTTGGGACGTGTTCTTCATGGCATTGTAGGCGGCTTGGGCCGCGTTGACGGTGGTGCGGGTCTGGCCCCTGGCGAACCCCCACGCGTCCTTGATGCCGGCCAGCGTGAGGACTTTCTTGGCGATGATCCCGACGGCCAGGCCGACGCCGCGCGGGGCCGGTTTGACGGTGATCTCGGCGCTCGCCGCCTTGCCCAGCACTTCGAAGGGTACGGTGTGAGGCGTTCCGCAACCGCATTCCCACGAACCGCAGCCGCGGCGGACCTCGATGAGGTTGAGC
Source organism: uncultured Halobacteriales archaeon (assembly GCA_964451065.1). Classification (GTDB taxonomy): domain Archaea; phylum Thermoplasmatota; class E2; order JACPAO01; family JACPAO01; genus CAYVGY01. Next base: position 1,785 of record CAYVGY010000095.1, read on the forward strand.
TTGGCGTTGTCGATGGCCTTGCGGATCGAGGGGCCGACCTCTTTCCCTTTGGCCATGCCGACGCCGACGAACCCGTCGCGGTTGCCCACGACAGCCTGGATGCTGAACCGGACGCGGCGTCCGGAGTCGGTCATGCGTTGGACCATGTTGACGCTGGTGACGTCGTCGCCCAAGTCAGGCAGCAAGACATCGACAATCTCGGGCTCGCGCAGCGGGAGGCCCGACGCGAGGGCTTGGCTCATGCTGGTGATCTGGCCTTGGCGCACGAGGCGGCCCAGGCGGGTCTTGGGGACCCAGTCGCCGCCGCGGGCCTCTTCGACCTTGCGCAGCTCCTCGGAGACGTCGAGCTTGGGCTTGACGCCGGCCTGGATGAGTTCGGCGGCGGCCTTGGCCTCGACGGCCTCGGGCGCGTCCGCGACCGGCGCTTCGGCGGGGGTCTCGGGCCCGGCGGGGGCTTCGTTGGGTGCGGTCATGTTAGGCGCCTCCGATGATCTTGGAGAGGGCGTTCTTGAACTCGGCGGCGCGCGCCTCCTCGAGGTGCCCGCCTTGGATGCGCTCCTGTTCCGGGAGGCCCTCCTTGGCGTGGGGGACGCGGATGCCGGCGTCGACGACGCCCTTGAGGGCAGCGTAGACGCGCCCGCCCGTGCTGGGGGCGAAGCGGCCCGCGTCCAGGATGGCCTGGGACACGCCGGCCTTTCTTGCCCGCTGGGCGGCGAGGACTCCGGTGAGGTACGCAGCGGGAGTGGAACCGAGGCTCTTGTCCCAGCCGTGGGTGGCGAGGTCGCGGCTCGTGGCGGTGGCGCGGACGATGTCGCCTTCCGTGTTGAAATCGACGAACTGGACGAGGATGGCACGGTTGCTGCGGCGCACGACGAGGCGGGTGGTACGGCCCTTGAGGAGGGCGAGGCGGCGGCGGTAGTCGGTCTGTCCCGTCCGGCGGCGGCGGAACGGCGTCTTGTAGCGTGGTCCTTGTCCCATCTAGGCCGCCTCCTTGAGGGCGCCTTCGGTCTTCATGTGGGTGAGCAGGTGGTTGCGGCTGCGGAACTGGCCGCCTTTGGCGCGCATGTAGTAGTTTCGGTAGGTGTGCGCGTCGATCTTCTTGCCGTCGCGCAGCTTCGTGAGTTCGTCGCGCAGCGCCCGGATGGTGCGCATCCAGCGGTCCTTGCGGGGTTGCCGGGCGTACTTGGCGCCCTTGCGGCTGCCGGGTCCGCGGCGGCGGCCCTGCTTGCGCGCCTCGGTGCGGGCGCGGGCGCGTCCGCGGCTGACGCCACGGGCGGGCTCCTTGCGCACGACGCCGCTCGAGATGAGGCGGCGGACGTCGGACCGCGTGACGGCTCCGGCGACGTCGGAGACTCTGTCGGGGTCGATCCAGACCCGGTCGCGGCCGCACTTGAGGATGGCGGCGGCCATGCGGCGCTGGTTGCGAAGGTCGGTCATTGGAGCTGCCTCCGGTTGAGGATGCGGATGCCCCGCTTGTCGGCCTCCGCGTAGACGATCTTGAGCTTGCGGGCGCCGAGGCCGCGGCTGATGCGGGCCGCCTGTTTCTTGGGGTCGATCTTCCCAAGGTCGGTCACGGTCTGCACGTGCACCTCTTGGTAGCCGCTCGGGTGGAGTCCGCGAACGTCGGCGGGGCCGCGGAACCCGATCCGGACCACCGACTGTTCGTAGCCGAAGTGGCGGCGCATGGCGCTGTCCACGCCGGTGGGCTTGCGCCAGCCGGAGTCTTCGAGCCGCTTGTATTCGTACCATTGCTGGCGGCGGAACCTCGGGCGGCGCCCGGCGATGGCGCGCCGGAGGCGGAGACCGTCTTTTTGAGCGGCGGTGAGCGTGGGCTTTGCGCGGGCCGCGTGTTTCTTCTCCGTCGCCTTCTCGACGATCTTGACCTCGTCCTTGGCGGGGGGCTTGGTGGTCGCCGCCTTCTTGGTCTCGGGCGCGGTGGCCGCGGTCGCCTTCTTGGCCTGCGTCGTCGGGCCGGTTGGCGTGGCCGGCTTCTTCGTCTCCTCCTTCGGAGCGACCGGCGTGGCCTCGGGCTTGGAGGTCTTGGGTTCGGTGGGGGCCTTCTTGGGTTCTGCCATCGCGCTCACGCAGCCTTTTGAATGATGTAGATGCCGTCTTGGAACACGCGGATGTCGCGTCGGCGCACCTTGGTGGCGCGCTCGATGTTGGCCGCGGTCTGGCTGACCTTCTCGAGGTCGACGCCGGTGACTGTGGTGAACTCGGCCTTGGACGCGACCTTCACGCCGGGAAGGATCGTGGCCTTGCGGGCGCTCCGCTCGCCGAGGAAGTTTTCGACGATGAAGGAATCGCCCTTCACCTGGGTCTTGATCGGGAAGTGCGCGAAGACGGTCTTGAGCTTGTATTCGTAGCCCTTCGTGACGCCATCGACCATGTTCTGCACGTGGCTGGCGTAGGTGCCAACGAGCGACTTCTCGATGCGGCGGGGGAGGTCGCATCGGACGTGAAGCACCATGTCCTCGACGGTGAGCTCGACCTTGGGATTCCCGAAGGAACGGGCAAGCTCGCCCTTGGGGCCCTTGACCTTGACGTTGCGGCCCTTGACCGTGACGGTGACCCCGTCGGGGATCTTGACGCGGGCCTTGGCTTCCGGGAGTGAGACCATGTCGTGTCACCTCAGTAGACGTAGGCGAGCAGGCGCCCGCCGGTGTTCTGTTCCTTGGCTTGGTACTGGCTCACGACGCCGCCGGTGGTCGTGAGGATGAGGGATCCGAAGTCCTGGGCGGGGAGGTAGCGGGCCTCCCACTTCTCGAACTCGGTCCGTTGGACGCTGTAGCGGGGCTTGATGATGCCGCAGTCGTTGATGCGGCCCACGAGTTGGACGCGGTAGACGCCGCCACGCTGGTCGGCCACGTATTCGAAGGGGCCGATGTAGCCGTCGGCTTCCATGACCTTGAGGACGCGGCCCAAGAGCTTGGA
>CAYVGY010000095.1:4728-7770 GCA_964451065.1 uncultured Halobacteriales archaeon
GGGCCGAAGCACGACCTCGTTCTTGCCGACCTTTTCCGCGTTCTTGATCTGTGAGAGCGCGTCCGAGAGTGGATCTTGCAACATGTTGTTTCGCCCTCCTTACCAGTACTTCTTGAATCCCATGGTGGCCGCGGTGTCCCGGAAGCATTGCCGGCACAGGTGGAGCCCGTACAGGCGGACGAGGGACCGCATCTGGCCACAGCGTTCGCAGCCGAGGACGCAACCGAACACCTTCGTCTTCTCCTTGACCTTGACCGTCGTCGTCGCCATCGGGGTCACCTCACACGAACTCCACGCCGAGCACCTGTTTCAGGTACGCTTTCGATTCGTCCCGCGTGACGCGGTGGTGGGCGGGCAGCGGGCGGGGACGCTCGGCGCGCCGCTTGACGCGGAACCACGGCCGTTCCACCGTGACCGCGACGTCCATGCCGAAGACGCCGATGTCGGGGTTGTACTTCTGCCCCTCGAACGCGGTGTGGTCGGGGATGCCGAAGTTGAGGTTCCCCTCCCGGTCCACGCTCCATTCGGGCACGCGGAAATTGCGGGTCCAGAGGGCCCGCTTGGTGAAATCGATGGCGTCGGGGCCCCGGAGCGTGACGATCACGCCGATGGGCTGGCCTTGACGGGTGCCCCAGTCCCGGTGGCTGTCCTTGGCGAGGGTGCGCTTCACCTTGCGCTTCGAAAGCGCGGCCAAGACCTTCTCGGCCTTCTCCAGGCGTTCGCCGGCTTGGCCGACCCCGAGGTTGACGGTGACCTTTGCGATCTTGAGCTTGCGCATGGGGTGGTCCGCGCCGGCGGCGGGCGGGGCGAGCGTCTGCGGGGTCGCCTTAGCGGGCACCGACCATCACCTCCGGGAGCTTGACCTCGGCGGCTTTGGTGCCGACGGGGAATACGTAGTCCTTGATGGTGCGGAACTCGTGGCCGCCGGAGCCTTCCAAGACGACGAGGTTGGGGTAAGGTCCCTTCTTGACCTCGACGGTGCGGATCGGCGCGATCTGGCCGGCGTGGGCGCCTTGGACGACGAGGCCGAGGGTTCCGGCGCCGAGGCGGTGGACGCCGAGCACTTTCTGCGTCGGGAGCTCGATCTTGAGCGCGTCGCCGGTCTTGTACTCGTTCTTGGGGATGAGGATGTTGCGACCGTCGTGGAGGTTGAGCTGGAACTTTCCACCAGGCTGCGTCGTCTTGTTCTCGACGCGGGCGAGCTTCCACCGGGCCTCCTCGGGCGGGATGGCGACGAGTTGTAGGCGGGCGTGGGCGTCAAGGAGCATGCGGTAGGCGACCTTCATCGTGGGGATGGCCACGACGTCCATCAGGCCGACGGGGTGCTTGTGGTTCTTCTGGGGTGCGCCGTCCACGTGCACGAGGCCGGCGCGGACGATGCGGCGGGCTTCGCGGCCCGTGTCGCAGAGCTTGAGGTGGTCGCGCACGACGAGCGCCAGCGGGACCGCCCGGTCGACGGGGTGGGGCCCGGGGTTCGCCTTGTAGGTCCACTTGAACTCTTTGCGGTGGAGTTGGACGGCGCGCGGCGCCGCGAGTCGCTTTAGGTGCTTGCCGGCCATGTTACGATTCCTCCTTGGGGGGAGCGGGCTTCTTCTCCGTGTCCCTCTTTTCGGTCGTCTCCGCCCCTTCCTTCGCGTGTTCGCGGGCCTCTTCGAGCTTCTCGCCGCCGGCGTGGGCGGGCGCCTCTTCCTTGGGCCCCATGACGGGTTTCTGCGTGACGGGATCGACCTTGGCTTCGAGGTCGCCTTCTTGGCGGCGCTCCTCTTTCTCCTTGGCTTCGCGCTCCGCAAGTTCCTTCTTGAACTTCTCGATCTCGGCCTTCTGGGTCTTGGCTTCCTGATCGAGTTCGGCCTTGAGTTTGGTCCGGGTCGCCTCGTCGATCCGAGTCGTACGCGTGAGGCGGTCGCGGCGGGAGGGGTCGGTGAGGTTGAGGCGCGTGATGAGGAGGTTGCTGGGGTCGACGGGGCGCGCCTTCTTGGTGCCGTCGGCCTTGGTGACCGTGACGCCTTCGACGGTGACCTTGCCGAGCTTGAGGTCCACGCTGGCGACTTTTTCTTCGTGCCCGCGGAACGCGCCGCGCATGACCTTGACGGTGTCGCCGCGGACGAGGGGGAAGCTGCGGCGGTTGTACTTGACGAGAAGGACCTCCGCGAGGTGCGCCGCGAGGTCGCGGTGGCGAAGGTGCAGGGGCGCGTTGGCGGCGGCCTTCCGTTGTTTGCGGGGCTGGACGGTGACGGTTCGCATGGTGGTTTCCCCTCCTAGACGATGGTGGTGGCCGTGGCGGCGATCCGGGCCCAACGCTCGGCGGCCTCCCGAGCCACGGGTCCCTTGATGACGGAGCCTTTCACTTCGCCGTCGTCCTTGTTGATGACGACGCAGGCGTTGTCTTCGAACTGGACGCGCATGCCGTCGGGGCGCATGAAGGGTCGGCGCTGGCGCACGACGACGGCGTAGAGGAGTTGGCGACGCATCTCGGGCGTGCCCTTCTTGACGGTGACGACGACCATGTCGCCGACGCCGGCCGCGGGGTAGCGGCGGTGGACGCCGCCGATGCGCGGGACGGTGACGATCTGGACGATCTTGGCGCCGGTGTTGTCGATGCAGTCGAGGCGGGCGCCGACGGGGAGGCCGCGGGTCGCGTGGCCGGGGATGCCCTTCAAGCGCCGGCACCTCCACGGCGTTCGACGACGACGAAGGCGACCGTCTTGCTCAGGGGTCGGCACTCCATGATGCGGACCTCGTCGCCGATGGCGACCGTGAAGCAGGGAGGGAGGTGGGCAGCGTACTTGCGCGTGCGGCGTTGGTACCGTTCGTACTTCTCGAGGTAGTGGAGCTGTTCCTTCTCGACGACGACAGTGCGGTCCATCTTGTCGGAGACGACCTTGCCGACGATCTGCTGGCCGCGGACCTTGAGGTGGCCGTGGAAGGGGCACGCCCGGTCGGTGCACGTCGACGTGGGCGCGGCCACTTCGATGCCGATGTCGCGGGCGGGGGGAGCGGTTTGGGCTTGGGCCATGGATTTCACCTGACGCGTTTGATTCT
>CAYVGY010000095.1:7780-11443 GCA_964451065.1 uncultured Halobacteriales archaeon
TCACCGGGGATGCGGACGACTTCGCCGTCCTCGTCCTCGAAGGCGAACACGTTGTTCGCCTTGGGGACCTGGATCGGCTTGTCTTCGTCGTCCTTGCCGAGCACGAACGTGTTGAGCGTCTCGTCCAGCACGACGCCGCGCACGCCGGAGAGGGTCGGGTCCGTCGATTCGACGATTTCGACGGGGAGCCCGATGAGTTCTCCACGGGCGAGGCGGATGTACCGGCTCGTGTTGCTCTCGTTCTTCATCGTTCGTTCCTCGGTCATTGGACTACGGCGTTGAATCCCATCTCCTTGAGGACATCCGAGACACGTTTTCGGTGTTCGCCCTGGAGCTCGACGCGGCCCTCTTTGAGTGTGCCGCCGCAGGCGCACTTCGCTTTGAGTTCCTTGACGAGTTTGTCCAGGTCGATGTCGGCCGGGTTGATCCCGTCCACGATCGTCATCACCTTTCCGTATCGCCGTTTGTCCACGGTGATTCGTATTTGCTGGCTTTCGCGAGCGATCTCCTCGCACACACAGAGCTCGTCGGGGAGTCCGCATGTGTCGCAGATCTTACTCATTCCGTTCCTCCGCGGTCTATTCCTCCTTGGTTTTCTTCTTCGGGGTCGACGTCTTGGCGGGCGGCGTCGTCACCGTGCGACCCGTCTCCGGGTTCGTGCGGGGCGCGTTGCGCCGGATGCCAAGTTTGTCTTCCCGGTTGATCGTGAGGATGCGCGCGATCTGGCGCCGGAGCTGCCGGATTCGGCCCGGGCTCGGCGGCGACCCACCCATGGCGGCCACGCCGCGCTCGTGCATGAGCTCCTGGCGCAGGTCCTTGAGGCGGCCGTCGCGGTCTTCCTTCTTCATCGACCGGACTTCGGGCGCTTTGAGATAGGCCATGGTTACGCACCTCCCTCAGGCGGGGTCTCGGTGGCGGGCTTGGGGACCTCTTCGACCGTGGTCTCGGTGACGGCCTCGGCGCCTTCCTCCTTCGCCTTCTTCTTGCGGGGCGCGCGAGGTTTCTTGGCGGCCTTCGGCTTGGCCTCCTCTTCCTTGGGGGCGGCCGGCGCGCCGGCGGTGTCGAGAGCCTGCGGGAGGGTCTCTGTGAGGCGCGTCACCGTGGGCGCGTCTTGGATCTTGATGTTGTCCGGGAGCACGGCGTTGGGGCGCATGATGCGGACGGTGCAGCCCATGACGCCCAGTTTCTTCTTGGCCACCGCGAAGCCGATGTCCATGACCTTGTCGAGGGTGTCTCCGCAGTACTTGATGTGGCCCTGGACGAACTTCTCCGTGCGGTGGCGTTGGCCGGTGAGCTTGCCGGCGATGATGACCTGGCAGCCGAGGGCGCCCATCTGCATGACGCGTTGGACGGTGGAGTGGCCGGCGCGGCGGAAGTGCCAGCCGCGCTCGAGGGCCTCGGCGAGCTTGATGGCCATAATCTGGGCGTTGAGGGACGAATCGCGGCCGGCCTCGACGACCTCGATCTGGGGGTTCTCGACCTTGAAGCGCTTGCTGAGCTGGTCCGTGAGCGCGTTGATGGTGCTGCCTTTGCGGCCGATGATCATGCCGGGGCGCTCGGCCAGGATGGAGACGCGCGTGCCCATGGGGGTCCGCTGGATGTCGAGGGCGCCGAACCCGGCACGCTCGGTCTCGCGGTGCATGTGCTCGCGGATGAGGAGTCTGTTGACGGCTTCGCGGACAAACTTCTTCTCGACGGCCATCTACTTCTCCTCCTCGGGTCGTTCCTGGATGATGATCTCGACGTTGCAGGTCTCTTCGTTCTTGGCGGTGGCGCGGCCGTGGGCGCGGGGCATCATCGCCTTGATGGTGCGGCCCTTGTAGGCCGACGCGTGGACGATGACCATCTCGTCGGCGTCGAAGCCTTGGTATTCCGCATTGTTGATGGCGTTGCGGAGGACGACAAGCGTCTTGGTGGCCGACTTCTTCGGGAATCGGCCGGGGCCGATGCCGGGCTTGTGCGCGACCTTGCGGTTGCGCGTCGTGAACGGGACGGGGCGCTTGAGGGCGATGACGTCCTCGAGGTAGGTCTCGGCCTTGCGGACGCGCATCCCCTGGATGGCGCGGCAGATGTTGATCGCGTTCTTCCACGACGTGCGCAACTCGTGACCGTAGGCCCGCGCCGCCTTCGTTTCCGGTTTCGTCATTTGGTAGCCCATCGTGGTCACCTCACTTGAGCGGCAGGTGCTTGCTGCCGCGCGTGGCGCCGACGCCGACACCGCCGTGCACTTTGAACGTTCGGGACAGGGCGAACTCGCCCAGGTAGTGCCCGATCATCTCGGGCTGCAACTGGAAGTTCTGGAACCCCTTGCCGGCGTGGAGGCTGATCACGTGGCCGACCATCTCCGGGAGGATGACCATCTCGCGCCGGTGCGTCTTGATCGGCGTGCCGGGCTCGGTCGCGCGGATCTTCTTGAGGAGGTGGTGCTGCTCGGCGGTGAAGCCGCGCCTGACGGTCCGGCGAATGCGGGCCGGCAGGAACTCGATCTGTTCCTCGAGCGGGAGCGCCTGCAGCTCGGGCAGCGTGAGGCCGCGGTACGTGAACTCTTTCCGCTTGCGGGCCTCGACGAGGGTCGCCGCCTTGCGGGCCCGGCGGCGGGCTGCGCCCGCCGAAGCGATGATGCGTTGCGCCATGGGTTACACCTTCCTCCGTCCGGTCCGCTTGGGAGCGATCTTGCCGACGTTGGCCCGCGGGGGCGTGCCGCGTTTCTTGGACGTCGGCCCGCCGCTGAAGTTGTGGCTTCCGCCGCCGTGCGGGTGCGACACCGGGTTCATGGCGACGCCGCGGACGATAGGCCACTTCTTGGCCACCGACCGGAGACCGTGATGCTTCTTGCCGGCCTTGAGCCAGGGCTTGTCGTCGCGGCCGCCGCCGGCGACGTTGCCGATGGTCGCCCGGCATTGAGGGTGGAATTTCTTGAGTTGGCCCGACCGCAGCGAGACGAGGGTGCCGTCCGGGTTGTGGGTGACGACGGTCGCGAAGCTTCCGGCCGCGCGGATGAACTTGCCGCCGTCTCCGGGGCGCGCCTCGATGTTGAACACGGGCGTCCCCTCGGGGACCTTGCTGATGAGCGTGGTGTGGCCGGGTTGGATGGTGGATTCCGTGGAATACCGGAGGACGCCGCCGACGCGGACGCCTTCAGCCGGAAGGATGATTGCCGATGTGCCGTCGGGCAGACGGACGATGGCCACTGGCGTCGTGCGTCCCGGGGCGTGTTCCAGGTCTTCGACCTTCACGTCGCCCAAGACCATGGGGTGCCGGACCTCGCCGACGTGGCGGTGGCTCGGGGAAAGGAAGCGGGGCCGCGCCGCGCCGCGTTTCTGTTGGAGGATATTCTTGCCCATTCAGTTCACCTCAGAAGACTCCGATGCGGGTGCCGATGTCCTCGGCGGAGTAGTCCTCCGTGAAGCGCACCATGGCGCGCTTTCCTTCCTTCGTGATGCGGGTGGTCACTTTGGCGACCTTGACCGTGAAGAGCTGTTCCACGGCGGCCAGAATCTGCGGCTTGGTGGCGTCGATGGCCACGAGGAACTCGAGGCTGTTGTTGCGGTCCATGGCGAACATCGTCTTTTCTGTGACGACCGGGTGGAAGACGATGTCGTAGGGGTTCAACGGCCGGCCGGAGGGTTTCGTGGGCGTGGCCGGAGAGGCCGGTTTGGCGAC
>CAYVGY010000096.1:0-11337 GCA_964451065.1 uncultured Halobacteriales archaeon
CGTCCTCCCTACTGGCCTCGGGAAGACCGTGGTGGCCCTGCGCGCGGCCCTCCATTTCCTTGAAGCCGAACCCGAGAACCGCGTCCTTCTCCTGGCGCCGACGAAACCCCTCTGCGACCAACACGCGCGCTTCCTTCGCCAGGCCCTCCCCGCGGTCACCGTGGCCGTGTTCACCGGGGACACGGCCCCGGCGGACCGGGCTCGAAACTGGTCGGCCAGCCGTATCGTCGTGGCCACCCCGCAGGTCGTCCAGAACGACCTCCTCCGATCCGCGCAAAACCTCGCGGACGTCTCCTTCCTCATCTTCGACGAGGCCCACCGGGCCACCGGAAACTATCCCTACGTGTTCGTCGCGCGCCGATACCGCGCCGCGGGCCGCCGGGCCGCCATGGGCCTCACCGCCAGCCCCGGCAACGATCGCGAAGCCCTTACCACGGTCCTCCGAAACCTCAACCTGGAACGCGTGGAGATCCGTACCGAACGGGACGCCGACGTCGCGCCGTTCGTCCACGAGGTGGCCGCGGAGTGGATTCGGGTCCGCCAGACCGAGCATGGGGCGCACCTGGTCCGTCTTCTCGAACGAATGTACGGGCGGAGCATCGTGGCTTTGCGCCGCCTCGGCCACTTCTCGGCCATCCGGGGCCTCCCCGGACGGAAGGACCTCCTGCGCCTCGGCCAGGGACTTCGCCAGGAAGCCTCGACCCGGAACGCCGCGCGCTCCACCTTCGAGGCCGTGAGCATCCAGGCGCGCGCCCTCAAACTCCAGCATGCCCTCGAACTCGCCGAGACCCAAGGCTCGCCGCAAACCTTCAGGTTCTTGGAGCGCCTTCAGCAGGAATCGTCGGTCCTGGGTGCAACCAAGGCAGTACGCGACATCGTGGCCGAGCCCGAGTTCGCGGAGGCGCTCGCCGCGGCCCGCGACGACCCAGAGCCTTCGCCCAAGGTCGCGCGCGCGGTGGGCCTGGTGCGCGAGGGCCTCGCGCGGGGAGCTCGTCGCGTCCTCATCTTCGCAAACTTCCGCGAGACGGCGGACGGGCTCGTCGATGCGCTCGCGCACGAGCCCGGCGTTCATGCCAGTCGGTTCGTGGGCCACGCCCGCGCCGGCGGCGAGCCCGGGCTGACGCGCCGCCAGCAGGAGGCCATCGTGGACCGGTTCCGCACCGGCGAACTGAACGTCCTCGTCGCCACCGCGGTCGGGGAAGAGGGGCTCGACCTGCCCGAGACCGACCTCGTCATCCTCCACGAACCCGTGCCGAGCGCCATCCGCCTCGTCCAGCGTCGCGGCCGGACGGGACGTCGAGAGCCGGGGCGCCTGGCGGTCCTAATTACCGAAGGTACGCGCGACGAGACCTACCATTGGAACGCGGTGCGACGCGAACGAAAGATGCTCGAGAGTCTCACCGCGCTCAAGCGCACGCCTCCCCTCGTGCTCACGGAGACCCGTCCATCGCCGCCGCTTCGCGTGCCGGCCGCCGGACTCGAAATCACGGTCGACACGCGCGAGGGAAGTTCCTCTCTGGCCGCGGAACTCCTGGAGCGGGGGTTCCGCCTACGTAGCGCGGCCCTGCCGACGGGCGACTATGCGGTGTCGGAGCGGGTCCTGGTGGAGCGAAAATCGGCCGCCGACTTCGCCGCTTCCATCAAGGACGGGCGCCTCTTCGAGCAACTTCCCCGCCTGGCGCGCGCAGGCTGCGCCGTCCTGCTCATCGAAGGCGACCCGTTCGGGAACTCCGGTGGGTTGGCACCGGCCGCCATCGCGGGCGCAATCGCCGCGGCGGCTGCGGACCACCGCGTCAGCATTGTCACCGTGCCAGATGCTGTGACCGGCGCCGACGTCATCACCAGCCTGGCCCGCCGCGAACGCCAGGAGGGGCGCCACCACTCTCTCCGCCACGAGAAGCCGCCCCTGGCGCCGGACGGGCAATTGCGGTACCTGGTCGAGGGGTTGCCCCACGTGGGGCCCGTCACGTCGCACAATCTGTTGCAACGGTACGGGACGTTTGCGGCCTTGGCCACGGCCGACGCGGCCGACCTGGCCGAAACACCTGGGGTCGGCCCCGAGACGGCGCGGGCCATCCACGAACTTGTCCACCGCCTCTACGGAGCCGTCCCTTCACCGGTCCCGGTTGCCCAGCTCGAGCGCGGGGTGCCGGCGCTCGAGGGCGGCGATGGTGCCGCTCGTTGAGAGCGTCTCGACTTCGACGCCCGCTCGCGTCATGCCTTGCTCCAGGAGTTGCCGGCCCGCGGCCTCCGAGCCCCGGGGACATCGAAGGATGCCGTGCGACCCATTGAAACGCGTAAGTTGGAACCCTGGGCCGGGCGACGGTCCCGAGGCGCGGCTCAAGGCGCGCACGAGTTCGCCCCTGCTCAAGGTCGCCGGTCGGACGAGTCGAAAAAGGACGTAGCGGTATCGCTCTCGTCGCGTCGGTGGCGGGGCAGCCGCTTCCTCAACGCGCATAGCGGATCTCCTCGTGGCCGTTCTCGCACGTGAGAGTCCCCCGACGGTGCGGCGTGAGCGTCCGGCTGCACTGGGGGCATTGGAGGGTCGGGAGAAGACGCTCGAGCCAGGCACGCTGCGTTTCGCGCTGGTCCTCGTTCTCGCGGAGCTTTTGAAGGAGCGTCTTTTGTGCAGGCGCCGTGGCCAACCGTTCCAGGGCGCCGTAATCGATCTTGGTCGGCGTGGCCTGCATGTGTTCCGGCGGCGCCCGTTGCCGAAGGAGGAGCCCCAGGAGGAACCCGCCGAAGGCGCCGCCGACGTGGGCGGCGCGCGCGATGGAGCCTCCTTGCGCCCCAAAGAGGAGGAAGCCTTCCATGGCGGTGTAGACGACGGCGGCGACCCAGACGGGGACGCGCGGGAGGACGATGAAGAGGAGGAAGACGGGGATCTGGTCGCGGGGGTACATGGTGGCGAATGCGCCGAGGATGCCGAAGACGGCTCCGGAGGCGCCCACGAGCGGGATGGAGAGTTCGGCGGGGGTGCCTTGCGTCACGATCCACAAGGCGTGGATGAGGACGGCGGTGACGGCGCTCACGACGTAGATCGAGAGGAAGCGGGCGCGTCCGACGCGGTCCTCGAACGGGACGCCGATCATCATCAGGATGAGCATGTTGCCCACGACGTGGGCGAGGTTCGCGTGGAGGATGGTGGCGGTGAGGATGGTGTAGAGGCGGGGCAGGTTCGGGTCGGTGATGTATTCGACGCGCGCGGCGAGATCATCGACCATCTGGGAGCCTTCGAGCGTGAGGCTGCGCCCGGTCGTGGCGATGAGGACGAAGACGAGGAGGTTGCCGATCGTGAGGGCCATGACGACGGGGATCTTGCGCCACCATGCGAACGCGACGAGGGTGATGACAAGCGCGACCGCGCCGATGGAGACCGGGCTGACCATCATGTCCTCCGATGCCGCAGGCGGAGCATCACGCCGGAAACCGTTATGACGATTGCGGCGAGCACGAGGCCGGGGCCGGACGACGGCGTCGCGTCTTCTGTCCCCGATGCGGCTTCCCAGTCGAGCTCGAACGCCTCAGCGAAGAGGGCCGCGAATTCGGGCGCGTCGAGGACGACGGAGAGTTCACGGTTCTGAGTGACGCTGTTGAAATTCCAGTTGGTGGAGCCCACGAGCGCCCGCCGCTCGTCCACGACGACGCCCTTGACGTGCAAGACGTGGCTGTCGTCGGTCTCCAGTAGGCGGACCTCGATGGGCAGGTCGGCGCGATCGGCGGATACTCGTTGCGCGGTCGCCTGGTTGTCGTCGGTTGTCCCGCCCTTGAAGTGCGCATCCAGAAGAATGCGGACGCGGACGCCTCGCTCGGCGGCGTCGACCAACGCTTCGAGGTACGCGTTCGGCCATGCGTTTTGGGACGACGCCCGCCACGTGGGCGGGACGTGGAGTTGTTCGACGAGGATCTCTTCCTTTGCGGAGGCCAGCAGGGAGAGGATGGGATCCGATGGCCCCAGGTGGTCATGGGGGCCAACGACGAGGGTCGCGTTGAAGCTGGAGGATGCCGCGGTGGCGAGGCGAGGTTTGTGGGTCCCAAGGGGTTCGGCCGGCAAGGGTGGCAGGCGAGCGATCTTCGTGTCAAGAACGGCGGCGCCGAAGGGGCTCGGTTCGAAATCGTCGCGAAAAAGGCGTCCCAACGCGTGGGCCATGTCGGCGTCCTCGACCCAAACTCCCCACCCTCGGTTCCCGGTGGCCCCGTCCGGAGGCAACGCCGACACCACAAGATTCTCGCTCAGGATCAAGCAGCGCCGTCCGTCGGCGACCATGTACTTGGCATGGTCGAAGTTGAAGCGTTCGTGCTGGACGACGTGGACCTCTGCGCCCGCGTCGACGAGTTCGGCGAGAATCCGATCAGCGACGAGTCGTTCTTCGGTTTCTTGGCCCACAGGCGCTTGGTCGACGAGGACCTGGACCTTTAGGGCCGGCTGCGCCGCCATCCGGACCAGGAGGGCCCGCGCGACCCCAGAGTCCCGGAATTCGTAGGTGTTGATCGAGAGTTCGTCTTGAGCGCTCTCGATGAACCGAAGGACCACCTCGCGGCTATGGTCTGGGGCCGTGAAAGCGGTCCCCGGTTCCTCGACCGCGAATTCCCGCGGGCCCAGAAGGAGGCCGCCCACCGGCATCCGGTTTGGATTGTCCCAACGGGCCGCCGAACTCACGCCGAGGGACGAGTCCACGCGGGCGACCCGGCGAAGGAAAAATTGGCCCCCTAGGTCGACCGGAGGGCCCTCCCACCCGTCGCCGCTGTACGTTGAATCCCCCCAGGCCACGGCGTCGAGAACGGCTCCTGCCTTCGCAAGGACGATCTCGTCACCGTCCTGAGCGAGCAGAAATCGGGCGTCCGTCACCGCCATCTGCCCATTGGCCCCCGGCTCGTCGACAGCGAACTCCGGCTCGTCGCTGGTGGACTCGCGATACGCCGAACGGTTCACGGCCACCGTCAAGGTCGAGCCCGGAGTCAACCAGACGCCGGCTGGAAACGCGATCTCGCCCTCTCCGTCGGCCAGCGTGAAACCATCCAGGCTCTCCATGTCTTCGCCGAGGTTCTCGACCCAGATCGCGTCGTCGCCGGAGCTGCCCGCGAGATCGAAGGCGAACGCTTCGATCCGCACATCCGCCGCGGCGGAAGGAACGAGGGCAATTGCGGATGCCAGGAACAGGAGGCCCGGGCGCAAGGCGCCCGCAGGACGGCCGCGCGCCACTTAACCGTGCCGCATCGAAGCGACTTTATCCGACCGTGGATTGGTCCCGGGAACGCCTGGGCGCGTAGCATAGCTGGATATTGCTCCGGCCTCCTAAGCCGGGGGTCGGGGGTTCGAATCCCCCCGCGCCCGTTCCGTGTATTGAGGCCTTGACCAAAACACTTAGAGCAGAGCGGGACCATGGGTGGGTGATGCGCGCCCTTCCCATCGGCGTCGTGGTCGTCTTCGTTGCCTCGACGATGGCAGGCTGCTTCGGAGACCCGGAGGAGGCTGCCGGCGATTTCGTGTCGGGTTCCAAGTACGGCCGGCTGCTCATCGAGGTCGACTACGTCGAAGGGTTCAAGCCACGGACGGAAGCCGTCAACCTCCTCAAGCAACGCGCCACAGAACGCCTGTCGAAGCCGGACGGCGTCTCGATGACCGAGCACGCCATCTCCAGCTCCGATACGAGCTACTCCAACAACGACCTGCTTGAGCTTGAGAAGGACGAACGCGACGAGCACGCGGGCGGAAACACCATCGTCCTCTACGTCCTCTATCTGAACGGGCACCACGCCGACGACTCCGACGAGGGGAAGGTGTTGGGCGTCCAGTACGGCGAGACGTCGATCGCGATCTTCAAGGACACGGTGGACTCGTCCGGAGGCCTCCTCGGATTGAAATTCAACACCGCCGACATCGAGAAGGCGGTCCTCGTCCACGAATTCGGCCACGCCATCGGCCTCGTGAACAACGGGCTCGAGATGGTGAACGACCACGAGGACGGCGAGCATCCTCGTCATAGCCAGAACAGGAACTCCGTGATGTACTGGGCCGTCGAAAACACGTTTGGCCTGCCGGGCCTCGACCGGATCCCCAACGACTTCGACGAGGACGACAAGGCGGACATCCGCAACGGCGGGGGCAAGTGATGAACAACAAGGGGAAGCTCTACGAGGACGCCTTGAAGCTCAGTGTGAACAAGAACCTCGCCGACATCAAGACGCTCCTAGGATGGGCCGAGAAGGCCGACTCCATCGCCGAGAAGCTCGACCACATCCACCAGGCCGTGGAGCTCCTGTCGGAGATCGAGCACAACCTAGCCGAGCTTCGGCGTTGAGCCGCGGCCGGCGAACTCGACGGTGCCTTCGAGGCTCTGCTGCTGGAAGCTGAACGAGACGCTGTCCCGGTTGGGGCCGAACTTCCACTGGATGCGCGCGCCTTTCGTGGCGCGCAATTCCGCCAGGCGGACCGCGCGCGGCTTGAGATCAGAGAGCAAGACGTTGAGCCCATCTACGTGGCCGTCCCCGACGACGGCGACGACGCGTTGGCCCTGTTGGACCAGGCCGCGTAGTTGGGCCGCCATGTGTTGGTTCCGTTCGTCGATAAGGACGCGTTTGAGGGTGGGGTAGCTCTTGCCGAGCTCGTCGAGGTACTTGGTGGGGTTGGCTTGGTAGCGGGCGACCTCTTGTTCGACGCTGCGGCCGCGTTTCCAAGGGATGCGGGCCGCGATGGAGGCGAAAAAGATCCGGGTCCGTTCCCACAACGACATCTCGGCCCACAAGCGACCGACCAGGTCTTGGGCGTTCATGTCGACGAGGACGACGCGGCTTCCCACGCGTTGGGCAGCGCGCGCCGCGGCGAGCATCTCGCCCCCGACGTTCGTGCCTAGGCTCGATGCGAGGTCTTCCTGGAACTTGGCGAGGCGGCGGTACATGGCGGGCGCACTCTTCTGGGCCGCTTCAACGTCGTACGTGCCGGCGGCGCGTTGGAGGAGGCCCTGGTAGCGGTTGGGGTCGAGTTCCAAGGCCACCACATCCGGGTGTTCCGCTTGGATGAGGGCGTCGATGGGCTCCTCGATGCGGAAGACGTGGCCGGCGCCGACGATGAGGAGCGACACGGTCCGCGTCAGAGGGGCGGGGCCTGAAAAGTATTCCGGAGCTACGCGCGTTCGGTGCGCGTCCATTGGGCCAGGACGCGCATGGATTCTCGCAGTCGGCGCTCTTCCACGCGTTTCTGGCGCTCCTTGGCCGGCAGTTGCTGTTCCGCCAGGGCGGTCTCGATCTGGTGCTTGACGACCTGCCAGTTGGGGACGCCCACCAATTCCTCGGTGGTCATGGACTTTCCCTCCCTCTTCTTTCCGCGGGCGTGGTAGACCAAACCGAGGTGGGCGTAGCCGAACATCTGGCCGAGGGCACCCTGGCTTGACTGGACGGTCTCGATCCGGTCGAAATCGACGGATCGTTCGGTGAGGCGACCGATGCCGGTGCGGAGCAGGATCCGGCGACTCGTCAGGTGGTGGATGCGGCGCAGCCGGTCGAACTCGGTGGCGGCGACGCCGAGCGCTGTGGCGAGGACGCCGAGCGCGGGCGGATAGAGGGGGATCCAGGCGTCGCGCAGATGGTAGCCGAGGGGGATGGCGATCATGAGCCCCAGCGCGGCGAGTCCCCATACGATGGGGCGGGCGGCACCGCCGCGTTTGAGGAGGCGGAGGACCGCCACGTGGCCGAGGCAGAGGGCGACGAACGCGGCCAAGCTCGTCCAGTCGTACGCGGGGTTGGCGCGGTGGAAGCCCCAGGCGACGAACCCATACGCAAGCCAAATGGCGTCAAGCAGGTAGCGGCCGAGGTAGCTGGCCGGATGGGGCCGGAAGCGGGCGAGGAGGTCTTCGCCGTCGCCCAGGAGGATGGAGCCCACGACGTTCGAACGGGGCGCCCCGACAAATACGCTTCTGTTGGGTTCGAAGCGTGAACGCTATACGGGGTGGTCGGCATGGTCGGTCCGTGCAGGGTCCCGAGGGCTTCGACCTCATCACGCGGCGCCTGTGCCTCATCAAGGACACGGGGCACGCCGGCGTGCTCTGGGGCGGAAACATGATGGCGTGGGTAGACGAGGCGGGCGCCATCTATGCGGGGCTCCTCACGAAGAACGCGAACATGGTGACGAAAGCGTTCACGGAGATCGACTTCAAGCGGCAGGTGCGGCCCGGCGACATCGTCGAGTTCTGGGGCCGCGTGACGCGATGGGGCAAGACCAGCCTCAGCATCGAGCTCAAGGTGTCCGCCGGGCGACCGACGTCGACGGATCGTTGGGAGGTCCTCGACGTCACCGGCGTGTTCGTGGCCATCGACGACAAGGGCCGCAAGACGAAGGTCGCCCGACGCGGTTGAATCGGCCTCGGGCCCGACCTTGGCGCAACCTACATCCCCTGGGGGGTCTTGACGCGTACGTGCGAGGCGCTTGGACGGTCCCGCTCCTCCTCGGAGCGTGGATGGCGGGCTGCTTCACAGAGAGCGCTGAGGACCCCAACGACGAGGGACCTACGGAGCCCCCGGGACGTCTCCCGGCCTTGCGGTTCACGCCGACTCTCTACCTGGACGAACGGATCTCCGGCAGCGAACCGGCCCTTGAGGTCGGCCCCGACGGCACCGTCTATGTGAGCAAGCATCTGTCGCAGCAGGCCAGCCGCGTTTGGAAAAGCCGGGACGGCGGCACGACGTTCGAGGACGTCTCGCCCCGGCCTGTGGCTGGTCAAGACCGACAGGCGGGCGTGAGCGGCGACGGCGAACTGGCCGTGGACGCCGCCAACAACGTCTACTATAGCGACCTCTATGTGGCGAGCGCGACGCTCTACGCTTCGCGGGATGCGGGCTCCACGTGGACCGCCAACCCGGCGGCGTCCCCCGTGCCCGGAATCGACCGCCAATGGATTGACGCGTTCGGGGACGGGAAGCTGTACCTGTCGGGCAACCAATTGCCCGGCGGCGCCTGGACGAGTTACTCGGAGGACCACGGGCGCACCTTCGTTCCGGGCTCCCCGGCCACGGCCGAAGGGGATGCTCTCTTCGAGGATCGGCCCATCGTGGACAAATCGAACGGCGTCCTCTACGTGCCCCTGGGATCCGCGAGGGGCGGGGAATTTGTTGGAATCACGCAGGACCACGCTCGGACTTGGACCCTGCGGCCGTTTCCGGTGGTTACGGAAGGACTCTCCATGACGTGGCTATCCCGCGACGTGAATGGGACGCTGTATGGTGCAACCCTGGAGGGCGAAGGGAACTACAGCGTCAACCTGCGGTACTCCACCGATGACGCCCTGACGTGGTCTACGCCCGTGGCGTTGCCCGCCCACGGTGGATCCAAGGCGTTCCTATGGTCGCGCGCTAACGAGACGGGCCACGTGGCCATCGCCTGGTTCGGGACGAACGCGACGGGAGCGCCCGGCGCGGCCGATGGACAGTGGGACCTTTGGGTCCTGGACGTCCACAGCGCGGACTCGCCGGTGCCCAATGCCACCCTGGCGCGGGTGAACACGCGTCCTGTCAAGCCGGCCGGCGTCATCTGCACGCAGGGCGCGCTCTGCAGCGGGGACCGGGAGTTGGGGGACTTCTTCGAGATGGAGTTTGGGCCCGACGGCGTTCTCCACTTCGCGTGGGCGGAGTTCCGTGGCCAGGGCTCGAGCACGGTGGCGTACGCCCACCAGGTGGCCGCCGGCGCGGAGCCCTAATCGACCACGTCGACCTGAACGGGTTCGCCGCGGCCGTTGTACGCACGCCAGGTCCTGGTCGTGTACGGCTCCGCCACAATGATGTGCAAGTTGCCGTAGCGACGGAAGAGGTCCAGGTCGGCCTCGCTCGGAAGCGGTACGCTCCCCGGGTGGCTGTGAACGGTTCCCTTGGCGGAGAAATCGATGGGGAGCATGCTGAGGTGGAAAATGGCGTGGCTGCGGCCGCTTACCGTGCCGGGAACGACCAACAATTCTGTGATGACCCCTTTCTCGGCGCGCAGGACCGCGCCGAACTCGTGCGGGTGTTGGCTCTTGGCGGTCTCGCAGATGAGGTCGATGACGTCGCGGCGGATCTTGGGACGCGGCGAAGGCGGGGATGGCGGGGCTTCTTTGCGACGACCGAAGAGGCCCACGTGGCTCACCGCGTGAGCTTGGTCCGGACGCGGTCGTAGAAGCCGCCGTTGAACCGGATGAAACGGGCCTTCCTCTTGCTCGGCTTGACGACGATGGGCGTCTCCGCCGTGACGCCGTAGCCGTACTGGCCGTCGATGACGAGCTTGGCCGGAACCTCGTCCTGGATCTTGCGTTCCAGAAGCGTGATGGTGATCGTGCTGGAATTGGGCGCGACGATGGGCCGGGCGCCGAGGCGGAACGGCGCGATGGGACCGACCACGACCGCTTCCACGCTGGGGTGGAGGATGGGTCCGCCGACGCTGAGGGAATAGCCGGTGCTTCCGGTGGCGGTGGCGACGATGACGCCGTCGCCCCGCAGCGTGTCGCTCACTTCGCCGTCGATCTCGACGCGGAACTTGATGAGCTTGGCGATTTTCGCGGTTTGGAGGGTGACCTCGTTGGCGGCGTCCTGGAGCCGCTGCTTGCCGAGGTAGCAGGCGAGCTTGTGGCGTTCGTCGATGCGGTAGTCGCGGCGCAGGATGCGGTCGATGGCGTTCAGGCTGTACTTGGTCTCGATCTCGCTCAGGAAGCCCATCCCGCCGGCGTTGATCGCGAGCACGGGTTTGTCGGTGTGCATCAGGGTGAGGAGGATGGTGCCGTCGCCCCCCAGCGAGACGAAGACGTCGGCCTTGAGGTCCGGGAGCGGAACGCCCTTCGTGTGGAGCTCCCTCGCAAGGACGGATTCGACCACGAGAGGTTGTTTCTTCTTCCCGAGATAATCGTAAATGGCCTTCGCGTCGCGCAGGTAGGTGCCGAGGTCCGGCTTGGCCACGAGCGCCCATTTCATGCGTGGAGCGCTCCCCAGACCCGGAGGTCGCTTAGAGCCAGCATGGAGAACCGGTGGCGGAGGCCGTACCCGACGTTTAACGGCTTCTTGTTGAGGTCGAGGACGTGTCCGCCGGCCTCGCGCACGATGAGGGTGCTGGCGGCGATGTCAATGATGCGGACGAGGGGCTGCTTGGCGAGGAAGCCGTCGAGGCTTCCGCGGGCCACGAGGCACATCTCGAGCGCGGCGCTGCCGAGGTCGCGGAAGTGAACGGGGTGGCCGTGGGGAAGGTGGAGGCCCTCTTCGTAGTCGAGCGCGGTGCCAATGAGGACTTCCTCGGCGTCGTACCGGCGGGGTCTGAGGCGGCGTCCGTCGAGCGTGGCGCCCTTTCCCTTCTCCGCGTAGTAGATTTCGGGCGTTGGAATCGAC
>CAYVGY010000097.1:0-10990 GCA_964451065.1 uncultured Halobacteriales archaeon
CATGGGGCGCCGGGAACTACAATGGCAAGCTCGGCGCGAAAAGCCAGGCTAATCCGGCCCCAATGGCTGTCGGGGCGCGCCATCGGACCCCGCTTATCCGTACATCGCCGGCGGTTGCTCTGACTTCTTGAAGAGCCGCTCGAGCGCTTTCTCAGCGCCTTCCTGAAGGGCGCGGACCTCCGCGTCCAACTCGGCCACGTTGGCTTCCAGCCCCTTCACGTTGAATTTCAGCCTAGGCAAGAGGCGCTGAAGCAGGGAGGCGAACATCAGGCTCGATCGCGCATCCTGCATGGCGTCATCGAACGTGGCCAGAAGCGTTCCCACTTCGACGGCGGGCACGAAACGCGACTCGAGCAGGAGCATCGCGGGAACGCCGCCCAAGACGCCGCGGCTGAGTTCTTCGACACCGGCCATCTTCGCGTCTGCCCGCAGCTGATTGGAGGTCGTCACCAGGCGGATCTCTGGCTCCGAAGCGGCCCCGTCGCCCCCGGGGGCCCGCACGACGCCGTCCAGGGCGACCACCCTTTGCAGCTTCTGCTGTTTGGCCCACGTGAGCAGCGCCTTGGCGGTCGGCGCCGCAAGATGGGCGGGCAGGTTGAACTCGCACCGGGCCACCGCGATCTTCGCCTTCGCGTCGGCGTGGATTCGGGCCGGCGCCCGGGGCTTCCCTTGCCGCAGCATCGCGATCGGGGGAAACCCGTCCGACTCCAGGCACGCCACCTGATCCATGCTCAGCGCCTGTAGGAGGAAGTCCGTCACCAAGAGGCTCCCCACGCCAAAGTGGGGGATGCTCACGATGAGCGCACCGCCTTGAAGGCGGGTGCGCTTGTATTGCCGGACCTGGACGTCGATGGCGCTCATCGTTCCCCGCGCGGGACGGATGCCGTCCCGAGGTCCGAAACGAGCGCCGCGTTAAGTAGCCAGAGGCCGCATTTCCATCCTTCGCCGAAGCCGGCCCGGCGTGCGCCCTCTACCTGTTTGTGGAGCCGGCAGAAAGCCGTGCCAGGTCATCCTGGTCGGCCAGTTCAAGCGGTTCCGAGAAATCGACCGTCTGGACGTGGCCGTGGTGCTGGTGGAACGCGGCGTGTTGGGCCTGGAGCCGTTGCAGCACGAGGCCCCCGCAAACCCTGCACGCCACTACGTCTTCCACGTGTTCACCATGGTCTGGCGCGGGAAAAAGTTGTGGCCGTCCGGCGCCCAACGCCCCACCCACCGCCGGGCGACGCGGGGAGGTCAGATGTGGGCAAAGGGCCGACGAGCGCATCCAACACCAACGCCCCCACCATATAATTTTTATATTCAATAGGAGGACAACGGGAGCGTCAGCATGGCAGCCGCGACGCCGCCGAACCCCCGGCGCCTCAACTGGACGGAACTTGAGGACCTCACCCGTTCCCTTCCCCGGAAGACCAATCTGGTCATCCCCAAACACGCGGTCGCCGCGCCACCGCCCTACCGGCGGAGCCGCCTAGGCCGATCCCGCGGCGCGGTCCGCCAATACCGCGACCGGCTTCGCCATCAGACGATTCACGTGAAAGAGTACCATGACCGGTTCGTCCTTCACGTGGACAGCTGGAACCCGCACACGAACCCGTTCCGCCACCTTTTCATCGACCACGGCTACAAGGCGTTCGTCCACCTGGCCCACCTGGCGCACATCCTCGACTTCGTCGAGGAACAGCCAACACCCGTCCCGGCTCCCGCGGAGTAAGTCCGCCGTCGCCGAGTCAGGTCCTCATTCTTCCTTCCGCCGAGAGGTAGGAAAGCTCGAGTCCGGCCAGGTCGAGCCATCGGGCGCCTAACTGCAAGCCGATCAAGAGCAGGACGGCCAAGCTCGACGACGTGCCCGCCAGGACATCGATCGCCCGTCCAAACGCTGGGTAGGATTCGAGGTACTTCACCCCCAGCGAGAGGGCCGCGACCGCGACAGCGGCGTACGTCGTCATCCGGAGCGCGGTCACGAGGCGCTCCACGCGCCGGAAGATCGTAAGGCGCTCGGCGAAGAGGCGGCGCGCCCGCGGCGGGTTCGGCGCTTCACGCAGCCGGCGGTCGTTCCGTTCGTACAGCGCCGACTTCCATTCGAGGAGCAGAAGAGCCATCGTCGCGGGAAGTCCCGCCCGCGACAAAAAGGTTGACCAGCGCATCAGGCGCGGCGCCGAAGCAATCCAAGGGCGGCGGACGCGCAGCCGGCCGCCGAGAGTGAGGGGCTCAAACCCGGAAGGTCCTTCCGGCTTGACCCCCCGGCTTCGGGGTCTTCCTCGCTTGGCGGGACGTACGTGGCGGCGGCGTCCTGATGCATGAAGATGAGGTCGAGGTCGGTGACGCCGTCGCTGCGACCCGTCACCGTGCGGCCGCCGTCCATCACGGCAAAATCGTCGATGCCGCGGCCCTTGATGGCCACGAACGGGGCCGGGACCGTGACCTTGAGCGGGCCCTTGTCGGAGGTGCGCGCCTCGCGCTGGAGCCGGTGCTCGTCTTGGAGGGCCTCCTCCACGAAGTCGATGGAGAGAGCGAAATCATACTCGACCGACGCCGACGACGTGGCCGGTCCCACGATGCCGCGGATTGCGACCGACGCCGTTTTCTGGAGTCGGGGGACGGCGCGGTCCAAGAGTACCTGGGGATCCGAGAGCCCTTCATCGGTCGTCTCGACCAGGTAATCCTCGTAGGCGGTGGCCTCGTCGGGCGTCACCGTGAGGTCGTCGTTCGAATCCGCTTCTTGGCGGGCCAGGTTCGCCTCGCCCCCTGACAACGTCAGATTCGACCAGACGTCGACGTGGACTAGGTTGGCGACCTGGTAGACGCGTTCACGGAGCTCGGCGCCGTCCGCGGGCACCGACGCGAGTGAAACCACGGCGACGGCGAGGGCCGGGAGCCACGGGCGCACGAACGCCCAGCGCATCGAGCCGGGATTAAGGTTGCGGGCGGGGCTTCAAAGGACGCCCTCGTCCAGGAGTTCCCACGTGGCCACCTCGACCTGGAGGCCCCCCTTGGCGTACGCGAGGTCGATGGCCGCCTTGAGGCTCACGATGCCGTTGAGGCCCGGGCAGGGGGAGATGCAGATGTTCACGAAGACTCCCACGGCTTTGCCGTCCTTGCTCATCACGCCGCTTCCGGAGTCGCCGGGGATCTTTCCGGGCATGACGGCCTTGAACTCCGCGCCGGAAGGGGGCGAGACCACGACCCCTTCGTGCCAGTTGGTGGGGTCGACGGGCGGAAGGCCCAGGGGGCTGCGCGTGTCGCTGTTGCCGTAGCTGAGGAGTTTGTCGCCGAGGCGCAATTCCGCGGCGTCGCGCAGCGCCACGGGCCCTCCGAAGTGGAGCATGGCCGGGTGGATCTTGTTGCGGTCGCCGGGCTTGAGTTCGATGAGCGAGAAATCGTTGACGCACCCGGCCGATGCGCCGCCGTCGCAGTCGGTGAGGTTCTGGGCTTTCCACGACGAATAGGCAAGGGTGCCGTGCTGGCCGCCGATCGTGACTGGATCGCCGATCTTGATGGTGTCCACGCAGTGCGCGGCAAGGCCGAGGTAGAGGGTCGCGTTGTCCGGGGTTCGGAACACAAAGTTGCTCGTGCACTGGCTCCCGCCCGCCGCGACTTGGACGCCGGGCCGGATGGTGGCGGAGGCGATGTCGGGCCAGGGGCCGTAGTCTTCGGGCGGCGCTGAATTGCCGCCGCCGGGCCCCGTGCCGTTGTTGCCAGACCCGGCTCCGCCACCCGTCGTCCCGTCGCCTGTCGGGTCGGGCGGGGGAGTGGAATCGTCTCCGGTGGGGGTCCCGGACCCCTGCTGGCCCGCGGCGGGGTCCTTCCCAAGGCAGCCGCTAAGAACGAACACTAGCGCGACCCCGTACAGGGTCCAGCGAACCATCCGACGCCAACTTTCCCCCGACACTATAAGAGTCTTGTGGACTCGGCTTCGGAACTGGGACTTTTAAACGAGCCCAGGGGTCGGTCTTGCACGCCGGCGCGCCGCCAGGAACACGAAGAGTAAGCCGGCGGCTGCCCACGCGGGAATCCAAGCGATGGCCGCCCGCGACGCCATCCCGCGCGCCAATTCCAGCGTCAAGGACCCCGACCCCGCGCGAGTCGTGGACAAGCCCAACGCCGCCGCGAAGGAGACGACGAAGGCGACGAACAGGAGAAGGATGAGGTCCCACCGGCCTCGGCCAAGGACGGCGAGGACGGGCGCAAAGAGGACAATGGTTCCCACGGTGAACCACGCGAACCACGGCCCCGCCAAGCTGATGCTGCTGAGGCCAAACCATAGCAGCGCCCAGGCGAGGCCGGCGGCCGCCGCCAGCCAGAGACGGAATACCGTTGGCCATTCGTGGGGTCGAGCATCCAGGTTCACGCAGTCATCACGGCCGCAGCCACGAAAAAGGGTATCGTTCCTTGGCGGGGGTCACTTCCACCTACCTCCCCCATGGAGTGATGCGCTGCGCCGGGAATGAGGTTTCATGCCCGCGGGACGGGGTGCGCCCACGCTTGGCGTAGCGTTGGCCCACGACTGGACGCGCCGCTACTTCGCACATCTGCCCCAGGAACCCGCCTGGGAAGAGCACCTCGACGCGCCCTACACGGTCGCGTCCCCCACGCTCGAATACCTCTCCCGGTCGCGCGAGGGCCTCGACGGCGCCGTCGTGGCGGCGCGACCCTCGCGGCCGCGCCCTGGCCGGCGCCGATGGGTCCTCTGGCACGGGCGGCACCGCGTCCTCGAGGAGGCGATGCACGGGTGGTTCGGCGCCCGCGTCCAGCCCGTCCCGAGCGAGTCGATTCGCGTCCTCCTCGAGCGACTCCCCTACTTCTTCGTCGCGGACGCCGCCACGCGACCGACGTTCCTCGTCTCCCTGCCCCACTTCGTGCGCCTCGGCGTAAGCCACGGCGTGCTCGAGAGCGTGCTCGACGCCCGTGTCCTCATCACCGCGGAGTCATTGTTCGCGCGCGCCGCCTACGTCCCCAGCCTCCGCTTCTTCGTCGACTATGACGGCGCCCGCTACGCGCAAAGCTCCCGCAAGCTGTTCTACAACCACCTAGGCGACGCCGCCACCGTCGAGAACGTGGCTCGCGAGGCGTTGCAGCGCCTCGGTTTCGACGCGGTCCACCCGGCCGTCTTTCGCCGGATGTTCGCGCTCCTCGTGGGCCGCCCCGCGGCCCATTTCCGATCCGACGCGTGGCCCGCCGCTTTCCTACAGGGACGACTCAGCCCGTTCGAGTGGGTCCAACGGGCCCAGCAACGGTTCCAAGAGGCCCGGACCCGCGGCCTCCGACCCCTTCTCGCCGAAGGCATCGACGAGCTCCGCCGTCGCCCCTTCTACCGCGACCAGCCCGGTCCCGATGATTCGCTGCCCGCCTTCGGTCGGTACCTTTCCGACCAACGCCTCGACGACCTCCTCACCACCTTAGGCGACGAGCGTCTGCTCGCGCTCCTCGAGGGACTCCTGCTCGGTCATGATCCCACGGCGGCCGACTGGTTCGCGTGGGAGACGGGGGGCCGTCGTGCCTTCCTCTGCGAGGTCAAGAGCCAAGGCGACACGTTGCGACCATCCCAAAAGGAAGCCATCCTCTGGTGCCAACGCACGGGAGCCGCCGAGTACCGGCTCCTCGAGATCCTCCACAGGCACGCCCAATGAGGGGGGACATGGTTTTCAACTGCCGGGCTCTGGCCGGACCCGGTCGCCGATGAACGAGACCTTGTCTCTTCTCCGTTCCCACGCCAGCGTCCGCGACTATGCGCCGGAGCCCGTCCCGGACGACCACTGGCGCGCGATGTTGGCTTGCGGCCAACAAGCCTCCACCGACGCCACGGGCCAGATGTACTGCGCCATCGAGATCCGGTCTCCTGACCTGCGACGGGACGTCGCCATCCTCTCCGGGGACCAGGCCCACGTCCACGCCGCCCCACGGCTCCTCGTGGTTTGCCTGGACGTGCGCCGCCTCCGGCTGCTGCTGGAGCACCGCGGCGAGCGCCTCGGCATTCAGCCGGCCGTCGCCCTCCTCTTCGGCATCACCGACGCCGCCCTCTTTGCCCAAAACCTTGTGACGGCCGCCGAGGCGCTGGGCTACGGGACCTGCTACATCGGCGGCGTCCAGAACCACGCCCCCGACCTCGCCCGGCTCCTTGGTCTACCGGTCGGCGTCCTCCCGCTGTGGGGCCTCACCGTCGGAAAGCCCGTCCACAAGGGCGCCCCCAAACCCAGGACGCCCACGGATCTCGCCGTGCACGTCGACCGCTACCGGGACCCCTCCATGGACGAGCTGGACGAAATCTTCCAAACCATGAAGGCGGCCACGCGGAGCGGCGATTGGCTCAACGCCATCCGGAAATACTTCGCCGAGGGCGGAATCATGCAACAACGGGAGGCCACGTTCCGCGCGCTCCTCGAACAACAAGGCCTCGACCCGTCAGCCATGAAGAACTGACGCTCGGAATTCCGCCGACCCAACGCCTGCCCGCCGCCCGCAAAGACTACAATCGACGCATCCCTTCCGCCCCCGCCCACCATGGAGTTCTCGCACCGGCTCCAGTCCGCTCGCGAGGGCCCATCGACGCGCATTCTGACACGCAACCTCGCCAAGCGGTTCGGTAAGGCTTGGGCGCTGCGCGACGTGAGCTTCAGCATCGACCGGCCCGCCGTGGTGGGCCTCGTGGGCCCCAACGGCTGTGGCAAGACCACGCTGCTACGTATCCTTCTGGGCTTGGTCGAGCCCACGACCGGCGAGGCCCTCGTGGAGGGACGGCGCCCCACGCCGATGCGACGGCCCGGGGAGTCGCCGGTGGGTTACATGCCCCAGACCGAGGCCCTCTACCCCGAATTGACCGTTTGGAGCAACGTCGCGTTCTTCGCTCGGATCTACCGCGTACCGCGGGCGGAACGCGCGGCGCGCACGCGACGCGTGCTCCAGTTGGTCCATCTTGAAGACCGGGCCCGCGACCGCGTCGCCAACCTCTCCGGCGGGCTCCGCCGACGCACCAGCCTCGCCTGCGCCCTCGTCCACGAACCCCGCCTCCTCTTCCTCGACGAGCCCACCGTCGGCATCGACCCCGTGCTCCGGGCCGGCATGTGGGAGACCTTCCGCCGCCTCGCCGCCGGCGGAGCCCTCATCCTCCTTTCCACCCACTACCTGGAGGAAGCGGAACGATGCGATCGCGTCCTGCTCTTGCGCGACGGATCCGTGCTCGCATTCGACGAGCCCCGTGCGATCCTTGCCCGCACCCGACGCGAACGCCTCGAGGACGCCTTCCTGGCACTGACGCGGCCGGAGGCCTCCGGATGAAAGGGACCTTCACCGTAGCCACGCGCATCTGGATGGGCCTCCGAGGCGATCCCAGGACGCTCGGCCTTGTCCTCTTCGCCCCCTTCTTCATCGTCTACCTCTTCGGGGAGGTCCTCGACGAAGTGCCCCCGCAACGCTTCGACGCCGACTTCGTGAAGCCAGTCCTCCTAGGCTTCTTCGCGTACTTCCTCACCTACCTCCTGACCGCGATCGGGTTCTTGCGGGAGCGCCAATCCGGCACCCTCGAACGCGTCCTAGCCAGCCCCGCCCAACGCGTCGGCCTCGTCCTCGGCTACATCGTCGGGTTCGGCGCCCTTGCCCTCGTCGTCGCTCTGTCCCTACTCGCCGCGGGAACCCTCTTCCTCGACGTCGAGTTCCAGCACGGCGTCACCCTCTTCTTCCTACTCGAACTCGCCGGGGCGTTGAGCGCGCTCGGGCTTGGCATCCTCCTATCGTTTGCCGCCCACAACGAGTTTCAGATTCTCCAATTCATCCCCATCGTCATCGCGCCGCAAGTGATCCTGGGCGGCGTCTTCATTCCCGTGGAGCGGCTCCCCGCCTACCTGGAGATCCCAGCGCGCGCCATGCCGCTCACCTACTTCCTCGAAGGCATGGAATGGGTCATCCTCGGCACGGGAGAGGCCGGCCACGTCGGCCGAGCCTTCGTCGTCCTCGGCGCCTGGACTCTTGGCGCCGTGGCGCTTGCTGCCCTCCTCTTGCGCCGGCGAGGATAGGGCGTTCCCGGCCCGCCGTCACCGCACCGGCGCGACCCTTGTGGAAGCAAACGTTTATGTGAAACCGCGGCTGAGGGACGTTTCATGGTGGCCCACAAGGTCGTGATTGTCGGCGGAGCCTGCGCAGGTTACACCGCTGCCATCTACGCCGCCCGCGCCCGACTCGAGCCCGTCGTCATTTCCGGCCGCGAGAGCGGCGGCCAACTCATGCTCACCACCGAGGTCGAGAACTATCCAGGATTCCCCACCGGCATCCTGGGCCCGGAACTCATGGACCTGTTCCGCAAGCAGGCCGAGCGGTTCGGTGCCAAGATCGTCGACAAGAACGTCACGAAGGTGGACTTCCAGCGCCGTCCCTTCCGACTCGATGCGGAAGGAGAACTCTTCGAAGCGGAATCCGTCATCATCGCAACGGGCGCCTCCGCCAAGTGGCTCGGCATCCCCAGCGAGACCAGGCTTCGGGGCCACGGCGTGTCTTCTTGCGCCACGTGCGACGGTGCCTTCTTCCCCGACAAGGACCTCATCGTGGTGGGCGGCGGCGACAGCGCCATGGAGGAGTCCCTGTTCCTGACCCGGTTCGCCAAGACCATCACCATCGTCCATCGCCGCGACGAGTTTCGCGCCAGCAAGATCATGCAGGAACGGGTCCTCACGCACCCCAAGATTCAGGTCGTGTGGGACTCGGTCGTGGAGGAGGTCCTCGGCACCGAGAAGGTCGAAGGCGCCCGCCTGCGCAACCTCAAGACGAGCGTGGTGAGCGAGCGGAAGGCGCAAGGATTCTTCCTCGCCATCGGCCACGAGCCCAACACGAAGGTGTTCCGAGGCCAGGTTGACGTGGACGCCAAGGGCTACGTCGTCCTCAAGAACCACACGTCCACGAGCGTCCCCGGCGTGTTCGCGGCCGGCGACGTCCACGATGCGCGGTACCGCCAGGCGATCACGGCCGCCGCGGCGGGGTGCCGGGCCGCCATGGACGCGGAGAAATGGCTCGAGGACCAGGAGCACGCGGCGAAGGTCGCCGTGGCGCCGAAAAAGCACTAGGGGAAGAGACGAGCGCCCCGGGGACGGTCGGGGCGCTTCGGGTCACGGCTTAGAGTTTCTGGAGCGAACCGGCCACGTCCAAGTCGAGCTTGGCGCGCTCCGCGTCCGGCCCGAGCTTCACGACGGCCTTACCGCCGCCTTCGAGGGTCCATTGGCCTTGGGCGGTCTCGTTTGCCGTTCCACGAATCACGAGGTGCGGGCGGTGGGCGAGCATCGGGCCGAAGAACCCGACGAGGCGCCAGTGCGTGGAGTCACCCTTGGACTCCGACATGAACCGGGCCAGGCTGTCGCCTTCCCGGATCACGGACCCGTTCGCGTCGAGGACCTTGGCATGGACGAACACAAGGCCGCGCACGTCGGCACCGCGCTCGCGAGGATTGACCTTGCCGACGCCATGGCCCGTCAGCTCGACGCGGTACGTCTCATTGTTCTGGTCCGTCGCGGTTCCGGCGAGTTCGATCGTGAACTCGGCGGGCTCGCCGCGGTGCTGGGGCCGTTCCGCGGAGGGGTCGGCGTCGTGCTTCATGCGGTCGGGGGCTGCGCTGGCCACGGCAGCCAAGCCGGCCGTCAAAAGCAGGGCGAGGGCGCCCACTGCCAGCAGGCGGAACACGGTCTTGTGGGTTTTGGGGTTTGGAACCATCGGGTTCACCATCCTGGTCATCCTTCGGGCGGGGCGATAAGGGGCCGGAAACCCTCGTCCAGACGATGGGTCTGGATGATTCGTCCGGAAGACTCATAGGGCGCCCGCAAACGGCGCCGGACCGCCCCAGGGACGCGACGGTCGGCGGAGCGGAGGAACCGACTTAAGGCTGAACCCTCTCAGGAACCCCGTGAAGGCGACGCTCCACTTCGACGGGGCCTGTATGCCCAACCCCGGCCAGATGGGCATCGGCGTCGTGCTGGAAGGCCCCGACGGCCTCCTGGTCGAGATTAGCGAGAAGCTGGAAGGCGTAGGCACCAACAACGAGGCCGAATACACGGCCATCATTCGAGGGATGGAACGGGCCAAAGAGGCCGGCATCAAGGACCTCCTCATCCGCGGCGACAGCAACCTCGTGATCCAACAATTGCTTGGAAAGTTCCGCGTCCGTGAACCCCGCCTCCGGCCGTTCCTCCAACGGGTCCAGGAGCTGGCCGCCGAGTTTCAATCCATCGACGTCCGATGGATCCCGCGCGAACAGAACAAGCGCGCCGACGCACTCTCCTACAAGGCCCTCGAACCTCCCGCGCCCAAGGGAGCCCAGCGCGAACCGCTCGGCACCAAGCCCACGGCGCGCGAACACAGCATCCTCTGCCCCACCTGCAACAAACCGTGCGCGCTCGCCATCCAGACGTTCAAGGACGGCTCCGAACACATCCGCCAGGAATGCCCCGACCACGGGTTCATCGGATACGCCCCCAACGTGGAACCCTTCCTCTCCCTCGCCCGAAAAACAGCCTAGCCGTCCTGCACCACCCGGTATCCAAAAAGGCTAAAGCTGGCTCCGCGCGTGGAACCGACCATGCGCCGGGCGACCCTCATCGCCGCGCTCCTGCTCGCCTTCCTGCCGGGATGCCTTACCTCGCCCGACGCGCCGGAGGGGCTTCCGGATTCCTCGGACGGACCCACGGAACCCGCGCTCCATCCGCCGTTGGCCACGGGCCGCAACTGCCGCCTGGGGGGCGGCCACTCCGTCCACCCCTACCCCCACCCGCTCGGCTTCGAGCTTCCGGAACCTTGGAGGCCCGCCGACGTGATCGACGACGTGGGGCCCCAGGTCGTCTACTCCGAAGTCCCGTCCCTGGAGGACCCCATTCCCACCCAGGGACGGACGATGGGCAACTTCCACGCGACGATGACGTGCGAGGCCTGGACCGTGAACGGGGTCCCCGGCCCGCTCGTCTTCGGGTTCGTCGGCATGAAGGTCGAGCCGCCGCCGTTCGCCCCCGCCGACGCTCACCCC
>CAYVGY010000098.1:0-10987 GCA_964451065.1 uncultured Halobacteriales archaeon
ATCCACGCCCTCGGCATCCAAGGCGGCTGCAATGTCCAGTTCTCGGTGAACCCGACCCGTTGGGAATACCGCGTCATCGAGGTCAACCCCCGCGTCAGTCGAAGCTCTGCCCTCGCGAGCAAGGCCACGGGCTACCCCATCGCGCGCGTCTCCGCCAAGATCGCCCTCGGCCTGCGGCTCCACGAGATCCCCAACGCCGTCACCGGCAAGACGCCGGCGAGCTTCGAACCCGCCCTCGACTACGTCATCACGAAAGTTCCCCGGTGGCCCTTCGACAAGTTCCGCGACGCCGACAAGCGCATCGGCACCCAGATGAAATCGACCGGTGAAGTCATGTCGATCGGCCGCACCATCGAGGAATCCCTCCTCAAGGCGGTGCGAAGCCTCGACATTGGCTCGCTCAGCCTCGTCCCCAAGAAGACGTGGAAGGATGAAGAGATCACGCGCCTCCTCGTCGAGGCCACGCATCAGCGCCTCTTTGCGGCCACCGAAGCCGTGCGCCGTGGCCGGACCGTCGAAGAGGTCGCCAAGCTCACCGCGTACGACCCGTTCTTCGTCCGGAAGCTCCTCAACATCGTCGAGATGGAGCGCGACCTGCAACGCGCCGGCCAGGCGCCGACGGAGGCCGTGCTCCGCCGCGCCAAGACCATGGGGTTCTCGGACGCGCACATCGCCCAGCTCACGACGCTCGAGCCCGAGCAGGTGTGGAGCCGGCGGCGCCAATGGTCCATTCTCCCCGACTACAAGATGGTCGACACGTGCAGCGCCGAGTTTGAGGCCCAGACCCCCTACTTCTACTCCACCTACCCGCCCACGGCTGCTCCGCGCGATTCCGCTCCCCAGAAGGACCGCAAGAAGATCGTCATCCTCGGCAGCGGCCCCATCCGCATCGGCCAAGGCATCGAGTTCGACTATTGCAGCGTCCACGCCGTCGAGGCCATCCGGAACGCCGGCCATGAAGCCATCATGGTCAACAACAACCCCGAGACGGTGTCGACCGACTTCGACACCTCTGACAGGCTCTTTTTCGAGCCCCTCACGTTGGAGGACGTGCTCGAAGTCCTCGAGTGGGAGAACCCCGACGGCGTCCTCTGCCAGTTCGGCGGCCAGACCGCGATCAATCTTGCCATGCCGCTCAAGCACGCCCTCGAACGCCGCCCCCATCTCAAGACCAAGATCCTCGGCACTTCGCCGGAAGCAATCGAACGCGCCGAGAACCGTGGCACGTTCGAGGAACTCTGCCGCAAACTCGGCATCCCCAAGCCCGAAGCGGGCATCGCCCGCACTGCCAACGAGGCGAAAGCCGTGGCCCGCCGCATCGGCTACCCGGTCCTGGTCCGCCCCAGCTACGTGCTGGGCGGCCGCGCCATGCAGGTCGTCGCCAGCGACGCGGACCTCGACGAATACATCGCCGAAGCCGTCGAAGTGACCCG
Organism: uncultured Halobacteriales archaeon; assembly: GCA_964451065.1. GTDB lineage: Archaea > Thermoplasmatota > E2 > JACPAO01 > JACPAO01 > CAYVGY01. The sequence goes on from CAYVGY010000098.1 coordinate 1,434, forward strand.
CGAGACGCCGCTCCTCGTCGACCGCTTCCTCGGCAACGCCATCGAGGTCGACGTCGACGCCGTGAGCGACGGGGAACGCGTCTACGTCGGCGCCGTCATGGAACACATCGAAGAAGCCGGCGTCCACAGCGGCGACTCCACCTGCACCATCCCCCCGCCTTCGTTGCCCGTGGACATTCAGAAAACGTTGGAGGACTACACGCACAAAATCGCCCTCGCCGTCGGCGTGGTCGGCCTCATCAACATCCAATACGCGGTCAAGGACGGCCAAGTGTACGTGTTCGAGGCCAACCCGCGCTCCAGCCGCACGGTGCCTTACGTCAGCAAGGCCACGGGCACGCCGCTCGCCCAGATCGGCGCGCGCGTCGCCATCGGGGCCAAGCTCGACCAACTGGACCTTCCCGCCGCCCGCCCGAAGCACTACGCGGTGAAGGCGCCCGTCTTCCCCTTCAACAAACTCACCGGCGTCGACACGGTCCTCGGCCCCGAGATGAAATCCACCGGCGAAGTCATGGGCATCGACGACGATTACGGCCGCGCGTATTGGAAGGCAATGGAAGCGGCGGGCAACCGCCTGCCCCGCGAAGGGAGCGTTTTCCTGTCGGTCCGCGACGCGGACAAGAAGAAAATCGTCCCGGTCGCCCAAGAACTGGCCGAACTCGGCTTCAAGCTGTACGCCACACGTGGCACGGCCCTTGCACTGCGCGACGCCGGCCTCGCGGTCGAGATCGTCTACAAGGTGTTCGAGAAGGGGAACCCCGACGTCATCGACCTCATGCGGCGGGGCCTCATTCACCTCGTCATCAACACCCCCGCTGATTCTGTCGAGGCCCCGCAACGCCGCGACGGCTACATGATGCGCCGACTCGCCGTCGACCTCCAGATTCCGTTCCTGGCCACCATCGAAGCGGCCCGGGCTGCCGCCAGCGCCCTCGCCAGCATGAACCGAGGCGACGTCACGATTAAGAGCCTCCACGAGTACCATGGCGTCACCGCGCGCGCCGCGCCGGGGGGCCGTCGCCTCACGGCCGTCCGGCGCGCGGGGTAAGGCCCACCATGCAACGCGACCTTCTCGACATCCTCTGCTGCCCCCGCTGCAAGGAACCGCTACATCTCGACGCCCAGAAAGAGGAGAACGGCGAGATCCTCGAAGGCACGCTCACCTGTACGAAGTGCGGACACGCCTACCCCATCGAGGAAGGCATCCCCAACCTGCTCCCCCCGGAAATCCTGGAGGAGCCGGGTGATTAGTGCTCGCACGGAACTCATCCGCAAAGGTTGGCACATGGCCAGCGGGCTGGCCGTCACTCCCCTGATGCTCTACACTGGCATCGAATACGCGACCGTGGTGGGCGTCGCCGCCACGTTCTTCGTCCTGGCGATCGAGACCCTCTCCCTCTTCTTCGGCATCCGTGTCCCGTTCTGGACCCGCCAACTCGAACGCGTCCGCCGGCCCGAAGAGCATTTCTCCTGGGCCTCCATCGGGTTCCTCCTTACCGTCATTGTTCTCGTCTGGCTTTGCCCGTTACCCGTCGCCCTGGCCGCGGCCGGCATGCTTGCGTTCGGCGACGGCATGAGCGCGCTTGTCGGGCGCGCCTTCGGCCGCCACGGCATCCCGTGGAACCCCAAGAAGACCTGGGAAGGCACCACGGCTGGATTCCTCGCCGGCCTGATCGGCGCCTTCCTCCTCGTCCAATGGTACTCTTATCACACCGGCCAAGCCTATTCGCTCGCGTCACTCGCCGCCGTCTTCACGGTCGGCAGCGCGGCAGCGATGATTGCCGAGTCCCTGCCCGACCTCGAGGACAACGTGACCGTGCCCTCCTTTGCAGGCGCCGCCATGTTCGGGGTCTGGTTCCTGCTGGGCTTGGCGCCCCGGGTGGGCCCCATCGCGGAGCGCATCGGCGGCTAGGGCCCTCTAAGAACGTTCCGGCCAACGGGTAAATAGCGCGCCGCTGCCAGGAGGGGGGGCCGCGCCGATTCCCGGCGTGCCTTCGGCATGTCATCACCTTCCCCGAATTCGGCCCCAAAGCGGGCCCGCCCCTCCGGCCGGGAAAGTCCGGTGGATGGGCCTGGAGTCGGTCGATTCGGGCCTCGACGCGGCCAGCGTTTCCTCCCGATCTGAATGGGAAACGCTATACTCGCCCGCCCAAATACGACCGCCGGAACCGGGATGGTCGCCAAGCGCGAACCGAAACGTGCATCCTCGACCGAGCGCGGCCGCTCTCGCGCCAAGCGCGAGCCCGAGCCTCGCGCGGCGGACGAGCCTTCAACGCCCCCCATCCCCACGCCCGCTTCGAGTTGGGAGACGGTCTCCCCCAGCGGCCCCGAGGTTGGAACCATGCCCGAACCAAACCCCATGACGCCCGCGCCCCCGCCGGCTACCGGTTGGATGAAACCCGCCGAACCTCCCCCGCGACTTCGGCCCCAACCCGAAGACCTCCAGCATTCCCTGCGGGCGGCCCAGACCGTGGACGGCATCGGTTGGCTCTCGCACCTCGGGTGGGGCTTGGCCGGCGCCGGCCTCCTTCTCACCGCCTACTCCTACTGGTGGCGCAATGAGAACTGGCCCGAGAACCTCGACGTCGGCGGACTGGGCGGGGACAAGCTCGGGCTCGGCCTGGCCGTCGTCGGCTTCGTGATGGGCCTCGTCTTCATCTTCGCACCTTGGCACCGATCCACCCAGTTTGACGCCAACGCGGATTCCTCCGTCTGGAGCTACAAGGCCGCGACGTCCCGCTATTACTTTACGGCCAGCAAGATTCTTTCCTGGATCGGGGCCGGCCTCTTCCTCCTCGGCATGCTCCTGGCCTCCGTCATCCTCAAGGCCTACACGCCGGACAAGACCGATTACGAGGTCGGCGGCCAGACCGCCTCCGTCAACGCGTGGGCCGGCGTGTTCGGGGCCTTGGGCGTGCTGGGCGCGTTCTTGTGGATCGCCTTCGCGGTGCGCGCGAGCTCCCACCACGCCGCCCTCTCCGGCTACGCTGCAGCCGCGGCGCGAGCCACCCCTGCTTCCGTCTCGATGCGGGCCGAGATGAGCGAGTCGGGCGCTACTCCGGCCCCCGCCGGGGCCGTGGGCGGGGTGAAGGACGAAGACGTCGTGGCGTTGATGAAGAAAATCGACGGCCTCCTCGCCTCGCTTCCCGACGACGTCGTCGCCAACTTCTCGAAGACGCCGGAGGCGGAGACGTACCTCAAGCTCCTCGAACGGCGCGCCTAGGCGCACATTTCAGAGCAGGGGGTGGCCCCGGAGCCATTCCAAATCCGAGACGTAGAGGTCCCGGATGTCCTTGAGGCCGAACCGCATCATGGCGAGCCGCTCCAGTCCTAGGCCCCACGCCAGGACGGGCGTCTTGACGCCGAACGGGAGCGTGACCTCGGGGCGGAAGATGCCGCAGCCGCCGAGCTCCATCCATTTCTGGCCGGTCCAGACCTCGACCTCCATGGATGGTTCCGTGTAGGGGAAGAAAGCGGGGCGCCAGCGGAGCTTGGGAAAGCCAAGTCGCCGGTAGAATTCCTGCAGGATGCCGAGGAGCATGGGGAAGTCGGCGCCTTCCTCGGTGGCGATGCCTTCGATCTGGTGGAACTCGGGAAGGTGGGTGGCGTCCATGGTCTCGTGGCGGAAGACGCGTCCAATCGAGAAGACCCGCACGGGCGGCTCTGGGTGTCGAGCTAGGTGACGGATCGTGCCCACCGTCGTGTGGGTCCGCAGGAGCGCCCGCCCGGACTCGTCCGCGTTGAGGGCTTGTCCCCACCCGCGGCTGCGGGTGCCAGCTCCCGTCTTGTGCACCTTGCTGATCTTTTCGAATTCGGCTTGGGGCACCGGCAGGGATTTCGGATTCTCGAGGTAGAACGTGTCCTGCATCTCGCGCGCCGGGTGGTCCTGGGGGATGAAGAGCGCATCCATGTTCCAGAAGGCGGACACCACGTACTCTTCGTCGATCTCTTGGAAACCAAGCTGCACGAAGATCTCGCGGATCTCCTCGATGAGCTGCGCAAGAGGGTGCGGCTTGGCGGCGATTTCCCGCTTGGGGGCTGTACTCAGGGCGTACGTCTGGAAGTCTTTGCCTTTCCAGGCGCCGGACTTGATGAGTTCGGGCGTAAGTTCGCCCAGGCCCGTTTCGGTCGCAAGGAGCTGGGCCGGCAAGACCTTGCCGGCAGGGCTTAAGGTCAGGACGCGCCGTTTCGACTCTCTTACATTGAGGACGCCGGGCCTTGACCGGAGCGTCTCGTAGGCTTGTCCGCTGGTTCTGCGGAGTGCCTCCTCGGTCCGATCCGGCGCCGACACCGATGGCTGCGCGAGTTTCCTCAGCAGTTCTTCGTCGGGCTGCGGTTGGGCTTGGGGTGCCGCGCGCAGGATGGTGTCCTCTCCCTTCTCGATGGACCCTAGGCCTTTTCGTTTCCACCACGCCAAGGCAATGGAGACCGTATCGGGCGGGAAGGCCTTCCGAAGCTCGGTCAGGGTCGCCTGGTGGCTCGCCTGCTTGCACACGAATTCGTAGACCCGTCGCTCGGGGAGTCCATCGCGCGAAAATTCCCGGCCGGACGGGCCGAGCTCAACCAACTTCTGGACTTCTTCGTCGATCTTGACAAGGCCTTTGCGCTCAAGCCACGACGCGGAACTGTACGCCGAAGCCTCCGTTGGAAACCCCGCGCCGGGAGCCAGAACATCCAGGGGCATTCCGTCGCCGGCGCCGGCCTGGAGGGCCGCAAGGATCCTCCGTTCGGGTTTGGGAAGCTGCCGGACGACGTCGGCGGGGTCCTGGCCGGCGGCGGTCACGGCGACACCGAGACGTTGCGGGCTTCGTTGATCTCGTCCTTCAACCTCTGCGTGGCGTGGCGTGCGGCCTGCGCGAAGTCGTCGTTCTGCGACGCGTAGAGGATGCTGCGGGACGCATTGAGGAGAATCATCTCTCCCCGAAGGTTGGCTCCGTTCTGGACGGCATCGGGCACCTTTCCCCCCTGAGCACCGATACCGGGCACGAGGAGGGGCACGTTCGGGCCGGCGATCCTTCGAATCTGCTGGAGGACTTTGGGCTGGGTCCCGGGAGCCACCAGGCCGATGTTGTCGTGGCCGTTCCAATCCTTGACCGCCTTGCGCGCCACGTGCTCGAACAGGGGAGCGCCGTTCACATTCAGGTCCTGGAACTCGCCGGCGCTCGCGTTGGTGCTGCGGCAGAGCACGAAAACGCCGCGGTCCTCGTAGTTCGTGAACGCCTGGATCGAGTCGACGCCCAGGTATGGCGTGACCGTGACCGCGTCGACGCCTAGGTCTTCGAAGTAGGCCTCCGCGTACACGCGGGCCGTGGTCCCAATGTCGCCTCGCTTGCAGTCGAGGATGACGGGGATCTCCTCGGGGACGAGTTCGACGGTGCGGCGCAGGCTCGTCCACCCGCGCTCGCCGTGTTTCTCGTAGAAGGCGATGTTGGGCTTGTACGCGCAGACGAGGTCTTGGGTGGCCTCGATGATGGCCTGGTTGAACGCGACGATGGGGTGGTCGAGTTCCCGGATGCTGGTGGGCACGTAGTCCATCTCGAAGTCGAGGCCGATGCAAACGAGGGACCGGTTCGTGCGGGACGCGTGGAGCAGCCGGTCCTTGAAGCTCATCCGGGTCGTCTCGCGAGACCGGGCGGCCCCTAAAAGTGTTCCGGGAAACCGGTGGTTTGGTCAAGCTTGAAGTATCCGGCGCCGCTCTCGGCCCGAGGAGCCGGTTGCCGGACCCAACGTCCCCCGACGTGGCCGCGTTGCGGGAAGAAATCGAGCGCCTTCGGCGCCAGCTCATGGACCGCGAACGGTTGGCGTCGGTGGGCCTTCTCATCAATGACATCGCGCACGAGATCTACAACCCGTTGGCGTGGGTGAAGCTCAACGAGGGCGTTCTCCGCATGACGGTGGAGCAGGTGAAGGGGACCCAAGATCCGAAGGCGTTCCTCGACAGGCTTCCCAAGCTCTTGGAGATCCTCAAGGACAACGAGGAGGGCCTGAACCGGATCCAGTACGTCGTGGATGCCCTCCGGTTGATGTCGCGTGGGCATGCCGCCACGCGGTCCGCGACGGACCTCAACATGGTCTGCCAACGGACGTTGGTGATGCTGAACCAGGTGTTCAAGAAGAAGGCGGTGGAGGTCCGCACCGAACTCGGAGCCACGGCGATGGTCGTCTGCGACCCCAACGAGGTCGCGCAAGCGGTCATGAACCTGCTCACCAACGGCGCCGACGCCGTGGGGACCAACGGCCACATCCGTCTGCGGACGTGGACGGACGGAACGAACGCCACCATTGAGGTCGATGACGACGGCCCCGGTGTTCCACCCGACCAGCGGGCCCAGATTTTCGAGCCGTTCGTGACCACGAAGCCGCTGGGGACGGGTCTCGGGCTCCCTCTGGTCAAGAGCGTCGCCCTCGACCACGGAGGCCGCGTGGACGTCTCTTCGTCCGACCTCGGAGGGGCCCGCTTCCAGGTCATCCTTCCTCTGGTCCCCCCTGCGCGCTGAGGGATGGCGCCATGATGCCGTCTTGCCCACAAATACGCTCAAATAGTGAAGCTTAGTTCCGGCGCGGGACTTCCTCATGACAGGGGACGACTTCGAAGAATCCGAAACGGAAGAGGGCGCCGAGGAGGAGCAGTTCCAGGAATCGGAAGACATCAACGTCCTCAAGAAGCGGGAGGAGGGCGTTTTTTGCCCCCGCGACGGCGAGTACATGCCGTACAAGGTCAAGGGCGCGTTGGTCGTCCGCCGCTGCTCCAAGTGTGGCTTCGAGCGCGAATCGGGGTAAGGCCGGAGCCGCAGTTCGGAATTGACATCCGCGCGGGTTCAGGAATCCACTCTAGACGCGCGTGATCATCCGCTTGCCCATGGCTTCGAGGTACTCGATTTCGTTGCCGGCGGCGAGCGAGGCCTGCATCTCTTCGGGAATCGCCATCTCGAACGTCTGGTAGGTCTCCATGTCCATGAGTTGGGCGGTGCCGCCGTGGGCGCTCACGACCTGCGCGCGGCGCTTGTCGATCATGGGCACGTAGACCTTTTCCGAGACGGGAGCGATCATGCTCTTCTTGGAGCCGGTGAAAATGCTCGCCGCTTCGATCTTCATCTTGGCCGACCCGTGCTTGCCGGGCTTGGACGTCTCGATGCTCATGATCTTGCAGGGCTCGTCGTCGATGAGGACGTAACGACCTTCTTTGAGGGCCCGCGCCTCGACCTGTTCCTTCATGGATTGCGCCGGGGCGACCAATGGGGCCGTTCATAAATAATTACCGACCCTCTAAACGCCAACCCCAGCATCCACGAGCTTTCCGCACTCAAAGGCCATATAGCGACCCCGGGGCTTCACACACCAAGATGGGCCACCGGTTCCTCTCGCCCGAGTGGGTTGACTGCGGGCGCCGACTGGTCGCAGAGTCCCCAGAATTCCGCAAGACGCTTGGCGGCATCAGCACGACCGTCCTCACCGTCGTGACCGAGACGCCGACCGGGAACCCCCACTACCTCTGGCACGAGGTCCAAGACGGCGAACTCGTCCGCCTGGAATCCGGCGACAATGGGAGTTTCGCCAACCGCCAGGCCGCCCTCACCATCCGCGGCACCTACGCCACGTTCTCCCGCTTGCAGCGCGGACAGCTCACGCCTCGGGCCGCCTACCTGCAACGCCTCATCAAACTCGACGGCGACGTCCCGGAGGCGATGCGTTTCGCCCCCGCCTTCATCAAGTACCACGAACTGGTCCGCAAGGTGGAGACGGACTTCTAGATGGGCTCCGACGACTCCGGCGGCCTCGTCCGCGTCCTCGGCCTCGGCCAGGCCACCAGCGTCGTCGTCGGCATCGTCATCGGCAGCGGCATCTTCCTGGGCGCCAACCGCGTCGCCCAAGGCGTCGACGACGTCTTCCTCCTCTTCGCCGTTTGGGTCGGCGCCGGCGCCCTCACACTCCTGGGCGCGCTCACCTACGCCGAGTTCGGCTCCGTCTTCCCCCACTCCGGCGGCGACTACGTCTACGCCCGCGAAAGCCTCGGCGCGTTCTGGGGCTTCCTCAACGGCTGGGCGACGTTCGCCATCAACTATCCCGCCTCCGTGGCCGCCCTCTGCCTCGCCTGGGCCGGCCAACTCGACACCCTCAAGCCCGACCCCCACTTCTTCCTCTTCGGCGAAGGCTTCAGCGAGCGCTTCACGGCCCTCGCCCTCCTCGCCATCTTCACCGTCATCAACTACCTCGGCGTCCGCCAGGCCGGCTGGACCCAGTTGGCCGTGACCGGCGCCAAGGTCGTCCTCATCCTCGGCCTCATCCTGGCCGGGTTCCTCCTGGGCGAGACCGACGCCGACAACGTCACCAATACGAACCTCCCCGGCGGCTCCGCCACCATCGCCGTCGCCCTGGTCGGCGCCCTTTGGGCCTACGATGGCTGGACCGGCGTCACCCGCATCGCCGGCGAAGTGCGGGAGCCCCAACGCAACGTTCCCCGCTCCCTCATCTACGGCATCCTGGCCGTGATCGCCATCTACGTCCTCCTCACCCTCGTCTACCTGGCCGCCCTCGGCCTCGACGGGATGCGCGGCGACGACCTGCCACAAGATGACGCCCGCGCCATCGCCGGACGCGCCGCCGACGTCCTCTTCGGCTCCGTCGGCCGCACCTTCGTCTCCATCCTGATCCTCGTGAGCATCCTCAGCCCCATCAACGGCATCACCCTAGCCGGCCCGCGCCTCTACTATGCCATGGCCCGCGACGGCCTCTTCCCCCGCGCGCTCGCCCGGGTCCACGAGGTCCGCCGCGTCCCCCACGTGAGCATCTTCGTCCAAGGCGCCCTCACCGCCGTCCTCATCCTCTTCTTCACCTTCGAACAACTCACGTCCTACGTCGTGCTGGCCGGCTGGGTCTCCTACATGATCACCGGCATCGGCCTCATCCGGTTCCGCCGCATCGCACCCGAGGTCGAGCGGCCCTACCGCGTGCCCGGCTACCCGTGGATCCCCCTCCTCTTTGTGACCCTGAGCATCGTCTTCCTCGGCTACCTCTTCTACGATTCGCTCCAAGACGCGAACACGCTCCTCGGCCTGCCGGAAGCCTTCGTCTACTTCCTCGGGAACGTCCTCGTGTTCGCCCTCGCCTGGCCCCTCTACCAATACTTCGTGAAGCGCGACGTCGAGACGCCGGGCCCCGATTGATTTATTACGCGCCGGCCATCCGCCGCCGATGCCGGTCCCCAAGCGCGCCCAAGTACGCGACTGGCTCGAAGAGGTGGCCGCCGCGACGGCGAAAGCCACGCGGCGCGTCGTCAAGACCCGGTCTCCCGGCCGCACGGTGAAGATGGGCGCGAGCGGCAGCCCCACCAGCCACATGGACGCCGTGGCTGAGAAAGAGATTATTCAGCGACTCCCTGACGCCCCCGTCCCGCTCAACCTCGTCACCGAAGAGTTCGGCGTCATCGACAACCAGGCCGAATGGAGCCTCCTCTCTGACCCCGTGGACGGAAGCCGCAACGCGCTTCACGATCTCCCCTTCCACTGTGTGAGCCTCGCCATTGGACGCAAGGACTTGGCGGACGTCGAGATGGG
>CAYVGY010000099.1:0-10852 GCA_964451065.1 uncultured Halobacteriales archaeon
AATCGTCGAGCGTTTCGGCCGGGACGGTCCGGCTGGGGGGGGCCTCGCCGTAGCCTACGACGCCCTGCAAATCGATCTCGGCCACGATGTTCGTGGCGGCGGTGGCCGTTCCGCGCGAGATGGCGAACGGCCGTTTGGTGGTCAACGGGAGGACACGGGTCGCAAGGCGCGTAGCCGCTTCGCCCCCTTCTTCTTTGAACCGCGAGCCGCGTCCATGATGGCGTCCACGAGGACGCCAGGCCCGAAACGGACCGGGTCGGTCGTTGGGAGGCCCGTGGTCTGGGCGGTCTCCAGGACAGCCGACCGGGCCGCGGCCTCGTCGAGGTGGTAGGTGACGAGGCTGATGGCGACGACCCTGCCTCCCGTGAGCGGCGCCAGCGAGGCCTCGATATGTCGGATGTAGTCGGAAACAGGCGCGAGGCGAAACTCATGGGGCGCCGACTCATAGCCGGAGTGGTGTGTGCGTCCCGCCTGATGGCAGAAGATCACCTGGTCCGGGAAGCAGCCGTGCATGAGGCCCACCGTGACGCCGCTATAGGCGGGGTGGAAAACGTCGCCTTGGCCCTCGACGTTGACGAGGTCAAAACCCTGGCGGTCGGCCTCCAGCACGAGTTCCTCGGCGGCCCCGGCGACGAAATCGCTGACGATGCGGTCAATGGGGGCCCCCGCGTCGCACCCGATCATGATCCCCGTCTGGCCGGTCGCCGCAAAGGCGGCCTTGATTCCGCGGCGCTTGGCCTCTTCAACGACCTCGACCGTCGTTGTCATCTTGCCCGAGTTGCAGTCGCTGCCCATCGTGTGGACCACGAGCGCGTCGACGTTTCGGCCGGCGCCGGACGCGATGCGCTCGGGACGGCAGGGCTTGCGGACGTCCCACAGCCGAACGGCATGCTGGCGGGCGAGGGCCGCAAGTTCCGCGTCATCGCAGAGGAACGTGTGCATTCCGTTGTGAATCTCGACGCCATTCTCGATGGCGAGGCGAATCTCTTCTCGCCACTCGGCGGGCAGGGCGCCTCCACGGGGCGCGATGCCGATTACGAGCGCCTCGGGACGTTGCTTCAGCGCGTCCCGGACGTGCGCCACGACCGGGATTCCTCGTCCGATCGGACCCACCAAGGTGTCGGCGGTCGTTCCTGCCTTGGAGCGGTCGATGACGGCAACGGTCGTGTACGTCCGAGGATATCGAAGGATGCACGTGGCCGTCTTGCTCGACATGGGTCCAAACTTGTCGTGGGCCAGGAGGGCGGCGCGCACGCCGCCGACACGTTGCTCCGGCGCCATAAAGGCTGCGCGGTCGCGGCGCTCGGCCGAATGCCGGGGCCGGCGCAAGGTTGAAGGCGAAGGCCGATCATCCCGGCTGCATGGGGACGGAACGCGTGAAACCACCAACGACGGAGTTCGAACTTGCGGTCCACGCTGCCGTGCGAACGGTGCCGCGCGGACGCGTGACGACGTATGGCGACGTGGCGTTAGCTTTGGGCCGACCCAACGCAGCGAGGGCCGTGGGCACCGTGATGCGGTGCAACCCGGATACGAAGGTCACTCCGTGCCACCGTGTGGTCCGGTCGGAGGGGCATGTTGGATGGTATGCGGGGGGTCCCACGCGCGTGGGCGACAAGATCGCGAAGCTGCGCCGTGAAGGGGTCGCGGTCTCGGCCGACGGCCGAATCCAGGATTTCGAAAAGGTCCGGTGGATGTTTCGAAACTGACGCCGATCCTAATCTGCGCCCACCCCGGCGCGGCCGTAGCGCGCCGTGAACCCTAGACGCTATTCCGTGACTTTGCCTTCCAGCTTGCGCCGCTCCTGCCCAATCTTGCCCCGGTACGTGTGGATGCGCGCGTTGAGGGTCCGGATCTTGGCCTCGAGGTCCGCCTTCTTCATCTCAAGCTTGGCGCGCGTGATCTTGCCGCCGGAGTGTTGGGTCTCAGCCACGGCCATCTTGCTCCGCAGCTTCTCGATCTTCTTCTCGCGCTTGACGACGCCTTTCTCCATTCGACGGATTAACCAGTTGGACGCCTGCGTCATGGACGGCCCGGGCCGGGAGAGCCGGGGCCCCGACTTAAACTCTGCCTAGCCTTTGTAGGTGGAGGGGATGAAGAGGACCAACGCGGCGAAGATCTCGAGGCGGCCCAGCCACATAAGGACCATGCTCACGACCGGCGCCAGCGGCGAGGCGGGGTCGGCAAAGCCGCTGCCGTCCCCCCAGCCAAACCCGACGCCGCCCAGGGAGGCGGCGGAGGCGACGAGGCTGTCGGCCATGCCGTACCCGAGGAAGGCGAAGGCGAACGAGCCCGCAATGAATACGGTGACATAGGTGAAGAAGAACACCACGATCCGGCGCATGGTCTCCTCGGGGACGATGCGGCCGCCGACCTTGACGATGCTGACGGCGTGGGGGTGGAGGAGGCGCTGGATCTCGCGGAAGGTGAGCTGGAACAGGCGTTGGATGCGCGCGACCTTGATGGCGCCTGCCGTGGACCCGACCATGCCCCCCGTGATCATGAGGAGGAGGAGGACCAGTTTGGCCCCGTCCGGGAAGGCCGTTGCATCCGTCGTCGTGTAACCGCAAGTGGCCGCCGCCGTGAGCGCCATGAAGGCGCCGTGGCCCAACGCGCTCCAGAGGCTCCAGCCGGCCTCGTACAAGAACGCCGACACGACGAGGGTTGCGCCGAAAATCACGGCGACGTAGAACAGGAATTGGGAATCGCGGAAGAGCCGCCCAATGCCGTGGCCGGTCAGGACGAAGTAGTAGAGGACGAAACTGAGGCTGCCCGCGAACATCGCGAGGTAGATGATGACGTTGACCGCGACCGACTGGAATGCTTCAACGCTCAGGGTCTGGGTGCTCATGCCGCCGGTCGCGATGGAACCCATGGAATGAACGATGCCGTGGTAGGAGGAGGCCTTCCACGAGAGACCGCTCTCGTGGAGCGCGAAGGTGAGCGCGAGAAAGAAGAGCAGGACGAGTCCGGTGTAGATGCCGAAGAGCGCCTTGGTGGTCTGCGAGAGCTTCGGCCGCAGGCGAGTGACGTCGCCGCCGGCTTCCGGCATCATGAGCTTGGTGGCGCCTTCCGTGAGCCGGCCGACGATGGTGTAGAGGACGACGATGATGCCCAAGCCGCCGAAGAAGTGCATGGTGCCGCGCCAAAGGTGCACGGACTCGGGGTACTTCTCCAAGGGGAGGGGGAGCGCGCTGTACCCCGTCGTCGTAAGCCCGCTCATCGCTTCGTAGAACGCGACGAACGGGCTGGTCGTTGCGTGGATGAGAAGGAAGGGGATGGCGCCCACGAGGGCGCAAAGGATCCAGGCCAACGCAACGGCCACGTAGGCCTCGCGTTCCCGCAGGTCTTCCGCGTAGGACGGCGTGGAAGTCGTAAGGAGGACGCCGAACAGCATGACGAAGAGCGCGGTCAGGGCGAAGCCGACGGTGGTCTCCTTGAGGGCGAACGGCAATTTCTCGGACAGGGGACTGAGGCCAACATCGTCGTCCCAATACAGGCTCCCGATGGCCGGAACGAGGAAGAAGATGGCGAAGACTTTGAGGATGGAGCCGAGGGACCGCAGCACGCGTCCGATCTTCACGCTTAGCTCGACTCCCGCAGGAGGCGTTCCAATCGGGGGATGGCTTCGGTCAGGGCGAAGAGGATGAGGCGGTCGCCGGCTTCGAGCACATCGTCGCCACGCGGGAGAATCGTCGTGTCCCCGCGGACGATGGCGCCCACGATGGAGTTGCGGGGGAGATCCAGCTTCCGCAGGGGCTTGCCGGCGATCTTGCCGCCAGCCTTGACGCGGATCTCGACGACTTGGGCCTCGCCGCCGGCCACGAGGGCCACGTCGAGGGCGTCCATCTGGTAGGTCCAGCGCAGGAGGCTGGAGACGGTGGCCTGGCGGATGGTGAGGGCGAGGTCGACGCCGATCTCTTCGGCGAGCGGCTTGAGCGGGACTTGGTTGATGAACGCGACGGTGTGACGGACGCCGAGGCGTTTGGCGATGAGGCACGCGAGGATGTTGTACTCCTCGACGGCATCCGCGCCCACAAACGCATCCGCCGTCTCGACACCTTCGCCCTTGAGGATTCCGATGTCGGTGGCGTCACCGGTGATCACGAGGGTGTTTTCGAGCTGCTCGAAGGCGCTCGTCGCGAGTTCCTTGTTCTTCTCGATGATGACGGTCTCGACCTGTTCTTCAAGGAGGCGGGCGAGGCGCACGCCGATCCGGGCGGCGCCGGCGATGACGACGCGACGCATGCGGCCGGTCTCCTTGCCGGGCCGCAGACCCAGCTGGTCCTCAGCCTCCTTCAGCGCCGAGGGCGTGAGGACGCACATGAGGACGCGGTCCCCCAACTGGAGAGCATCTTCACCGCGCGGGATGATGACCTCGTCGCCCCGGATGATGGCCACGATGTTGACGCCGGGCGGCGGCTTGAGGATCGACAGCTTTTGACCGGCGGCCGGCGAATCCGGCAGAAGCTTGGATTCGACGACGGCCACACGGCCCTGGGCGAAGATCTCGGCCGAGGCCATGGCGGGCGCGCGCAGGAGGTTAGCGATCTTCTGGGCGGCCACGAGTTCGGGGCAGACCGCCACGTCCACGCCGGCACTTCTGTACTTGAAGCTCACGGTCTGGTCGAGGTACGAGGGGTCGTTGATGCGGGCGATGGTGGAAGCGCCGAAGGTCTTGGCGATGGCGCACCCCACCATGTTCGCCTCATCATGACCGGTGGCTCCGATGAAGATGTCCGCCTTTTGGATGCCCGCCTGTTCCAGATAGTCCAGCGAGGCCCCGCTGCCTTGGACGAGGAGCGCGTCGAGGTCCTGGATCTGTTCAAGGACTTGCTTGTTCTGCTCGATGAGTGCGATGTTGTGGCCCTCTGCGCGCAGGGCCTTCGCCACGTGGAAGCCGACCTCGCCGGCTCCACTAATGACGATGTACATCTTGGCGCGCCCAAGACCCCCCCGCTTAAGGCTTTGACTCTAGGCGTCCAGCGGCCCCACTGGAAAGAGAGGGCCCACTTTCACTCGACCCCGGGCAGGGGCTAAGGTTTCATGGGCCTTCCAAGGCTGAACACCATGGCCGCCCTCCTTTCGGACATCGGATGCTGCCCCGTCTGCGGACGCAACGTGCCCCGGCTCGTGACCCGGGATGAAGGAATGCCGCGGGAACTCTACGCCTGCCCGAGACACGGGACCATCGAGTACGGGGCTCGCCCGATCTCTCTGCGACGATGGGTCGCCCAATTCGAACCGCGACTGGTGCCGACCTCGGTATCGCGGGTGTTCGGAGAAGCGGCCGTCTAGGGCGCAGGCTGGCGAGAGAAGTCCGCGCGAGGATGTGGGGCTCGTGGCCATCGATGCGGCCGTTCCGACCCCCGTCCAGCGCGCGTCGCGCCTCTTCGGCGCTTGGCGCCCTTGCCCTCGCTTGACGACGACGTCTTGCGACGTCGCCGCCTTGCCCAGAACCGCAAGGTTCCGGGACTTCACCGGGTTGCCCCAGTGAGCCGGGGTCCTTCCTGGCACGCACAGCGGTCCTTGCGGACCGGCGCGCGTCCTCCATCCGTTGCCGGACGGTTCCGTCGCTTTATGCCCCGTCGGGTCCGACGGACCTGCCTCTTTCGAGACGAGGTGGCCACCTCGGGGACCGGGGCCCCCAAGACGGGCCGGAAGGTTCTTCGGGTCGTACTCTTCGCCGGACCTTTTCCATGGCAGGGTCCGGTCGTGTCGGGTCCTCCCGGAGGGAGGTCCCGTCCGCGAGCCCCACAGGGCCTGCGCGGGATTCATTGTATACACCGTCTGTTCATTACTGTTCAATCGAAGCGACCCTTCCCAGGATTCCCCTGCTTCGGATGGAGCGCCTGAGGTTTCTTGGGTAAAATCCCTCTCCATGCATTTGATATAAAGCCGATGGGTAGGACATGGCAACGATGCGTAGACTGAGCCTGGCCCTGATTGGGCTCCTCCTCCTTCTGGCCGCTCCCCTGGCCTACGGAGCCGAGCGACTCGTTGGCGCGGTCGGCTATGACACCCTCGAACTCCAGGTCCGCGATTCAATCAGGTCCGGGAACGCCCAAGACTTGCGCGAAGAGATTGACCGCCGGGGCGTTCGTGACGGGACCGTAACCGCCGTCGAGGTTCAAGCCTACGAAGACGACAGCCACTTCGAGACCAGCTCCCGCGCGGCGGCAAGCTGCTTCCAATCGTTCGATTTCCTGCGCATCGCCGGCAAAGCCCCCAACTCCTTGGACGAGATCTGGCTCCACGTCGAAGGCGCCGAGGGAAGCACCTCGTCCACGGCGGCTCTCACGGTCACCGCCTTCTACGTCCTGGGCTACCCCGCCGAAGCGCCCGACCCCAGCGTGGTCCTCGACTACTCGAGCATCTCGGACCTCGAGAGCAGCCTGTTCTGCGCCGTGAGCATCACCAACGCGTACGCCTTCTGGTCGAGCATCTACCGGGACGTCGAGATCTCCAGTCACGACGCCTTCGAGCTCAAGGCCCGGGACGGCCACACGATTTCTGCCAACACGATCCTTCCCACCAGCATCCAAGGTCTGTGGGACGGCCAGGCCATCGTGGCCGACTCGGACGACGACCGCGACGCCCTGCGCGCGACGCCGGTCCAGTTCACGCTCTTGGGGGGACCCCTCGACGAAGACGAAGACCTGGGCGCATTCGTCAAGACGGCCGCCGTAATCGGGGCGGTGGGGACCTCCGGCGCCCTCCTGGGCGGCGCCGCGTTCGTGTCCACGGAGTTTGGCCGCTACAAGGCGTTCAAGCTCTTGGCCATGATTCCGCTCTTTAGCCGGTTCGAAAAGGACGACGTGCTCGTGCACAACACGCGCGAACAGCTCTACCAGTTCATCCGCAACAACCCCGGCCCGTCCTTTAGCGACCTGCGGCGGGCTTTGGAACTCAGCAACGGAACCTTGGTCCACCACCTGCGCATCCTCGAGATGCAGGAATTCATCAAGCCGGTTCGGGACGGGTTCCGGACGCGGTTCTACATCCGCGGGCCTCGCATCGTGCCCACCACGTACCTCACGCGGACCCAGATGGCGATCCTTGAGAGCATCCAGACCCACCCCGGCCTGACCCAGAAGGAGTTGGCCCAGTTGCTGGGCCTGCCGCGCGAGTCCGTGTTCTACCATGCGCGCAAGCTGGAGACCGCGGGCAAGCTGCGCGCGGCCAAGGAAGGCAAATGGGTCCGGTACTTCCCGCAGGGCGGCGACGCCGGCCCGATGCCCCCCCAGCCGGCCATCTTCGGGTCCGCCCCTTAGAGCGGCTGGAGGGGGCCACGGACGCGCAAGGCCGCTACTCGTTGAACTCGAGGAGACAGAGCCACAGCCCATCCGGCTGTCCCGGCAACTCGTCTTCCACTCGATCCGAGGCTACCTCCACGCTCGCCTGGCGAGCATCCACGTCGCCAGGGTCGCCGAGGAGGGTGGTCATGGTGGACTGGTCGTAGTATGCGCCCGTCCCGTGGTCTCGATTGTACGTCGCCGCGGCGCTGATGGTTCCGTTGCCGAGGATGAACTGGTAGAGCACGGGTCCTCCACCGGCGACGAAGACCGCCCCGTCCTCGAATTCGACCGAGGAGCCAACGCGAGACGGCGGCCCGACGTATTGCCAGTGGCCGGCGTCAACGAAGACGAAGCATCGGTGCGGAAGGGCCTCCGGGTCGTTCCTGTAATCCGAGGCCAAGGCGTGGGAGGCGACGCCCAGGAGAGTTAGGGTGGCCAGGGAGACGAAGGTCGTCAGGAGGCGTTTCCGGGGGTTGGATGGCGCAACCATGTGGCTTCGACGCGACCGTGTCCCCGACGCTATTTCGGCTTTCTAGGAAGCGCGGCACATCGTGGCCGCTTATGCCGAGAAGGAGAAGGGGGTGGGACGCGCGATGCGTCCCACGCCCAGGTTGGCCTATTTCGGGCGTCGGCGAAGGACCGCCCATGCGCCCGCGGCGAGGGCGACGGACCCGGCTCCGACGGCGGAAAGAGCCGTCAGGAGGTTCAATCCGGCCAGGGCGGTTCCGCCGACGCTGCTCGTGTTCGGGTCGTCCTCGGGGTCGTTGGGCTCGTCCGGCGGGGGAGAGGGCGACTCTTCGATCGAGCCCGCTTCGCCGGCCTCGTCGCCTGTTGCGGCCGGCGTCGACTCGATCAGCGGCGGGGATGGGTCTTCGGCGGGGCCGACGGCGACGAGGTGGAGGAAGCTGTTGCCGTCGATGGTCACGGTAAACTCGTACTGGGATGCCATGGGCACGGGTATTGGAGGGCTAACGGCCCCCACGCGGAAGACCATCTCGATCTCCAGGTCCGAGAGGTAGAGGGGCCGCTCCGCGTCGGCGCCGTCGCCATGCGTGTGGGGACCGGCTGCGGACCCGTGGCCGGGGTAGGCGCCTAAGAGGTCCATGGCGTGGGGCGAGCAGGAATAGGACCACGTTGGCATGGTCCAACATCCGCCGCCGTAGGAGTTTCCAAGGGAGGAGGAGCGGTCGCCCTCGACGAGCAGGACGTCGACCATGGTCGGTTGGGACCCAATGTGGACCTGGAGGGGCCCCGGGTGTTCAAGCCTTTGCGCCTCGACTCCGAGGTAGCCCGTAACATCGATGGTTTCGTCCAAGGCGTACTCCGGCGAGGGGAAGGCCATCCGGATTCGCTGCTCGGCCTCGTGGACTCCGTCGGAATGGACGCGAACCTTCCAGCCGGTCTCGTTGCGGGCGCTGGGCGCAAGGCCCGAGAGACCGAGGGAGCCGTCGCCGGCTTCTAGGAGGTAGAAGTCGAGTTCGACGCCGGCGTGATCGACGCACCCCGCGTCGGCGGCCGCTCCCGGCAGGGCCAGGAGTACGACGATGGTTGCGAGCCAGAATGCATGGTTGCTGAGGGACGTCGTGGGTTTCACCGGTTTCGGCCACGCCCGTGGCTAATATAGGCAGAGTGGAGGCCGTGTGTAAGGTGCTTGCGGCCAAATCCGGGGCGGGCGCCGGGGCGCCCTTCCTGACTTGGACAGTCCAAGGAACCCTCCAGACTCCTTTTCATCCGCTGGGTGCCCCGCGGGATTGCGCGAACCGCAGCGGACCGGCCTCGACACCGTGCCCGGACTTCCAACCTCCTTGGAGTCCGGCGCGAATGAATGTCCGGACCGGGCCGACGGCGTTCCACGCTCCAGCGACCACCCCCGGGGGGTGAAAGACACCCCCCGACCCACCTTTTTTTCGTCGCGACCGTCGGGTTGACGACCGACGTTCACCGAATTCGAGTCGGGGGGCGGAGACGGGGAGTGCGGCGGCAATGCAAGGTTTCGCCCCCACCCGCCGGGGCCGCACGAGTCCGTTCGCAACGAACCCTAGATTCGAATCGGTTTCTGATCCAGAATTCCCCCCACCGGGGGCGGCCTCGGCCATGCGGGCGCCGAGGCCGTAGACGGGAATGGCGTGCAAAGGTACCGATTGTCCGTCTCGGCAGGCCACCATACGTGTGGATGGCGAGACCCGTAGCAGGAGCCGGACGCCGTCGCGCGCACGCAACACACGTGATCCACCAGGCCATCGCACCGGTCGCGGCCGGAATCGGCCGCGGCAGCTGGAGACGCGGCCACAAGGGCGGAGGTTCCCGCGGGACTCAATATCCGGAGGGGGCGGATGCGAATCATCCGGCGGGGGGCCGGCGCGCGGCTAGTTAACCAGCTTGGACGGCGTGCCTACCGGGGGATTGCGGAGCCTCGCCGCGTCTCCCACACGCGCCCCCCACGACGCCGGGACAAGGACGCCCGGCGCGGGGAGTAAGCCGCCTTCTGTTTCCCGTCGCCTTGCGGCGACGGCACGCGACATTCTACATTCTACTGAGCGTCCGGTTCCGGACTTGCTTCAGGGGGCGGATGGCACGTTTCACCACGTCCGCAGGCGACCTCGGGGCGGCTCACGGCTACAGCCGCCCTCGACCGACGGCGTCACGGGCGCTCGGTCCATCAAGGGCCCGCTGCGCGCCGAGCAATTTCTTCCCCGCGGCCAGCACTTGGCGATCGTCGGTGAGGAGAAACGCATCGGGGGTTCGCACGGCGAGCTCTAGGTACGCGGCATCGTAGAAGGTCAGGCGCTCGGACTCGGCGAGCGAACCGATCCTGCCAATCGAGTCCGGCGTGGGAGGCACGAGCTCGACGTCTTCGAGCATGAGACGGACCATCTCGGCGCGCTCTTCCACCGTGCGACCGAAGGCGGCCCTGGCCTTGTTGTGGACCACGTTTCCGACCTCGAACGCCAAGATCGAGGGCGCGGCGACGCCATGCCGTTCGAAGATTCCGGGAAGGATATCGCGCAGCCCGGGGCCGTCGGGCCTCCGGCTTTCGGCCAGCGCCGCTCCCACGATGATGCTGGCGTCGAAAATCGCCGTCACTCACGTTCACGCCCTACCATCCTGGACGACCCAGGGCCCTTCACCGCCGATCCCGGTCCTCGCGAATGAGGTCCTGGATGGGCCTTGGAAGCTTGGCGCCGACCTTGCCCAGTTTGGCCATCCTTTCCTCCGCGCGAAGTCGGCGCAGCGTGGCTTCAAACGCCTCCCGGCCGAACTCGTTGGGGTTTACGCCACGCGCCCGGAGGTATGCGAGGGCCTCGTCGTCCTCTCGGAATTGCACAATGTCCGAGCCCATATACGGTCATGTATACGACATTGTATATAACCCTTGTCGGGGGAGAGGCGGGCCGCCAGAGGTAGCACGGTGCGGGGAGTAAGCCGCCTTCTGTTTCCCGCCGGCTTGCGCCGGCGGCACGCGACATTCTACTGAGCGTCCGGTTCCGGACTTGCTCCGGGGGCGGATGGCACGTTTCATCACGTCCGCAGGCGACCTCGGGGGCAGACCCCGT
>CAYVGY010000100.1:0-7388 GCA_964451065.1 uncultured Halobacteriales archaeon
CGTCGTCCCAGGCCACGTCATCCAAATCACGGACAGCCTCTACACAGGCGCCACCGACGACAAGCGCACCGTCCCGCTCGAGCCGCACCCGGACTACCACTTCAGCGCGGGCGCCATGGGCATCGCGCGCAGCGAAGACCCGAACTCGGGCGGTCCGGAATTCTTCATCATGGACTTCGCGACGAGCCACCTCGACGGCAACTACACGGTCTGGGGCCAAGTCGTGGAGGGCCTCGACGTCGTGCGCCAGATCGCGCGCGTCGACGGCGTCGCGCCGCCCGCCGCCATCCCGGAGGTCCGCCCGCAGGAGACGGTCGTTCCGGATCCCGTGGCCATCACCGCTGCCACGCTCACGACGGTTGAACTGCCCGGCGCCGTCGCCGCCCACTATCCCTACCGGGTCGCCCAGAACGTGCGCGAAGGCGACCTGCGCCACACCATGGATTGGCCGCGGGACCTGCGCGCGGGAGAACCGGCCGAGCCCACGTGGTACGCGCGCCCCTACGGGAGCGCGAGCGTGCCCGACGCTTCCGACGTCTCGATTCGAATCGAGGACGCGACCCTGCCGGTGCTCGGCGACCCGTTCGCCGCCGGCGTCTACCACTTTGCCTGGACGCCAGCGGCTCCCGGCGCATACACGGCCAAGCTCGTGCACGACAACGGCCGCGAGTACGCATCGCTCGCGATCGCCGTGCCGTAGGGGAAAAATGTCAACCCCGCCGCACGCGAACGCTTAAGCCGCTTCGGTCCGTGCCGCCCGCAGTGGAGGACCGGGGACCCGCCGTACGACCCCGGATCCGACGCCGCTTCGCTTGGGTTCTGATCGGCATCCTCGCCCAAGCCGGGCTCTTGGCCGCCACGTTGCCCGTCGAGGGCTTGGGCGCACCCGCCTGGCACCACCTGGCGACTCTCGGCCTTGTTCTCCTCCTCGTCGCGGCGGCCTGGCGGCCGTTGACGCAATCCCGTACCGTCCTCAGCCTCACCCTCGCCGTCTCGACGCTCCTCGCCATCGCCAGCGGATTCTTCATCCTCTACACCAAGCCCTGGCTCAAAGCGAACGAACTCGTCGACTGGGCCAAGTTCTGGCACCTCCTGTGGAGTTGGGCGACCCTCGCCCTCTTCCTCCTCCATACCTGGGTGAACCGCGCCGCCCTGGTCCGCCACTGGCGCCGCCTCCTGCGCCGCCCCGGCTTCGCCCTCGCCCACCACGCCCTGCTGGCCACCGTCCTCATCGCCATTCCCCTCACGTGGTCCGGCTGGGGCCGCGCCGCCATCCATGACGCCAACTACGTCCTCCTCACGTTCTACACGTGGATCGTCGTGGTCGGCCCTTTCTACGCGCTTTGGGCCCTTGTTACGTGGACGCCGCCGCATGCCATGGGACGTCTGCGAAAGAGCCTGGCCCGTTCGCACGTCCGACCTTGGACCGACGTCGCCCTCGTCCCCGCCACGCTCCTGGCGAACCTCAGCGGCTTCCCCCTCACGTTCTGGAAGGACGAGGTCCAAGGGGCCGGCTTCAAGTTCGTCGGCAAGTACTGGCACACGTGGCCGAGCATCGTGTTTGCCGTGCTCATCTTCATGCACACCATCCACCTCTGGCGACCCATGCGCGCCTACGGGCGGCGATGGGGCCGGTGGGTGGGGGATGCGAGCGCAAGCTGAACGGGGCCCGTTCCCTCCCCGCAAGAAAGGGGAGGCGGTTGCATACGCGCCTCACCAAAGCGGCTTTTAGCGGGGACCGTCCTTGCCAGTCCTGATGCGGCGGGTTGTGGTTGCGTCGGCGGTAGCCATCGCGTCGGCCCTTGTTTGGCCCACCTTCTCCAGTCTCGATACGGAATCGTCCTCGGAGGCCTTCTCCAATTCCCTCGTTGCGGTCACAATGGACGTCGTCGCCGTCGAGTGCCCGGCCGGCTTCGACAACGGCCACGGCGACGGCGCCTGCCTCGCGTTCGACGGCCAGATTCCGGGCCCGTCCATCGTCGTGGAGGCGTTCACGTCGACCCGGGTGACGATCCGCAACCGGGTGGCCGAGACGATCGACGCGCTCAACGTCTCCCAAGCCACGAAGGACTCGCTTCGCGAGGCGCGCGTCAGCTGGCACCGCCACGGCGCCCACGTGGCCGCCGGCATGGACGGCGTCGACGCGGCTCCCGGCACCCTCGTCGTCGATTCGGCCGTGGGATCCGGAGAAACCTTCACGTACGAATCCGAGCATCGGTACGTGGGCGGCTGGCACTACCACGACCACGTCATGTTCACCGGGGCGGCGCACGGCATGGCGCGAGGCCTCTTCGGCTCCCTCGTCGTCGTCCCGCCCGGCCAGGCGCCCGACCACGTCTTCGACCTGCACTTCCTCGATGCGGGGCCCAACGGCGGCCTCGGGATGAACGGGGCCGCCATGCCCGGCCAGGACTTCATCGTCAACCTCGTCGGACTTGGCGACCGCTGGTGGACGGTGCGCCTCGAGAACCCCGATGGTTCCCTCCGTTCCGAGGAACAGGTCGGGCCCGGGACCTCCGTCGCGCTGCGCGTCAACGACGCCGCCGCCGGGGTCTACGAATGGGAAGCGACGCCCCCGTTCCGTCCCGGCACCACGTTCCGCGGGCAGGTGACCGTCGCGTGACCCGGGAGGCCCTCACGATCGCGTTGGCCCTCGCGGTCCCGTTCCTTGTCCCGGGCTCGCTCGACGCGGCCTCGGCCCCGCCCTATCAAGGGGCTCGCGTCTTCGCGCTCACGATGGCGGGGACGGATTTCAACCTGGGCGTCGACCCCGACGGCCCCCGCTTGGAGGCCGTCGTGGGGGAGACGCTCGTGTTCATCGTGCACGTCCCGGCCTACGCCGAACCCCACACGTTCCACCTTCACAACCACCCCTGGCAGGATTTTCCCGACGGCCGACTCATCGACACCAAGTTGATCTTCCCCGGCGAGACCCACACGTTCACGGTGTCGGCCGGCCTGGGAGAATTCACCGGCGACTTCCTTTTCCACTGCCACATGGAGAGCCACTTCGCGGCCGGCATGTGGGGCATCCTCCGCGTCCACCCCATGGGGACGCCGCTTCCGACGTCCCCGGATGTGTCATCCCAGGGGTCCCCCCCTGCCCCCCCAGGCGTCCACGGCGCCCACGGCATCTCGCACGCCAACGCCCAACCCTTCGCGTGACGCGCCCGCCTCAGCTCGGCGCGGCGACGAATCACGCGTCCAACCTCTTGGCCGCGAGCCCCGCGTTGAGGATGCTCGCGCCTGCGGCGCCCCGCACCGTATTGCTGCCCGTGACCAGGAACTTCCAGTCGAAGAGCGGATCCGGGCGGAGCCGGCCCACGGTCACACTCATGTGGTCGCCCGCGGCCCGGTCTCTCCGCGGTTGCGGACGGTCCGGCTCCGTCCGCACGATGAGCGGCTGCCTCGGCGCCGACGGAAGCCGGCGCACTTCGGCGGGTCCGCGGAACGAACGCCACGCCTGAAGCACCTCGCGCTGGGAGGCCGCGCTGTCGAGCTTCACGCTCACGGCCTCCGTGTGGCCCTCGATGACGGGCACCCGGGTGCACGTGGCGCCGACCTGGAACGTCGCCAACTTGACGCGGCCGTTCGTGAGGCGCCCGAGGAACTTCCTCGGCTCGGTCTCCACCTTGTCTTCCTCGCCGCCGATGAAGGGGACGAGGTTGTCCGTGATGTCGAGGCTCGGGACGCCGGGGTATCCCGCGCCGGAGAGGGCCTGCATCGTGACGACATGCACCCGGCGTAGCCCGAAGTCGTCCAAGAGGGGCTTGAGCGACATCGAGAGGACGATTGCCGTGCAGTTGCCGTTGGCCACCACGAAGCCGGGACTCTTGTTGGCTTTCCGTTGCTTCTTCACGAGCCGAAGGTGGTCCCCGTTGACTTCGGCGATGACGAGCGGCACATCCGGTTCCATGCGCAGGTCACGCGCGTTCGTGAAGACCTGGTGCCCCTCCTTGGCGAGTCGGCGCTCCACGGGCCCGGCCTCGCCGCCGGGGAGGGAACTAAAGCAGATTTCGGAGTCGAGCTTGGCCTCCGTCGTCTGGATTTCAAGGCCGCGCACGCTGCGCGGCATCGGCGTCTCCTCAAGCCACCGCGTCGCCTCGCCGTACGTCTTGCCGGCGCTGCGCTCGCTCGCCACGACCTCGGCCACCTCGAACCAGGGATGGCCCTCAAGCAGGCGGATGAATTTCTGGCCGACGGCGCCTGTGGCGCCCAACACTGCCACCTTTCTTCGACGCATGGAGTCACCGCCTCCCTTCCGGCGAAGGCCGGCTCGCCGGGGCCGCGGCGGGGGCCTCGACCTCGCCGTCTTCGATGAAGGTCTTGTGGACGGCCCGCAGCGCCGCCTCCGCGTCCTTCTCGCGGACCACGAAGTCGATGGCGATGTCGCTGGCGCCCAGGCTGATCATGTGGATGTTGACGCGCCCCGTCGAGACGCTGCCCAGGATCTTGGCGGCGCTCCCGACGCGGCTGCCGAGGCCCTTCCCGACGACCGCGACGAGCGCCATCTCCTCCTCCAAGAGCACGTCCTGGATCACGCCGCCCTTGGTGGCCTCCAAGGCCTTGAAGGCCCGCTGCCCCTCGTTGCCGTCCAACAGAAGCGCGAAGGAGGCTTCGCTGGCGGCCATGTTGATGACGTTGAGGCCGTGCTCCTTCATGACCTTGAAGACGTCGTGGGCGACACCGGGCGTGTAGCCCATGCCGGGGCCGATGAGTCGCAACACGTGCAGGTTCTTGCGGACGGCGACGCTGCGGATGAAGCAGTCGGGCGCGCGGTCCATGGTCGTGATGAGTGTCCCGGGGCTCCTGGGGTCGTGGAGCTCGCGGACCCGGACCGGGATCTTCTTGGGCGCCAGCGGCTCCACGGTCCGCGGGTGCAGGATCTTGGCTCCGAAGTTGGCCAGTTCCGCCGCCTCTTCGTAACTCATCGTGTCGATGCGGCGCGCCTTGGGGACGACGCGGGGATCCGCCGTCATGAAGCCGGTGGTCTCCTTCCAGATCTCGAGGACCTCGGCGTCAAGCGCGTTCGCCACGATGGCGGCCGAGAAGTCGCTGCCGCCGCGGCCGAAAAGCGTCGTATGTCCTTCGGGCGCGGCGCCGAAGAAGCCGGTGATGACGGGCGTGAGCCCCTCCAGCTTCGGGAGGAGCCGCTCGCGCAGGTTCTTCGCGGTGGCGGCCAGGTCGGGGCTCGCCCAACCGAACCGGCCGTTGGTGGCCACGCCGATCTTGTCGGCGTCGAAGGCTTCGCTCGGGATCCCCGCTTCTTGGAGGTACGCCGCCAGGAGCCGTGCGCTCAACCGCTCGCCGAAGCTGAGCGCGAAGTCGTGGCTGCGGTCCGTGATCTCCTCCGTGTAACTGATGCCGAACAGGATTCGTTCCAATGCGTTGAGCGTGGTGTTGACGTGGAAAAGGGCCGTCTCGCGGACCTTGGAATCCTTGAGTCCCGCGGCCGCCTCGTGGTGGATGCGGCGCAGCTCCGACATGAGGACGTGGGCGGTCGCTTCGTCCCGTTGAATCTGGGTGAGGTTGTTGGCGATCGCGTCGGTGACGCCGGCCATGGCGCTGGCGACGATGATGCGTCGGCCGTTGGGCTCGGCCCGGATGATCTTGGCCGCGTGGCGCATCGCGGCTGCGTCCTTGAGGCCTGCGCCGCCGAACTTGAGGACCCGCATCAGGACTTGCCTCCGTAGTAGCGGCGGCCGGTGGCCATGTAATCGACGAACTTCACGCGGTTCCTGGATTCGATGACCTGGCGGAGCTTGCGCGCGGCGGCTTCGAGGCGTTCAAGGGCATCCCCGCTTGCCGGGTTGAAGGCCTGGATCTCAAAGTAGAGGTCCGCGTTCTCCTGCGCGACTTCGCGGCTCACGTCCACCTGCTTGCGGAACGTCGTCGAGGCGACGTTCTCCAGTTCCGAGTAGGAATGGTCACCGGAGGCAAGCGCGTAGTTGAAGGCGAGGCTGGTCGCGTGGCTGAGCGTGAGGACGTCGGCCATGAACGCGTCGTGGTCTTCGAGCTTGAGTTCGAAGGCGCGGGCCGCCGTGTGGGCGAAGAGGCGGCCGGCCTCGGCGGCCGCGTTCGCGTGGCCGGCATCGAGGACGAGGACGTTGCGGCCCATGAGGAGGTCGGTGCTGGGGCCGAACATGGGGTGTAGGCTGGCGACGCGCTTGCCGGACTTGGCGAGGCGATGGAGGAGTTGGACGCTTTCGCCCTTCACGCTCGCGATGTCGACGAGGAGCGACTTCTTGTCCAGGTTCTCGGCGGCGTGCTCGAGGATCGTTGGCACGTTCGAGGGCGGCGTGGAGACGACGACCAGGTCGAACTTCTTGGCGCCGAAGCGGGCCTTGGGGTAGGTCGAGGGCTGGGGGTCGTCGACGAAGACTTCGTAGCCTTGTTCTTCGAGGAACCGGCAGAACCATTGACCCATGAGGCCGGCGCCGCCCACGACGAGGGCCGTACGGCCGGACTTGGGCGGGAAGTGCCGCGGGTCGCGTTCCTGGACGCGCAGCGCCGACTGGATGAGGAGGCGGACAAGGGACCGCGCGGTTTCTTCGTGGAGGCCCAGCTTGGCGGCTCGGCCCAACGCGTGGTCCAGGACGGACTTCTCCACTTCGAAGTTCTGGAGCGGTAGTTTCTGTTTTCGTTTGAGGTCGCCGACGCGGCGCGCGGCCTGGTTCCGCTTCTGGACGAGTTCGAGGAGTTGGCTGTCGATGTCGCGGATCTCGTCGCGGAGGTCGTCGAGCTCGGTCACGCCCGGCCCTCCTGGTAGCCCGTCTCCGCGAGGCGACGCAGGAGCAGGTCGAGGGCGAGGGCGCCGGCGGCGTTCTCGACGACGACCACGGCGCGTGGGACGACGCAGGGGTCGTGGCGGCCGTAGGTGTGGACGTGGGCGGCCTTCTTCGTCGCCAGGTTGACGGTGGGTTGGTCGCGTGTGATGCTCGAGGCCGGTTTGAAGGCGACGGCGAAGTCCACTTCATTGCCGTCGGTGATGCCGCCAACCGTGCCGCCCTGCTTGTGCGTGAGGGTTCGGGGCTGGCCCGCGACGAGTCCGATGGCGTCGTTGGCTTGGCTGCCGCGCATCCGGGCGAGGCCGAAGCCTTGCCCGAATTCGACGCCTTTGACGGCCGGGATGCCGAAGAGAAGCCGCGCGGCTTCGCTCTCGAAGGACTCGTAGTGGTAGCCGCCGAGGCCGGCGGGGAGGCCGCGGATCCGACAACGGACCACGCCGCCGACGCTGTCGCCATCCTTACGGGCGGCCAGGACCAACGTCTCCATCCTCTGGGCCAAAGCCGCGTCGGGGCAACGGACCGTGTTCTTGTCGACCGCCTTGGCGGCCTTGGCAAAGTCGGGCTCGGCCGCAATCCTTAGGCCTCCGATTTCTTCCGCAT
>CAYVGY010000100.1:7398-10831 GCA_964451065.1 uncultured Halobacteriales archaeon
CGATCTCCGCGTCGATCGGGACGCCCTGCACGTCGAACGTGAGCCGGCCGCCGAAATGGCCGCCGCCCCTGGCGTCGTGGAATCCGAAGAACTTGAGGCGCGCGCCGAGATCCGAATGGCCCGGCCGCGGCAGGTCCGCGTCGTAAGGCTTGCTTTCGACGTCCTCGTTGGGTGCCATGAACAGGATGGGCGCGCCCGTCGTGTGGCCTTGGTGGACGCCGGAGAGGACCTTCACGGCGTCTGCCTCCTTGCGCTGGGTCGTGACGACGCTTTGGCCGGGGCGGCGCCGGTCCAGTTGGCGTTGGACGAAATCCTGGTCGAAATCGACGCCGGGCGGGCAGCCCTCGACAAGGGCTCCTACCGCCGGGCCGTGGCTCTCGCCCCACAGGTGGATCCGGTAGAGGGTGCCGCAGGAACTCATCCGACCAAATCTCCTGCGAAGACAGAACCCACAAGAGGCCGGGGGGCCATGGCGGGCGCATGCGTGAATCCGTGTTCCGCGCGATGGCGGTCGCGTCCTTGGCGCTCGGCGCTCTCATGGTGGTCGGGGGAACCGGCCACGCGTGGTCGGTCGCGACGAAGACGGTTAATCAGGACCGGGAACACGACTTCCGTCAGGCGTCTCTCTTCACCGTGGGCTGGATCCTCATCTACACGGGCGCGCTTCTCGTGGCGTTCGCCCGCGGAATCTGGACGGGACGGCGCGGAGCCGTGCTGGGCGGGACGCTGAGCGCCACGGGCTTCCTCGGCCATTTCCTCCTGATCCTTCCTCAACAGCCCGGCTTCTGGTGGGGCATCCCGCTTTTCGTAGCATTCATCATCATGGGTGTCTGGGTCCTTACCGAGAAGCGGGCCGGGCCGACGTAGCGTCTTCATGCCGCCACCCCCGGGGCTAAGGCGGTCAGGTCTTGAAGGAAATTGGGGTACGACTTGGCCGCGACGTGCGGGTCCTCCAAGGTGGATTCGCCGACGGCGGCAAGCGCCAACACGACGCCGGCCATGGCGACCCGGTGGTCGTTGGAGCTCTGGATGGCGCAGGCCCGAGGCCGGCCCCCGTGGACAACGAGGCCGTCCGGGCGCTCTTCGGATTGGATCCCGAACCGTTGAAGGCTTTCGTGCATGGCCAGAATCCGGTCCGACTCCTTCCCGCGCAGATGGGGGGCCCCTTCGAGGACGGAGGTGCCATCGGCGCAGGCCGCCACGGCGCAAAGGACCGGGAAGAGGTCGGGTGTGGCCCCGACGTGGATCCGCGCGGCGCGAAGCTTCCCGCCGCTCACGCGCACGCGTTCACCGTCGCGTTCCACGAGGGCACCGAAGCTTGCCAAGTGATCGAGGATGGCCCGGTCGCCCTGCTCGTCAGCCGCGGGGAGGCCGTCGACGGTCACGTTGCCTCCGGTGACGGCCGCGGCCGAGAGGAGGAAGGCAGCGCTCGAGTAATCGCCGGGCACGTCGGTGGGGCGTTGGCGGAAACGTTGTCGCCCGGGGATGACGAAG
Organism: uncultured Halobacteriales archaeon; assembly: GCA_964451065.1. GTDB lineage: Archaea > Thermoplasmatota > E2 > JACPAO01 > JACPAO01 > CAYVGY01. Next base: position 8,893 of record CAYVGY010000100.1, read on the forward strand.
TGGTTCTTGGCTTCCTCGACTTGGATGCCGTGTTCCCGCAGCATGGCCAGGGTGACGTCGACGTAGGGGCGGCTCGTGAGCGGCGTCGTGAGTTCGATGGTAGTATCCTGTGGCGCGGCGGGCGCTGCAAGAAGGAGTCCGGACACGAACTGGCTGCTCACGTCCCCGGGAAGCTGGCACGTGCCGCCTTGGAGAGGCCCGCGGATCGTGAAGGGAAACCGGTCGGGCTCCCGTTGGATGGTGGCGCCGAGTCGGCGCAGGGCCGAAAGTAGCGGCTCGAGGGGGCGTTCGGCGAGTCGGGGCGCGCCGCGGATCTGGACGGCGGCGTCGGCCAGGGCGGCGATGCATGTGAGGAGGCGAAGCGTCGTGCCGCTTTCTCGGGCGTCGAGCGGGGCCTTGCCGGGTCGAAGGACGCCGCCGACGCGGGTGCCGGCGGCTTCGTGGGTGACGAGATAGCCGAGGGCGTGGAGTCCGTCGAGGGTGGCCCGGGTGTCGTCGGCCAGGAGCGGGCGGCGGATGAGGCCGTTGCCGCTGAGGGCGGCGAGGATGAAGGCCCGATGCGTGTAGGACTTGCTGGGCGGGGCTCGGGTCGTGCCGTCCACGCGGCTGGGTCGGATGCGGATCACGGGCGGGCGCCTCCGGCGTTGACGGGAACGATGCGGGCGCGAGGGAAGAGGCGGCGGAAGCGGTGGAGGTCGTCGTCGTGGACGAGGGCGACCTCGGCGGGGCCTTTTCCCGAGAGGCCGGCCGCGTAGGCGCCGTGGGTCAGGGCGCGCAGCGTGAACGCGGGCCTGACGCGGACGATGGGTGCGTACGCGAACGTGTTGAGGAGCATGGCGTCCTGGAGGCGACCGCGCAAGGCTAGGTCCCATGCTTCCTCGATCATGGGAGCGACGGGGAGGAACGCTTTGCGGTCGAGGGAGCCGGTGGCGAGCGTGCGCGGCGGGATATGGAGGAGGGCATGGAGGCCGAGGGGGAGTCTCCGCCGCTTGAGGATTCGGCGATGTAGGTTGTCGGCGAACACGACGCCGCCCAGGAGGCACGCGGCCGCGTCATCCATGGCGCCCGTGAGGCTCGTCCCGCTGCGAACCGCGGCGTCCGCCACAAGGCGCAGAAGGCGCGCGGCGGAGACCCGCGCTTCCGCCTGGGCCAGGACGGCGCGGGCGACGGCGACCCCGACCGCGCTCGAAGACTTGAGTCCCTTCTTGGCAGGGATGTCGCTCTCGACCCAGATCTGGAAGGGTCCTCGCGTCCCCGCTTCAGCCGCGAACGCACGCGCCGTCTCGATACCCAGGCGTGCCTCCTGCGGCGGCAGGCGTCGGCGGCCGGCGTGGACGCTCCAGGCACGTGCCGGTTCCACGCGGGCGCGGACATGAAGTCCGAGGCCGAAGGCCGCGCCCCGCCCCGTGGCAAAGGCGTTGATGACGGTGCCGGCTCCGCCGGACGTGCCGAGGCCGTTCATGGGGCGCCTCCGATTGCGGCTGCCATGGCGGCGCGGGGCGGCGCCCGGCCGGTCCAGAACTCGTACGCGGGCAGGGCCTGTTCGAGGAGAAGGCTTCGGCCGCCGGCGAACCGGAGGCCTTGGGCCTTGGCGGCCTGTTCCCACGGCGTGGGCTGGTCGCCGTAGTGGAGGTCGAAGAGGGCGCCGCGGAAATCGGCGACGCTGAGGGGATCTTCGACGGTGGTGGCGTTGACAACCGCGTCGTAGGAGGCAAGGTAGTGGGAGGCGCGTTCGAGGGGGACGGTGCCGACGCCGAACTCGTTCTCGATGGCGCGCATCTTGGGGAGCGTCCGGCCGGCGACGACGAACTCGTGGCCCTGGACCTGGGCGAGGAAGCCGCGCGCGGCGCCGCCGGTCCCCACCAACAGGACGCGGGGCTTCTTGCCGCGGCCGTCCAGGAGAGCGTCCAGGACGCGCTGAGCGCCCAACCCGTCGGTG
>CAYVGY010000101.1:0-10829 GCA_964451065.1 uncultured Halobacteriales archaeon
CTTAACTGGAGCCCGTAGTGCTACCTGGTTACACCATGCCCCCATGAGAAGGCTCAATCCAGGCAGGGACCCGACAGAAAGGCGAAGCGATCTTACGGTTTTCGAGGAACGCCAGGACTCAGACGCATCGGCCCACCTTGGGTCCAGCGGGGATTCCCTACCCAGCAACCGGGAATCGTTGAATTCAAGCCGCCTTTCCGATTTCTGCCAACGACGCCATGGGGCTCCATCCCGCCGCAGACAAGAAGAAAAGGTCAGAACAAAAGCCGTTGCACGGGCCGGCGGGGTCGATGGTGGCCGCCCGAGACAGCGTAAACCGATAGGTACCGGGTCCATCGTCCACGTGAAGGATTCCGGTGCCCTCTTGCCAGTGTGTATTGCCACCCGGCCGGACGATATCGAGGGCGCCGCGAGGAGTCCCCAACCCCGCCCATCCGGGCCCGGCGACGATTTCGACCACGGGAGCCTCGAAATCCCGCTCGGAAAAGGCCTCATGCGCAGCGCTTGCGAACGACATGACGCTGACGGCGAGCGTGGTTCGGTCGAATTCGTCCGGGCCAATGAACATGAATTTTCTTGACACCTGGGCGCTGGTGCGGATGCCTCCTTCGCACGAGTATTCCGCCACGAGGGAATCTCCCCCATGCAGGCCCCATTCCTTCGGCGTCACGTCTGGGCTCATCAAGACGAATTCAAGGGTCTTGGTGGAATTCCACGTGGGAACCCGGGCCTCGGCCCACTTGATTCGTTCGTCGAACCGGTCACGACTGATGTTGAGCAGGAAGCTGTAACCGCCGGTCGGCCAACCAAGCGACCGATCAACCTGCGAAACGACTTCTCGAGTCGAATCCGTCGTGAATTCGCCTTGCTGAACGGTTGCGGCTCCTGCCTGAATGTGGTTCCAGCCAACGACTCTATCGCCCGCCTTTTCGTAGAAAAAGAAAACCGAAGTTGCGGTTGTGAAGCCTCCCGACATGCCCATCCGAACCGAGCACGTCCCTGGTGCCGGCCCAACTTCCAGGCGAAGCTTGATTGCAATCCGTCCAAGGCTAGCGTTCGTCGTCCAGGATTCGCCCAGCACTCCCCACGGGGTCGCCGCGCCGTCGATTGAATCGACTTCGCGAGGCGCTTGATGCGAGATGCAGCCCGCCAAGAGCAGGGAAACCGCAACGCCGGCCCCCCTAGCCATGCTCACAGCGCATCGATGGCTCCGGGGTTGATAAACGGGGGCCAAAGGAGTAAGGGGCCCTAATCTGATGGAGGGGTCTCATTTTGGTGGGGCCGTGGCGTGGGCGAAGCCCGTGGTCTCGACTCGAAAATCGGCGTTCCAGCGGAAGGGGCCCCCGCGCCAACGGGCCAAGAGCTGACAAGGAGTTGGTATGGACTGGCGTCTTGAGTCAAGACCGTCGGCGTTCGGCAGAAGAGCTAATGACCGCAACCCATTGATCAACTCGTGGCGGGGAGCATGATGCCGTATTGGGTAGCATTGTTCGCGGTAGCGGGCGTTTCGACCTGGAGCGCTTCTGCTGCTCCAGACCAGCTGCCCAGCTACTGCATCGCGGAACCGGGCTCTGTCTGCCAGTTTCCCTGCGTGGACGGGCGAGACTTCAAAGTTACAGCGGTCCTGGTAGAAGCCGGCTCTATCGGGCAAGGGTTCGCGTACTGCGACGTTGCGGAGGCCGCGTGTACCGTTCAAACGGCGCAGCCTGTGTGCAATGAGCAGAAGCATTCTGCGGTCTCGGTTATCGGCGAGTGCTACGCCCATTTCAGCGCCGTCGCCCGATGCGAATACGTCTAGCGTCTTCCCCCCTGGGCGAGGTCTTCGCTACTCGGCTGGTGGGGGCACTGGGAGTTTCACCCAGCGGCACGCGCGCGCTGCGCGTCCGTGCCGGGTTTTGAACCCAGACTGACGGGTCACTTCTACGGTACCCGGGTGAACCACGACTGGCGCGGCCTCACCAGAGGAATTCCTTGGTGAAGGTCAGCGCTCCAGTTACTCGTCACGGCGAATAACGCTCGGCTGACCCTCTTTGTCATCATCCCTTAACTGGAGCCCGTAGTGCTACCTGGTTACACCATGCCCCCATGAGAAGGCTCGATCCAGGCAGAGGGCCGGCAGAAAGGCGCGGCGTACTTACCGTTTGCGATGGGCGACGCCGGCGCGGCGACTAGGCGCCGCGCTTGCGCATGGCCTGCTCACGCTTGCGGCGGCGCATCTTCTTCTTGTGCCACTTCCAACGCTGCTGGCCACGCTTCTTCCAAGACCGACTTCCACGCTTCATTCGCGGCGACCCCGAACTGGTACCTTTAAAAGTTCAGGCGCGCGGATTCGGGGTGGCATATTTAATCGAACCGGTCGCCGACCCCAACCGGCTTCGACTTCCCTACATAATGGTTCTGCGACGACGCCATATAGCGCGCCTGGGGGAGCGTGGAGTTGAGGCCCATGCTACCCTTGGATGCAGCCCCCGGACCCGTCCGCAACGAACCGCGCGTCGGCGGCGCCGTGAACACGTTGGAGGAAGAGGAGGAACTTCAGTTGGCCCTCACCATCCTTCGCATCAACCAGCGCCTCCAGACCGCGCCTAAGCCGCGCATCGGCCACCCGCGCTAGGCGCGTTCGAGAACCACGTCCTCGAACTCGAACTGATACCAGAGGTCACGCGACGCGGTCCGCACTTGGAGCACCGCCTGAGCACCCTCGCCGTGGAGAAGGAAATCGTCCGGACGATTGGGATCGTAGGCGCCGCCCGCCGTATTGCGGATGACGCCCGAGTTGGGTTCGCGTACATGCCCCCGGGCGACGAACAGGTGAGCCCCGAACGTGGACGCTAAGGTCGTCGGGTCCCGCTCGACCTCGCCATCCGTCTTCACCAAAGCGGTCCCCCAGGCGGCCGCGTAGGCGAAGAATTCGGGAAGTTCGGCGGACCCGCGACCCGTCGTCCCGCAAAGGTTCTGGTTGCGCACCACGCCTCCATCCTGGTACGCTGTCGTGGCGGAGAATCCCGTCCACTCGACGTCGTAGACGTGGTTGCCCTGGCGGACCGTCGCCGAAATCCATCCGTCGTCCTCGTCGTTGTCCAGTCCCACGTCGAGTTCTCCCTCGGCCATTAGGACGCCTTCGCCGTCATACGCGTACGTCCCCCGCGGGATTATCCGCGCGTCGCTCGCACGGGCGGCGAAATCCTCGGCCGGGGCCCCGCAGCCCGCCAGGCCAAAGAGCAACAACGAAGCGAGGAGGGTTCGCGGGCCCACGGCGGCCGGGATGCGGAAGGTCGGCATATAGGTGGTGCGGCGAGGCCACGCGCGGGGCGGGATTCGAACCCGCGACATCCGGCTTAGAAGGCCGGCGCTCTATCCAGTCTGAGCCACCCGCGCAAGACGAAACGGGACCTCAAGTGAGGACACGCTGACGCGCGCTTACCTTCTTCTTAAGGCCGGGGTCACGCGGATTCTCTTGGACCATGGCGACCCGCCTTCAAAAGGCGTTCGTTTCCGCCAAACCGGTCGGAGCCCGCGAGGGCGATTGGATGGACACGTCGGGATTTGAACCCGAGGCCTCCACATTGCGAATGTGGCGATCTACCAGCTGATCTACGTGCCCGCGGGAGCCCGGGAGTTGGAACTCGCACTTTAGTCTTTGGAGTCCGGCGCCGGAAGGTTGGGCCCCGAAACCTGGCCAGCGTGCAACACGTCGGCGGGGACGCCGTTCACGACGGTGCCATCCCGCAGGAGGTCCTCCGGCCGGTCCTTCTGGAGGATCACGTGGACGCGGTTGTCGGGCCCGACGGCGTTCTGGAAAAAGTCTTCGGGCGGCGCTTTGCCGACCCCGGCGGGCTCTTCCAGGAGAGGCGTCACCGCCCACGTCGCGTTCACGTCTGCCGCATTGCTGGAAACCATGAGGTACGGCACCCATTCCGTGTCCGCTCCCGGCGTGAGGTCGGTCGTCGCGTAGAACGTCAACGCGAGAGTGCCGGCCGCCCCCGCCGAGGCGTCCATGTTGGCGAAGCGCGCCGGGAACGGTGTGACATCCCGCTCGGTCCACGCCGTCCCGTTCTGGTAGGCGTAAAGGACCCGGCCGGGCTCGTCGCCTTGCCACTCCTCGTCTTGGAAGCCGACGGTCACGACCAAGTCGTCCAGCCAAGCTGCGTAGGGTTGGCCGGCGGCGTCGATGGCGGCGCCCGGGTCCATGAAGACGCTTCCCCGCTGGAAAGGTACGGACTGAACGGGCGTCAGCGTGCGGGCGCGGTCGGGGCTTTGGAAGACCGTGAGCAGGGACGCGTCGCCCTCGCCACTTTGGCAAACGACAAGGATCGACTGATCATCCGCACGACTGGCCTCCAGGTCGCACCGGTCCTGCAGGGGCACGCCGTGGCCGAGGCTCCACGTGACGCCGGCGTCTTCGGACCGGAAGATCCAACGCGCGGCGCCGCGCGTGTCGCCCGCCAGCAGGGTTTCGGGCGTGGGCACGTTCTCGCCCGTGTTCAGCATGAGGTACACGATGCCGCTGCCGTGGGCGGCCACCCAAGGCCGATCGTCGACCGGCGTCGGGAGGCCCGTGAGCGGCCGGGACCAGTCCCACGTGGGCCCGGGGCTCCAGCGGGACAAGGTGGTGTCCGCGACGTAGATGTCGGCGAAGTAGAGGTGGCCTGATTCGTCGGTGGCGATGTCGCCCTCGAACCCGAGCATGGCCTCATGGACTTGGGCCGGAGACGGAAGGTCACGCCACGTTTCTCCGCCGTCCTGGGAGAACCATAGCCACGAGGCCATTCGGGTGCCTGGCCCCGGCCGCGCCGTCTTGGCAGCGGTCGCATAGAGCGTGCCGTCGGGCGCCACCACGATGCTCGGCTCGAAGCCGCCGCCCATGGTCGTCAAGGTGGTCAGACTCCCCATGATGATGGGAATAATCTCATCGCTGGGCGGTGTTTCTGAACCAGCCAATCCGGGACCGTTTCCGGAAAGGCAGCCCACCAGCAGGAGGAGCGCGGGTGCCGCGGCCAGTCCCGGGGAATCCACGGTTTCAAGACGTTGGCCCTCGTCATAACGTTTGGGGCGAGCGCGGCTCCACGCGGCAGGGATCCCGGGGGGGCCCCGCCGATTCTTCCGGCGGGGTTTGCCTCGGAATCCACGGGCAAAGTTTTCCAGAATTGGTGGCTTCCATACTCCCCAGAAGGGCCTTGGGAGCTTGTGACATCTGCAAACGGCCCAACCCGCAACACCGGTGGTCGCGGGCCTTCCCGGACCACGACGAGCTCCGGCTCTGCGAGGCTTGTCACGATGGGGCTGTGGCCCGAGCGGATGACCACGCCACCAACTCCGTGGACCGCTACCAGCTCATGAACGTGGCGCGCCAGCTGTGCGGCGAAGTCTGGGCCGTCGGCGACATCGAATACTGGTACCGAGACCCCCTGCTGGCCAGGCCCGCCAGCCACACGCCGCCAATCCGGGCCCTTGAACGCCGCATCGTGGGTGCCGGCGAGGTCACGCCCCAAGCGACAGCCAGCCGCGGGCGGGCGGGACGTCGTAGCGGGAAAGGCGGCGGGCGAGCGCCCCGCAGGAGAAGTCCATGATTCGCCCCGGAAAAGGCGGGTACGCCATCACGACGTGCGACGTCTGCGTCCAGGCGATCCTCCCGCTACGGGGTCCGTGGATGCGGGTCCGGCACGATTTTCGCCGGCGCGACGTGTGTGCCACCTGCGAATCGAACCTCGTGCGGCGCGCGGAGGACCGCGGCCACACACCCGCCGACTGGTCCCGCATCATCGAAATCGGGCGCGCGCTGGGGGGCGAGGTCTGGCGCGTCGGCGACCTCCTGTACTGGTTCCGCGAGCCGATCACCTTCCCCGCGCGGACAGCCAACGTGACGCTCGTTGGGCCCGCCGCCGCCCCTCCCTCTGGGCGACGCCGCGCACGGTCCCGCTGGCTGGGTTGGCCTCGCTTCTTGCAACGCCCGCGGCGGTCGCCCCGCCGTTGACGAAAGGTCTTCCTCGCCTCAGAACGGCTTAAATCAGACCTCCCCTTCCGCGCACGAGTCCCTCCGGGCCGTTAGCTTAGCCTGGCTTGAGCACCCGGCTGATAACCGGGAGGTCCCCAGTTCAAATCTGGGACGGCCCATTTCGTCGCCTTCAGCAGTCCGTCCCGGGAGGGACCTGGGCGGGGCGACGGGGCTCGGACGAAACCTCCGGCGCCACCACATCGTCCGATGCCTGCGAGGACACGCCGGTGGCGCTCACCCCAACCGTGTGCCGAATCTCTTCGTTGGAATAGACTCGCGCCGGCCCAAAATCGTGCGGCTGGGCCTCAACCACGAACCGCAGAAACACCGTCTCACCGTGGGGGATCGACAAAGCATCCAACCTCAACCGCATCGGCGACAGGCCCTCGGCTCGACCAATCGTGGTCTTGCGCAAGGAATGCTGCCCGTCGGGGCCGTCCTCCACCCGGTCATAGAGCACCACTTGGAGCAAGAGTTTCCCGCACCGGGTGGCGGGGGCCTCCCACGTGACCGAGATGCCCAAGGATTGCAGGGTGTAGTTGTCAAACGTGCCATCGAGGGAGTGACTGTAAGCCCAGTACCCGCAGCCAGAGGGCAAGCAAGGGGAGAGTTGCTCCCTGACTTGGCCTTCGCTCGTGCCATTGAGCCACACCAGGTTCCCCGTTGACGAGGCCACATCGGGCGGTGATCCCGAGGTCGCCGCCCCGCCCCCCGTCAAACCGTCGAGGGAAAGTCCAGACGTCAGGGCGACCAGGAGAAGGACCGTGCACCGCATGATGCAGCCGGCGTCCTAGGTCGGTCTTAATCTTTTTGGAGTCGTTCATTACGGGTTCCGGAGCCGCCCCCAAACCCTAAGTGCCCATGCGCCTCTGGATGTGCGTGGGCATGGAACCTCCGCCCAGCATCGCGCGGGCGGACAAACTTCGTAGCGGCCAACTCCGGGGCCGCATCCGGACCGGCGCCAAGACCGCCACGAAGGACCAGGAACGCGACTACCTCGACCGGTTCGAACGCCTAGCCCAAGACCCATCGCCCCTGGTCCCCGTGTGGCGTGGCGACGGCGCCGATCCGTTTGCCAAGCTCCGGTCGCGCTTGGAGCGCGTCCGCGCCCGCCGGGCCTCGCCGTTCTGGCTCAAGTGGTACGGCCGAGGAAAACGACTCGACAACGCGTACGCGCAGACCCTCACCGTGCTCCAAGGCGGCAAGATTCCCAGTTTCGCGTCCTTCAAGTTCCGGGGCCGCGACGTCAAGTTCGTGTTGCGCGGCCAAGGCCTGCGAGACAAGCTGATGGCCGTACAGAACCACGAAGACTCGGACGTCCGTCTCCTCGGCTACCTCGATTTCGCGCGCAAGAACGACGTCCTCCTCATCAGCCTCCCGGACGAGTTCGCCGCTTTCCCGGGCCGCGACGGACTTCCGGCGCCGGTGCTCACCGCCATCCTCCACGAGGTCGGCCTCGAAACGCCGCCCGGCGGGGCCACCGGATGCCCGCACACCGCGGAGGACCGTGTTCGCCTCCGCTACGATCTCAAGAAACTGAAGGCGTCCGTGACCGTGTGCCAACCCTGCCTTCAGCGGCTGGACGGCGAGTTCGAGGCCCTCCTCGACTCGTGCATCCTCGCCCCGGGAGGACGCCTCACCGTCGACCGTTCCGTCGAGGGGAGCGAGTCCCGCGTCCAGCCACCGGACGCCAAGCCGGAGCTAGTCCAGATGACGGAGGCAGCAAGCCAGGACGCGCTCGAGAAATCGAAGAACTACACGGGCATCACCGATGCGGACCTCATCACGTGGACGCAGGAGGCGCTCGCCAAGAGGCTCGAGGAGCGAAAGGGCGGCTACCTGCTCGTGGGCGACGACCTGTGGCTCGCCGACTACGAGACGGCGGCGCAACGCTACGGCGAGAGCGACGTCGACCGACGCGTCCTGGCCGCCGCCTTCCGGCTAGAACCGCCCCGCTTGCGGACCGGCGAACCCAGCCTGCAACGGCTCCTCGAACCCGCGTGGCCCAAGCACGGAGCCGAACTCCTTCGGGGAGCCGGCGGCGACACCCTGGACGCGGCGGACCTCGACGAGTTGGCGCGCCAGCGGCCCGCCGACGCCGTCCGGGCTCTCGAGCGCCGGATCCGCACCGAGGCCCGCTTTTCCGAATTCCCCAAACTTCTGGGGCTGCCCGAGCCGTTGCGTTGGATCCACGACCTCTTCAAGGCCCACCGCACCGGCGACGAGGCCCTGTTCAAGCTACGCCTGGCCGACGGCGTCCGATCGCCCGAACTCAAACCCGTCGCACTCGCGGTGGCACGCGCGTTTCTGCAGAGCGCCCCCATCGAATGGCAATACGCCCCGCACGAGAAGGACCAGGCGCTCTTCTGGGAGCCGATGGCGCGGACCTTGGCCATGGCGACGCCGCAGACCTACGTCGCGAGCCTCCGGGCGTTCGCAGATGCCATGAACCTTCCCGCGCCGGTCGCGCGCTGACTCCGCCGCGAAGTCAATCCTATATACGAGGCGCCTTCTCCCCCGAAAGCGCGCCACGCCACGCGGGCTCGTGGTCTAGTGGTTATGACGTCTCCCTGACACGGAGGAGGTCGCCAGTTCAAATCTGGCCGAGCCCATCTTCCCTTTCGACTCGCGCGCCGCCCGGATTCAACGGACCCAAGAGAACGCCTTTAAAATCCGGGCCTATAACGCCGAACTCGGCGTCGAAACGCCGCCTCCGGGCGGAGTGACAGGTCCCGTGCCCCCGAACCCAACGACCACCGAAACCCGGCAGGGCACGCGCACCGAAGCCCCGCCGTCGCCGGTCGTTCACGAACGCGTCGTCGTCATTCCGACGCGGGGATACTGGATCGTCATCGGCGTCACGGCCATCATCATGGCCTTCACGTTCACGTTCGGCGCCCAGACCCTCTCCGCGGTCCACTACATCCTCTACGTCGCGACACTCTTCCTCTGCGGCGTCGTCTTGCTGATCGCGGGCGTCGGCCTGTCGCGCAGGTATCGCATTATCCACCGCACGGTGCGGCGAGCAAAGCGCGCGACCGTCGGCGCCGTTGACGCCGTCCGGGCCCGAGGCGAAGCCCACGAAGGCGCGTGGGAGCGCTTCGCCACCCGCTGGTCCCGGCGGCTCGGCGTCTTCGGCACGTTCGTGGTCTGGCTGTTCCGGCTGCCGGTCCGCATCGTGATTTGGACGTGGTACTTCGGGGAGAAACTGTTTTGGCGGATCATCCTCATCGGCTACGACCTCATCTATTATCCCTTGTACGCGGCGTGGCAATTGGCCCACTTCGCCGCCCGCGTCGCGAACCGCATCTTCTGGTTCGCCCTGCGCGTCGCCTGGAAGGTCCTCAAGCTTCCCCTCAAGCTCCCCGTCGCGCGCACGTGGTGGCGCAAATCGGCGCGCCCCAAGATCCTGGCCAGCTGGACCCGGTTCCAGGCCCACCGCGCCCACCGCCGCGCCGTCCGCATCGACAAGGGTCGGCGCCTCGCCGTCCTCCACGGCCGCAACCCCGACCGGTGGGAGGCCGACTTCAAGATCCGCCGTGGTTTCCCGCTGCCCCACCCAGAACGAGCGCGGGTTAGCATCCGCAAGCGCATCGCTCACATCTCGGCGGTGCAGCGGGCCCGCCGCGAGGGTCGCCCCATCCCCAAGCAGGAGAAGGTCCGGCTCGAACGGCCCACGCCCCCGGACGCCGAGGACCAGCCGTCGGCCGCCGCAGCCCCGGACGTGGCCACCGAGCGCCGCAGGGTCGGGGCCATACTGGGCCGACGCCGCGACCGAAGCGGCGAGGACAAACCCGAGACGGCCGAAGCGACGACGCCGCCCGACGCGTGAACCGTTTAATACGAACGCCAAGTTCGGCGCCGCGCGCAGGGGTAGCCAAGTCCGGCCAACGGCGACAGACTCAAAATCTGTTCCTTAGTGGTTCGCAGGTTCGAATCCTGCCCCCTGCATCCCCGTCACGCGGGAGACGATTCCCCGCGAAGGTCGGGCCCGCCCGTCTGCTGGACGTACACGATGCGCGGCGCCTGCTTCGCCTCGACGTCGGTGTAGGCCACGTGGATGCGGCCATCGGGTCCCGCGGCAACTTGGAAAAAGTCGAGGAGGCGGCGGTCCTCATCCGGATCGGCCACGCAGCCGAGGCCGCTCAGGCAAACGGGACCCCGCTTGATGGCCGAGGGAGTGAGAATCTGGGCGTCGAGTCGTGGATTGGACGAGTTGGCTCCCTCCAGGAGGACCGCGTGGACGCGCCATTCCGCGTCGGGAGGCAGTTCCGTCGCGCGGCCGGACGCGGGAGAGCCGTACCAGACCACCGCGATGCGGCCGGATTCTCCCGCTGTGACCCAGGGGAAGATCGCCGTGCCGTCCGCCCTCTTCAGGGCGGCGATGGCGACGCGGACGTTGTTGCCCGCGATGCGGTCGGTGCCGACGCCCTCGTTGCGGAACATGCTGGGGTGCAGCAGCACCGCCTCGGTGGGGTTGCAGGCGTCGCGGCCGGTGACCAGCGGCACGGGCATGCCCGGCCCGGTGCACGGCTGCGCGAAGGTGGCGGCGTTGGCCGGGTCGTCGATGATGGTGGTGGTGGGCGAGTAGGCGCCCACGAACATGTTGCCGCGGAACACCATCGGCACCTCGGCGGTGTCGGGCCGCCCGTCGCTGTCCACCGTGGAGGGCGCCTCCACCACCAGGTCGAGGTCGTTGTTCAGGCGCTCGCTGATGAGCGTGAAGTTGGAGTCGTACCAGGCCAGCCCGGCGCGCAGCTCGCGGCTGGGGTCCACCACCGTGACGCGGTAGAGGCGCTCGCGTTCGGCGGTGGCGCTGCTGGCGGCGGAGCGC
>CAYVGY010000102.1:0-3187 GCA_964451065.1 uncultured Halobacteriales archaeon
GGGGGGAACTCTTTCGCGCAAATCATCTTGCACGAGGCGGCTCGGGCAGAACAGGCCGGGGCGATCTTCAGCTCGCTGGACATGGATGACGAGGGGGGTCTCTATTACGTCTGGTCCGAATCCCTTCAGGCCGGCGCCGAGGGCATGAGGGTCTTCTTTACGACCTCGCAGGACGGCGGGCGTTCCTGGACGCCGCGGATTCCGATTACACCGCCCGGGATGACGGCCGTATTCCCTTGGATCGCCGCGGGTTCGCCGGAACACGTGGCCGTCGCGTTCTACGGGGCGCCGGGTCGGTTCCTCGCCGACAATGCCCCGGCCAACCAATCCTGGTTCCCCTTCGTCGCCCTGTCCCGGGACGCGGATGGGCCCAACGCGACGTTCGACATCGTGCCGCTGAGTCCGCGTCCGAACCACGTCGGTCCCCTTTGCACCGGCGGCACGTCGTGCGATTCGCAGTACCGGCGCCTGGGCGACTTTTTCGAAATCGACCTCACTCGTGACGGTCGCGTCGTCGCCGTCTGGGTCGACGACACGGTGTCGCCGCGGGTCAACGTCTTCGCGGCGCAATCCGAAGGGTCCTTGCGGCCCGGTTAGCCCTGGAGGGGATAGCCGGTCGGCATGGGGCCGTCGATGAGGCGGACGCCGCCCGTCTGCCGAACGTATCCAACGTGGCTTACGCTGTCGCTCGGCTTCGTCTGCGTGTCCGCGTACACGACGTGCAAGAAACCGTCGCGGTCAATCGTCGTCTCGAAGAAGTCGCCAAGCCGGCGGTCGGAGTTCTCGTCGACGGCGGTCGTGGCCTGGCACGTGGTCCCGCTTTGGCACATGCCGCCGTGATGGAATGGCGTCGGCGTGAGCTTGAGGGCGTGCACTTCGCGGGTGGCATTGTTGGTGGCGTTCACGAGGATGGCCGCATAGACGAACCAGTCGGCCTCCGGCGAGCGTTGCGCGTTCTTGGTCGGCGACGCGAAGAACGTGACGGCCGCCCGGCCGGGGCTTCCGGCGCTCACCCAGGGCCAGATCCACGTTCCATCCACCAATTCCGGGAAGTACGCCTTGAGGGAAATATTGGCCCATGTTCGGCCTTGGTCCGGGCTCCAGGCGAGGGCCATCGCATTGCCGTCCGCGCGACCCGGGAGGTAAAGGGTTCCGGCCGAGTCGAGCGCGGGTTCGCCCCCGATGACGCTGGCCACGCCCACGGGTGCGGCGGTCACGGTCCAGGTTCGGCCGCCATCCTGGGAAAGGGCGACCCCGTCGCCGCATCCCGCGTACAAGGTGCCGTCGCGCGGGTCGGCCACGAGGTCGCCGCTGCACGGAACGTCCCCGACGCGTTCGTAGGTAAGGCCATCCTGAGTGGTCAGGATTCGATGGTCGGTGAAGTAGTTGCCCGTGAAGTAAAGCGTCCCGCCGTGGCTCGCCAACCATTGACGGTCGATTTGGCCGCCCGAGGCGAGGTTGTTGCCCATGAGCCAAGTCTTGCCATCGTCGTCGCTCCAGGAGACGCTGGCTTCCGCCAACGCTTCGAGGTCCGTGAGCCAGATTCGTCCGTTGCCGTCCACGGTGAGGTCGGGATCGCTGACGCCCTGACCGACACCCCTGGGGCCCGAGTTGGGCAGTCCCTTGACGGGCAGGAGGGTCACGTGCTCCCAGGTGGCGCCGCCGTCGGCGCTGCGCCATAGGTAGGATTGGGCTTGGGTCGGCGCCGCGAGTTCGGCCCCCGTAGGCGGGACCGCATCCACGTCGGGGTGCCAGTGGGTGTAGCCGGGATGGGAGGCGACGAGGATGGCGCCCGTTGGCGTGACGGCGATGACGGGCTCGCCCCCGGCGCGCAGGGGATCAATGAGTTTCGGGATGGAAAACGTGGGGGCCTCAAGGAGGGGCGGCGCAGGAACTCCCACGTCGGCTTCCTCGTCCTCGGTCGCGACTTCCTGGACGCAACCTGAAACGAGAAGCATTAACGGTGGAAGAACGGCCATCCCACGACGCATGCCAACAGCACGCGCCAGGAGCGCCATAAGGCCTTTGGTGACTTGTCGACGCTTGTCGGCTTCTGGCGACATGGGTTTTTCTTGAGGGTCGCGGTCGAGCGCGAAGGGGGTCCCTCATGCGAGACGTTCGATCCGCCCTTCCCCTTCGGCCCAGCGAAGAAGGCGTCGGAACGCCTGGGTCTCGGCGCCAGTGACCGTGATGGTCTCGCCCTTCTGGTAGGTCACGGAGCGCTCCCAGTCGCGCACGGCCTTGTGGACCTTGTACTGGACCCGGCCGCGGGGCCCCAGGAATTCGCCGACCTTCGCCGCCGTCCAGGCGTCGTTGAAGCCGCCCTTGAACACGCCGACCTCTTGGTGGTCGATGACGGCGACCTTGCTCACGATCTCGTTGAGGAAGCTGCGGTTGTGGCTCACGATGACGGCAGAACCCGGATACTCCTTGAGGGCGGCCGCCACGATTTCCTGGCTCTCGATGTCGAGATGGTTCGTGGGTTCGTCGAGGACCAGAAGGTTGTGCTCGTCGGCGATGAACTTCGCGAGGGCCAGCCTGGCCCGCTCCCCTCCCGAGAGTTGGCCGACCTTCTTGAAGACGTCATCGCCCCGAAACCAGAACCGGCCCAGCAGACCCCGCGTCCAGTCCTCGGGCGGCGGCGGTTCACGGATGCTTCGCATTTCCTCGTAGACGGTCCGTTCGAAGTCCATCTGCGCGTGGTGCTGGCCGAAGTAGCCAATCCGGGCCGTCGGCGACCGGTCCACGTCGCCCCCGTCGGGTGCCTGCCGAGCGACCAGGATCTCGAGAAGCGTGCTCTTCCCGCAGCCATTGGGTCCGATGAGGCCGATCTTGTCCCCTTTCTCGATCTCGAATGTGACGTTGTGGAACAGGAGCCGGCCGCCATGCGACTTCGACAAGCCTTCGGCCCGCAGCACGCTGCGCCCCGACTTGGCGGCGGCCTGGAAGACGAGACGAAACGCCCTGCTCTGCGTGGGGGTCTCCAGCGCGGCCGCCGCGGCCTCCACCTTCCCGATCCCCTTGCGTCGTTCGAGGACCTGGCGGTGCCGATGGCGGGCCTTGAGCTCCTCAATCACGCCGAGTTGTCGCTTCACTTCATCGAAGTGGCGACGCCGCTTGGCTTCCATGGCGCGCGCCAACGCGTCGCGTTGGAGTCGATAGCTTGTGTAGTTGCCGTCGTAGGGCC
>CAYVGY010000102.1:3197-10510 GCA_964451065.1 uncultured Halobacteriales archaeon
CGGTCGACCTCGAGGACCTTCTCGGCCACGTTGTCGAGCAGGTACTTGTCGTGGCTCGACAGAAGGACCGCGGCGTCGATGTCCATGAGATACTCCTCGATCCATTCGATCGTGGGAATGTCCATGTGGTTGGTCGGCTCGTCCAGCAAGATCAGGTCCTTTTCCTTCGCGTTGGCCAGGGCCCGGGCGAGCAGCACTTTGGATTTCTCGCCCCCGGAGAGGGACCCAAATTTCTGTGCCAAGAGCTCTTCGGGCACGCCGAGATCGGAGAGGATGGGGTCGTTGGCCACCTGACTCTTGCTACGTTCCTCTCCCAGACGCGCCTGGATGTCAGAATAGCGACCCATCCGGTCGTTGGCGTCTGGCGCATCCCAGGCGCCCGGCCCCTCCATCCATGCTTCCAACTCGGCCGCTTCGGCCTCGAGACGACGCACTTCGGCCGTGGGCGCGGCCAACACATCCCGGACCACGAGACCCGCATCGACGTTGGGCACCTGCGGCAGGTAGCCCATCCGCAGGCTCGGGGCGAAGGCCAGGTCCCCATAATCCGGCTTGAGCTCGCTCGCCAAGATCCGGAAAAGGGTCGTCTTTCCGGAGCCGTTGGGGCCGACGAGCGCCACCTTGTCCCCGGGATGGATCAAGAACTGAGCCCGGTCGAGGACCTTGTGCGGCCCGTACGCCAACGCGAGCTCGCGCGCAGCAATCAAGGGGTCCATTCGCTGCGCCGCATCGAAGCTGGGCCAAGTAGCTTTTCGGCTCCGTCGTGGCTAGTTGAGCATCACGGGGCTGGGCTCGAGGGCCACGACGGCGAGCTCGTGGGTTCCAGCGTGGACCCGATCGCCGGTGTCCTCGGCCATGAGGCCCCGCTGGACCACGGCGTCGACGAACCGCTTGACACGATCGGAGGGGACCAGGACGATGAGAACGCCACCCTTCTCCCCCGCGCGGACAATCCCGAACTCTTCGTTCAGTTCTTCCCACAGGAAGCCCTGCGAAAGGCGCTGGGCTTCGGGTACGCCTTCCTTCGCAGGCTGGACGACGGGCTTCTGGATGGTCTCGACCTGTCGAACCACGGCCACGGGACGTTCCCGTTTTCGCAGCATGTAGACCGTGCCGGTGGCGCCGCCCGCTGCGGCCATGCCAATGACGGCGACCCACCACCACGAGAACGCGCTGCCTTTCACGTTGGTGGCGGCCAGCTTGATGTAGTCGGATTCGAAGTCGCCGACGACGCCCGCCAGGAAGCCGCCAGAGGCGGAACCTTGGAGGCCCAGCCGGTAGGATCCCACGAGGGTGAGGTCCTTCGCGTCGACTTCGTACGTCTCGTCCGTCTCGTCGTCAAGGTGGCCGGACGCGGACTGGAGGGCCACGCGCCCAACGCCGCTCATCGTCGCGGCGTCGGCGAACGAGACGACGCCGTTCCCGTTGGGCTCCAGGACGAGGTGCCCGTTGTACACTTGAAGGACGGTGATGTTGAGCCACGTCTCGCGCGCATTGGAGATTCCCGCGGGGTAGGCGCTGCGAAGCCCCGTCTCATAGTAGGCCGTGCCGGATTCGTGGGTCAAGGAGTAGGCGGCGCCGAACACGTAGACCTCGAAGCTGCCCGAGAACTCGACGCTCTTCGAGGCTTCGGGCTCTGCCACGACGATCCAACCGGCCGGGGCGACGAGTTCGTACGGGTTTCGGAAGCCGATGTCGACGCCGGTCCCGGGCTGAACCGACATCGTGACGGGCTCCGCGAGCACGGACACGGGCGCCGGTCCCTCCAGGCGGCCTCTGGCCGTGCCTTGGCCCAGCCCGATTTGGGGGTCCGCCCGGATGAACAGTTCGGAGTCCTCGGGAAGCCATGAGGCCACATCGACGGTGAATTGATCGAACGGGTCGGTGCCGGCCCGCGACTGGGACTGGTCCTCCGTCTGGTAGAGGGTGGTTCCGCCCGACTGGAGCCCGACGATCTTCTGGGAGTCATACTTGAGCTGGACGCGCTCGCCCGAGATTTGCAGCCGCGGCGGGGACTGGAAGGAGAGTCCCGTGCCGCCCACGTGAGTCAGCAAATGGTCGCTGGCGGCCTGCGTTTCGCCTTGGAGGTAGACGGCTCGGGCCGACAGGGTGCCGCTGAAGCCCTCGGCGGAGGCTCCGCTCAAGGTGATCGTTGCGACCAGGGCGAGTGCGACTGCGTAGAGCGGCGTTCTCATGGGCAGCCTTACTGGTTGGGTGGTTCTGGGTGGATGTTGAACTTATCGAGGATGTCGACGACGAGGGTCCACATGAAGATGAGGTGGCCGCGCAGGAGGTCCCGGTATGGTTCGGGGAGGGGATCCGTCCCGAAGAAGATGGCGCACGCGCCGTCGAAACTGGCGCGGGGCGGCGACGTCTCGGTGGTGAGGATGGCGCAGCCGCTGTAGGTTTGGCCCCCGTCGGTGGATTCCGGGACGATGAGACTGACGACCACGGAGTCGGCCCATTCGCCGTCGGTGTTGTACGCGGTCACGCGGTACCCGACGAGGAATCGCTCGACAACCAATTGGGGCACGACGCCGAACCCGGATCCTTGGGCGATGGCGGTGTCGAGGAAGGACTCGTCCTCAGAGAAGCCCAAGAAGCTCCAGCCGGCCGACGTGAGCCGCTCAACGGTATAGTGATCAATGGGGCCGCTGCCCGTGAAGTCGGGGGCTTGCCACGTCAGTCCAATGGATCCGTCCGGATAGGGTGTGATCTTGACACTGTGCGGAGAATCCGGCGGGACGCCATCCGCGCTGACGGTGGGCGCCAAGGCCACGAGAGCGAGAACGATCCCACAAGCTGCGGCGACTGCTGGGCGCATCATTTCTCCGTCACCTTGTACGACCACCCGGACGTATAAGCGAGTATTGGTGGGGATTGTATTTGCTTTGTGGAGTATCCGTTACGGCAGGCCCCAGGGCCGATGAACCAGTTCTAACCAATCTATTGATGCCCGACAGCGCCACTCCTCGTCTCAGCACCGAATCCAGGCCGTTCCGTTCAGGGGGGGTTTCTCCTCCGGGGCGCGATGGTTAGTGGGGGTCGGTGGCCTCAATTCGGACGGTGGGATTCCCTCCACCCAGGACCCACCGTCCCAACAATTTTTGAACCCCGCTTGCGGGTGTACAAATCTGCCCACTAGAGCCGGTCAAGTGTTAAGTACGTAGCATGCCACTGCAAGACTCGGGTAGAGCCGGTCACTACGGATTTCGGAGGGTGGTTTCCTCCGCAGACCTGGTCGCGCGTCGTGGTGCCGGGCCCCACCTGGGTGTGTCGAGGCCATGCGTGACGAAACGTCGCTTCTCACGGGCTTGAATGACCGAGCTGTCTCGCGAGCGTTGAGCAACCCCAATCGTCAACGGCTCTTGGAGATCATCACGCAGAAGGATTACGTGTCCACCACGGAACTCCTTGCCTCGTCGAACCTCGCCTGGGGGACGCTGCTCTACCACCTCGACATCCTCATGCGCGCCAACCTCGTTGGGTCGAGCCTCGCGGGGAAGAAGCGCGTCTACTACCGTCGCAAGGTCGTGCAACCGAACGCGTTGAGCCTCGAGGCCATGGTCTCGCCCAACCTTGGCCGTGTCGTCACGGCCGTGATTGCCAAGAGCGGGCGCTGTCAGCAGGAGTTCCAGGAGGCCACGGGGCTCAGCCAGCGCATGTGCAGCTACTACCTGCAGAAGCTCCAAGAGCGCGGGTTCGTCATCCGCCAGGCGGACGGCAACCGCGCCCGGTACATCCCAACGCCGCGCTTGCTGGAACTGTTCCCCTCGGACCAGGCCGTGGCCGAACCGCAGGCCGCGGGCCCGGCGAAGTCGGAGATCACGGCAATCCCTCCGCGCTTCTAGTCGGGCCGCGAAGGTTTGTCCTCTACGATGGCAGCGGCAGCCAACGCCTGGGCGACCAGTTCGTCCTTGTCATTCCAGGCGTTGCCCTCCAGGTGAAGGATGGAGCGCCCGCGTCGGGCCACCGTTCCTTCGCAACGAACACGGCCCTCCCGTACGGCTCGCAGGAAATGGATGGTCACCGACACCGTGCTGGCCCAGGTCGGGCCCTCCAGGACGCTGGTGGCGGCAAAGCCCATGCACGTGTCAAGGAGGCCAAAGAGGACGCCGCCATGTGCGACCCCGCTTGGATTGTGGAAGCGGGGCGTGATCTCCACTTCGAAGACCGCCCGCCCCGGACCGAAATCAACGAACCGCACGCCCGCTTCCCGCGCGAGGGAAAACAACGGTTCCTCGCCGCGGTACATGCGTTCGACGCGTGCCCGTTGCTGGTTGCCATGGGGGGGCAAGGCAACCGGGGCAGGCATCGGCATGCGTGGGGGGACCGCGAGCGACCGTTTGAAGCCGTCGAAGAACCAGGCAGGCCCCGGAAAGGGACCGGCGCCGGAGGTTGGGCGCCGGCCCTGGGGACCCGGATGGGACGCGGCGCCGCGCCGAGGTGGGGCGGTGTCTGCGGGCGGGCAGCGGAGGCACTTGGCGGGGCGCCAGCGTCCAGTTAGCGGGTGCTCACACGAAGAGCCCCATGCCGAACATGAAGAGGAGGCCCAGCATGAGGAGGCTGGTGGCCCAGACCGCCGCGTCTCGGCGGGTTTGGGATCTCCGTTCGAGGTCGGTCACGGGAATCAACACCCTTCGTTCGACTCGAAACTATAAGAGGAGATTGGTAGAACAATCGAAGGGTGTCGCGATACGTGGAATCTCTCTCCACTCGGGCTAAAAGGCGCCGTTCGCAGACCCACGAAGGTCGTAGGCCGAGCGTTGGGGGACCGGAACCAATCTCCTTGCGAGGGGTGCCGACCGCAAGACGCCTGGCGCTGGGTCGCCCCTAGAGCGGGGGCGCCGGTGCGGCCGCAATCGTCGGTTCAAGGAGGGGCTCGGGGCTGCGCGCCCCGTTCTGCTGCGTGCTCTCGACGAAGGGCGCGCCAGGATCGAGGATCACGCCGTCGAGCGGGAAGTACCGCCTGCCCGCCGTCGAGGGCTCGGCGCGGAGGAGCCCCGCCCGCTCCATCTTCGCGACGAGGCGGCTAATGTATTGACGCGCGTGACCCGTGCGGGACGCAATCTCCCGCTGCGAGAGGCCGGGCTGGGATGCCAAGGCGACCATGACCTCCCGGTAGTTGGGTTGCCGCAGGAGAACGGTCTGCATTTGTTGGCCTTCACCCTGCATGTTGGCGAAGAAGCAGACGCGGTTGAGGAACCGGAGTTCGCGGATGCGGCCTTGGCGCCGAAGGATCTGGACGTGGTAGGCGACGGTGCCCCAACCGATGGCGAGCACTTTCACGATCTGGCTGAGGTTCAGGCCGGGTTGTTCGCGGATGAGTTGCAGAATCCGTTGCCGCGTGTGGTTGTTGTCGAGCTCCTTGTCCGTAAGCCGCGCATAGAGGGCCAGGGCCCCGGTGCGAAGGAATCGCCCGACGCCCGGCAAAAGCTGGCTCCCCAAGAGCAGCCCCGCGGTCACCGCCAAGAGCGGCCAGGTCGATGCGGCGATTCCCGGAACCATCGAAGAAGCCACGCTGCTCGGCTTCCAGTTCGCCTCACCCCAGACGCGCGCCTCGTTCGCGCCAGCGGTGGCTCCCTCTGTCGAACCCAGCCAAATGGTCCCACCCACCGGGAGCAGTTCGCCGGTCGCGGGCGCCCACTGTTCGGACGCGCCGCTGTAGTATCCTTGGGGATAGATTCCGTGTCCCACGTACGCGAGAAGGGGCGTGAAGAAGGACGGGGAGCCCCCCGTCGCGGGGCCGAGGAACTCGGCGTCGTGGAGCTGGAGAAGAACATACTCGATTCGGCTACCTGACGACAGTCCCGTGCTGGAATCCCGCAGTTCCGTGACGCCCGTCTGGAAACTGATGGACCGACCGCTGGCCTCCCTCACGTCAACGGTCCACCCAAAGACGGCGGCGTCGAGATTCCCGAAGGCGGCGATCCCCATGGATCCTTTCAGTTCCAGGAGCCGGCCATCGGGAGGGGGGACCGCATAGTAACTCCGCGCCGATTCGCGTTGGGCGGAACGAGGAACCTCGAACAGGTTATGCGCCGGGTCGACGCTGCGAACGAGCACGGGCGATTCATCCGTCGCCTCTACATGGAACACCGTACCGTCCGGACGTTGCGCGTAGACCAGGGCCGTGGCGGCCCATTCTTGGGCCGGCGCGGAGGTGACGTGGATGACGGCGTCGCGGAACTCGTAGGTCTCTTGCTCCCAACCCCCTTGGCCGAGGGCCGCCTCGGCGTGGACGATGAGATGCGAGTTGGTCTCCTCCCGGACGTGTCGCTCCAGCAGGACCGTCGGGGCGCGGAACGTCCATTGAAGATTCGGGTAGTAGACGCCTTTGTCGACGTGTTGCAGGAAGTAACTTGCGGATTCCAGGCTCGGCTGCAAGGCGCCGGTGATCGAGGCGTCGTTCGTCCAAATCAAGGATCCGTCGATGGGGACCGCGCCGGCCAGCGGAGCGAGTCCCAGAGCCATCGTACAGAAGGCGACGGAAGCGACCGCCATTCGCAGGAGCGAAGCCATATGGGTTCCCCAAAACCCGCCCCATCCGGGGTACCCCGAAGAGTCTCTTCCTGGTTATATTACGGTTCCCCTGCGACTCGAGAGATGGTTTAAGTAAGGGGTTGCCCCGGCGTCGGCGGTCTTGAAACTTCCTGGATTGCGGCCATCGGAATCTGCCGTGCCTCTCCAGCTTGCTAGGCCTCGGTCAAATCGGCCGCGACAGCGTCGAACGCGGCTCTCGGCTGGCTCCCCACAAGTCGACCCGCGACCGTCCCGTCGCGGAAGAAAAGGAACGTCGGGATTCCTTGGATACGGTAGCGTTCGGCCAGCGCCGGAAAGGCGTCGACGTTCACCTTCGCCACGGCAATCCGGCCTGCCCATTCCTGGGCCAGTTGCTCCACGAGCGGGTGCATGACCCGGCAGGGGCCGCACCATTGCGCCCAGAAGTCCGCCATCACCAGACGATGGGCCTTGAGGTAGGCGTCGAAATCCGTGGACGCGTCGAGGGCGCCCGCAGGTCGTGGCGTAGCTCCGCCTTGCGCCATGAGTTCATCGATCCGGCGCCGTCGAAGCAGGGCCAGCTCCGGGTCCTCCTCGTCCATGCGGTGGCGCGGAGGACCCGAGCACGTTCTTCTAGTTTCGCTGACCCACTAGGGGATTCCTGCGCGGCGGCGTAGCCACCAGAGGGCGCCGAGGCCGGCCGCGGCCACGCCGGCGCCGCCGCCGATGACCCAGGCGATGGGGAGTTGGCCCTCCACGGGTTCCGCGAGGACGTCCTTCATGAATGCGGCGTCGTCCCGGAATTCGGCGCC
>CAYVGY010000103.1:0-1359 GCA_964451065.1 uncultured Halobacteriales archaeon
GTCCCGATTCCGACGCCGAGGCCCGCCGCTTGGTTCCCGACGTCACCGCCATCGTCCTAGGCCTCATCGACCAGTACGGTCTCCTCGCCGTCTTCGTGTTCCTCGTCCTCGACGCGGCGATGCTCCTGCCCATCGTCCCGGGCGAGATCCTCATGATCCTCGCGGCGACCCGGTTCGCCCACGACTACTGGAGTCTCGGCTTCGTCATCGTCGTCGCCACGATGGCGGCCACCGTCGGGAGTTGGCTCGTCTTCCTGGTGGCCAGCTCCGGCGGACGCCGCTTCGTGACCAAACATCCCCGCATCTTCCTGATGAGCCCCGACACGCGGGACAAGATGGAACGGTGGTTCCAACGCCCCGCCGGACAATCCCTCGTCCTCCTGCTGCGCCTCTTCCCCTTGGCGCGCCTCCTTGTCAACATCCCGGCGGGCCTGGCACGCATGCCCACCTTCCGCTTCCTGCTCCTCACGTTCGTGGGGAACCTGCTCTTCCACGCGGGACTCATGTACGTGGCCTACGAATCTCAGCAGCCGGGAAGCGCCGTGGCCACCCAAGCCGCGCTCCTGCAGAACGAATACGCGAACCCGGCATGGGCCTACGTCAACGCCAACCTCGTCCTCGTGGCCGCCGCCGGCGTGTTCCTCGGCCTCGTCCTTTCGGTCCGCGCCTCGATGCGCGCGACGAAGAACCCTCACAAACACTTCTCCGGCTCGTTGGTCGGCACGCTCGCCACCGCGACGCTCTTCTGGGGCGGGGGAGCCATCCTGGTCGGCCTCTGGGTGGATTCGTTCGTCGTCTTCGACCTCTTCGCCCGGATCGGCTACGACCTGCGAACCATCTCGCTTCCCATCCGGCACCCCTACGCCCCTTACGGGGCAGCGGCCGCCATCGGCGGCGCGGCCATGCTCCTAGGCCTCATCGTCTCCTCCATCCGCATGCGCGCGAAGCGACGGGTCAAGGCCGCCCGCCAGACCGCCGCCGCCGACTTCCGCGCCCAGGTGGCGCTTCGGAACCAGCTCCCGAGGGGGCCCGCCTCCGGCGCGTCCCACCACGTGCCGCGCCAGCGGCGGTGAGCCCGCGAGGCGTCCCTTCATGACCTGGATGGCGGCTGATGGTGATCCGATGAAGACCCCAGGAAAGGAAGTCGCCACGCTGGGCGGCGGTTGTTTCTGGTGCCTGGAAGCCGTCTTCGAACAGGTCGAGGGCGTGCAGCAGGTCGTGAGCGGTTACGCTGGAGGAAGCAGCCACGACCCCAGCTACGAAGACGTCTGCACCGGCGAGACGGGCCACGCGGAAGTGGTCCAAGTCACCTTCGACTCCTCCCGGGTCTCCTTCCGTGAACTCCTCGAGATCTACTTC
>CAYVGY010000103.1:1369-10355 GCA_964451065.1 uncultured Halobacteriales archaeon
ACCGCCGTTGCCTCCCGGTCAGCTTTCCATCAACGAGATCTACTTCACCATCCACGACCCGACCACCCTTAACCGTCAAGGAAACGACGTTGGCAGCCAGTACCGCTCCATCGTCCTCCACCACGGGCCGGACCAGGAATCCACCGCACGAGCCGTCGTCCACGGACTCACCGCGGAGGGCCTATGGGGAGGGCCCATCGTGACGGAAATCGCCGCGTTCCGCGGTTTCTTCCCAGCCGAACCGTACCACCAAGGTTACTACCGGCGCAACCCCAGCCAGGGTTACTGCACCGCCGTCGTGCGCCCCAAGGTGGCCAAATTCCGCGCCAAGTGGGCGTCGAAGCTCCGGCGGGCCCCGCAGGATCCCTCCGGCGCCCGCGCCCCCACATGAGCGTGGGCCCGACTCGAACCGGTTTCGATTGCGTGAAGGGGGCCGCCGCACCGCGTCCAGAACGGTTGTATACGACCCGTCTGCTTCTGCAAGTATCGACGCCTACCCCCGAGCCACGCTGTCCTCTTACAAGGAATTGGTAAGCGGATACACCCACTTGGCAGGCGTCCTGC
Source organism: uncultured Halobacteriales archaeon (assembly GCA_964451065.1). Taxonomy (GTDB): domain Archaea; phylum Thermoplasmatota; class E2; order JACPAO01; family JACPAO01; genus CAYVGY01. The sequence goes on from CAYVGY010000103.1 coordinate 1,934, forward strand.
TGTCCGTCGCGGGACTCGTGTTCCTCGTCGTCCAAGCCGCGTCCGACTCCGCGGCCTGGCACGTGGTCGGCTTCGCCATCTTCGGCGCGAGCCTCATCCTCCTCTACGGCGCAAGTACCTTGTACCATCTACTTCCGCTCCCCGAGTCCCGAAAGCAGATTTTCCGGCGCATCGACCACATCATGATCTATGTCCTCATCGCCGGCACCTACACGCCCGTTTGTCTCACGGTGCTGCGCGGCGGCTGGGGCTGGACCATCTTCGACGTGATCTGGGGCCTCGCGGTGGTCGGCGTATTCCTCAAGGTCTACTGGTGGACCGCGCCGCGCGTCGTTTCGACCCTGCTCTACGTCGGCATGGGGTGGACCGTCATCGTGGCGACCGTTCCCTTGGTGGAGTCCGTGGGGTGGGCGGGGCTCTCCTGGATCCTCTTGGGAGGCGTCTTCTACACGGGTGGCGCCGTCATTTACGCGTTCAAGTGGCCCAACTGGCACCCGCGCCACTTCTCGTTCCATGAACTCTTCCACTTGCTGGTCATGGCGGGAAGCCTGGCCCATTTCTGGTTCATGTTCCGTTTCGTGCTACCCGTGACGTGAGCCGAATGGCGGGACGAGAAGCCCGAGGGTCCGCGTAGGGCAGGGTGGAAGTGCGGCCCTCGGGAAGCCGGGCGAGGTGGGAGTCGGGGCTCCCGCTTACGCGGCGAGCCCCGCCGGCCCGGGAAGGGGCAGAAAGAAGGGACCCCGCGCGTGACCGCGGGATCCTGGGTGTTCATTCTGTGGTGTTCATTCGGTGAGGTCGGCGCAGGCCGTATCCTTCAGGAACGAGGCCGCGACGCGGCACACGCCGGTGAGGGCCGTTTGAACTTCGCGGATGGACTGGTCCACGGCGGGGTCGGCGGAGTCGCGGGCCCACTCGGCCAGCGATTGGACCTGTCCAGGGACGGCGCCCGCCCGCGAGGCGAGGTCATCCGCGTCCCGGCGGGCGCGCTCTAGCTCGGAGTCAAGGTGGCGTGCTTGGTCATCGATCAACTCGCCGGGGTAGGAGGTGGCGTTGTCAACCTGTTTCTGCACGCCGTCTTCCAATTGGCCGGCCTGGGCGCCGGGGGCAAGTCCGATGAGGATGCTCGCGGCCAATGTAGTCAGTATCATTCGTTTGTGGGTGGGCTCCATGAGGGGGGTCTCCATGGGGGCGCGGCTGTGCACGCCCCCTGGGGCCCGGAGCCGGGGCCCTGTAAGCCATTTTTGTGAAATCCGGCAGAGTGTGCCGGGTTTCCTAATACGCGCGGCGGAATTCCTCGATAAAGCAAATAAGGGACCTGTTCGCCAGCGACCCCCATGCGTCCGCGAGTGGCCAGGGCGTGCATCACCCTCTTGCCCCTGCTACTCCTTTGCGGGCAGGCCGCCGCAGCCCCCCCGGTCGAGGAGACGCTCACGCGCCACAACCTGCAAGGCGCCTTCTCCTTCGGCGAGGATGCGCGTCTCGTCGGCGACGTCTTATGGGACCAGGGCTGGCGAGTGAACGCCAGCGGCGCCTGGCCCGATGCTCCCACCGAAGCGCTCCTCGGCCCCGACCGGTTCACCGTGACGGGTCCGCGCGTGGTCGCCTGGTATGCCGAGCGCGTGGTCCCCCCGGGCGAGGGCCTGCCGTGGGACCCCAATGCGCGGCCGGGCGAGCCGTTCCTGGTCTCCGGGCCGGGGGTCCTGTTCTACGACTTCGATGTCGCGCTGCGCCCCGCTCCAGGGGCCCGGTACCTCCACTTGGCCTCCCCGCTCGACCCGACGGAGCTTCGGGCCGGGCCGGGCGAATCGTGGTCGATGAGAACCGTCTCGGCCCGGGAGGCCTTCGAAGACTCTGCGCCGCGCATGTCGCCCAAGTTGTCGCCGGTTCCCGCCGTCGAGGCGCGGCAGATTCGACTGGAAGGAAACGCTCCGACCCTGGAATCCGCCGACGTCGGCCGAATCACACTCTACGGCTACAACGTGACCGTGCGGCACCGCATGGAGGAATCCCATTTCCGCACCGGACGATGGACGGAAGACGCCGCGCCCGGCGGCCAGGTCGGCCTCAAAGTCGAGAAGGAGGCCGTCCTCGTCCTCTACCCCCAGCCCGGCCGCCTTCGCATGGCCGCCTCGGGCCCCGTGCGAATCACGGCGCCATCCATCGCGTTCGACGGAACGTTCGAGGTTCCTCAGGTCCGCGCCGACGTGCTCTACCAAGAAAACCGGAAAGTCTTCGATTCGCCGCAATGGACGGCTCGGGGCGCGCTCACGTTGTGGGCGCGCGAGCCCCCCACGGTCGAGGCGCAGGCGCGACCTTACCACGTGGACGCGTCCGGCTTCGTGTGGGCGCAGGAATCTGCGGCGACGTCGACCCACCCCGCAGTTCCTTTGCGTTGGCCGGCGGCGACCCTCCTGGCCGCTGCCGCCGCCTTCGTCCTTCTTTTCCTTGCCGCCAAGGCCGCCCTGGCGTGTTTCTCTCGGCTGGCCCGGGATCGTGTGTCGGACCATCCACGCCGGCGCCTCCTCTTGGACGCCGTCGAGGCCAATCCCGCGGTGTCGGCGCCGGAACTGATGGCCACGGGGGCCATGAGCCGTTCGAGCTTCGACCACCACGTGCGGACGCTTCGCCGCCACGGGATGTTGTCCGCGTTCAAGGTTCAAGGCGTCTGGCATTTCGCCCCGCATGGTCGGGACCTCCAGGAGGCTCGCGTGCGCGCCTGGCTCAAGCGGGACGAGCCGCTTCGGCGCCTCCTCTCGCTGGTTCACGAACGCCGATACGTGCCGGCCTCGGAGGCTCTCGCATTTCTTGGGAACCATGCCGGGCTGGGACGGTCTGGCGCCTGGTCCCTTATCCGGCGCTGCGTCAAAGGCGGGCTCCTGCTCAAGGAGCGGACCGGTCGCATCGTCACGTTGCGCGGCACCGACCTGGCCGACCGATTTGGACGACCCTGAGGCGCCGCCACGGGCCCCGTTCCGGCTATATGTGTTGTTTTGCCGAAACGCATATCTAGGGCGCGGTGCGGCAAACCCAAATGCCTGATCATGGGCGCGAACCCCTACGCCGGCCGCCGTTCGCCAAGAGTCCTTGGTCGGATTCGCCATGGGAGCGTGTGGCTGCTGGCTGTCCTAATCCCGATGTCGGGCTGCGTGGGCAGCCAAGGTCCTGATTCCGCTGACTCCGACGTTCTGCCGACCGCGCCCGAGCCGGACAACGACCAAGGGACCTGCGCCCTCGGCGGCGTCGTCATGGACGACGAAGGGAAACCCCTCTCCCTCGCGCGCGTTCGGATCATCCATGTCGATGAGGAGGAGCCCACCGGGATTACGGAATCTGCCCGGGATGGAAGCTTTTCCTTCAGCTTCATCGATCCCGGCGTCTACCAGCTCCTTGCCCATCACGGGGGCTACATCGCCACCCAAGAACTCGTGGAATGCGTGGAAGGCAAACGCGTGACGGGTCTCGACCTCTACCTTCCCCAGGCGCCGCCACTCAACCAGCCCTGGCCCGCCTATCGAGAGTTCCACGACGTCATCGGATGCTCCGTAGGGCTCCCCGTCGCGGATTACAGCGTTCCGGATTACTGCGCCTCGTCGATCCCCAGCACCGGGACGTGGCACTTCGCCATGTCCACCACCCACGACGTCGAGTTCGAAGTCGAACCCCGCCCCGACACCCTCACCGGCCTCTCGTACGAACTCAAGTGGGACCCCTCGTACTACAAGGGCGGCGAACACCTCGTCCTCTTCTACCCGCTCCTGCGCGCCGACAACGTCACCGTCGAGGCCTCCCACGAACACACCAACCGCCAGATCACCGGTCCGAGTCCCCTTTGGATCCGGGCCGAATCCACCAACCCCGACCAGGCCCTGCTGGCCCCCGGGGTCCACAGTTGGGAGGTCCTCGCGGCCAGCGGCAACCAGACCACGTTCCTCAACGACCCCCTGGGCGACAGCGCAAGCGGCGTCCTGGTTTACCAGGAGTTTTGGATCTACGCTGGCTTCTTCTACAACGGCTACCCCATCCCGGAGGAATCCCTCGTCCCATCCTGACCCTGGCCAGCCCCGAACCTCGGCCCAAGCGAGCTACCGGCCCGCCTAGCGGAGGCCTCCAGCCGCCCGACATATGCGTCCTGGCTCCAAAACCCATATTAAGGTTCAAATAGGCCTACTGGGCAGGTCCGGTCCCATGGGCCGTTCGCGCCGTTTCGCAGGTCAACCGGGTGGCGGTGCACCAGCCCGGGCTTCTCCACGACGTTTTCCCTTCATGCCGCTCCTCGCTGTCGGCGTCTTGGTCTTGGCCGGGTGCCTCGGCTCCGGAAAGGAGAACACCGAGACCGGTGACGATTTCGTGGCTCCGACAGCGCCCGACCCCGACAACGATGCACGGACCTGCGCCATCGGCGGCGTCGTGACGGACGACGAGAGCCGACCCCTCGCCTCCGCGCGGCTCCGGCTCATCAAGACCGACGAGAACAACCCCACCGAGATGACGGAGTCGGCGCGGGACGGCAGTTTCTCCTTCAGCTTCGTCGAACCCTACCAGTACCAGGTCCTGGCCCACCGCGACGGCTTCAACCCCGCCTCGCAAGTGATCCAGTGCTCCCCCGGCGACAACCTGGATGGCCTTCAATTCCCTCTTGCACCGCTGCCGCCGCCGAACGTCCCCCACTACGAGTCCCGCACCATCACGGACAACATCGGGTGCTCCGCGGGAACCCCCGCCGCCGGACAGACCACGCCGGACTATTGCGCCCAGTACCTTCCCGATGGCACAACCATGCACTTCGCCCAATCCACCGCCAAGAGACACAAGTTCGCGCCGGAGGCGGACCAGACCGTGACCGGCGTCGTGTACGAGTTGACGTGGGACGCGTCCACCGCCCTCAGCGAGAACCTCAAGCTGATCTTCCCGGGCCTCCGGAGCGACAACATCACCACAGAGTTCGTCGGCATTCGCGACGGAAACTCGGTAAAGGGACCCAACGCTCTCAAGGTCAAGGCCCAGACGACGGAGCTTCTCCAGGGCTTGCTTTCGGGCGTCCAGGAATGGGAGATCCGGGCATCCGAAAGCGACCTGACTGAATTCCAGAACGATCCCCTCAACGACGGATCCAGCAAGATCGTCGTCCTCCAGAGCTTTACGCTGTGGGTGAGCTTCTTCTACAACGGCGAACCCGTTCCTGCCGACTTCACTGCCCTCGGCCAATGATAGGCGGAGACTTCTGGCACCGCCTGAATCCCTTCACGTTCCACGGCGCCGCCGTGCGCGGGAAAGCTTTGTTCATCGAGGAGAGGCGTCCGCGTGGCGCCGAGCTTGTGACGCAGGGACGGCCTAATTCCAGCGGGGTCGGCGCTGTCCGCCGCGGCGGTGCGGTCGGCCTGGGCCACGGGCCTCCCCGCGTCCGGCCGGTGCCCGTGAGGGCTTCACCGCGGGGAAGGTGGTCGCGTCGGCGGGCACCGTGGGCGGCGGAGGAAGGGCGAGTTCGTACGGAGCCATCTGGACGCCCGTAGCCCGTTCGATTCCTTGCGCGTCCCGGCGCTCATTGGGGGGCACGAGGCTGAACGCGCGGCCTTTGCGGTGGAGGCGGGCCGTGCGGCCCACGCGGTGGACGTAGGCGTCGGCTTCATCGGGGAGGTCGTAATTGATGACGTGGCCGACCTCAGGCACGTCGAGTCCGCGGCTCGCGACGTCGGTCGCGACTAGGATTCGGGCTTCTCCGCCGCGGAAGGTGGAGAGGGCCCGTTCGCGTTGGCCTTGGGTCATGTTGCCTTGGAGGGCGACGGCGGTCCAGCCTCCCCGTTGGAGTGTGCGGGCCAGCGACCGGGCGCGGTGCTTGGTGCGCGTGAAGACGATGGCGCGTTCCGGCGCCTCCTTCTCAAGGAGCGATTGGAGAGCGTGCGCTTTGCGGTCGGCCGGAACTTCCACGAGGAACTGTTCGGCCTGGGGCGTCACGGCGGGCCCTTCCTCGGTGCGGATCATGGTCGGCTGGTGCATGAAGCGTAGGGAGAGTTTCTTGATCGGGTCCGGCACGGTCGCGCTGAAAAGGGCGGTCTGGCGGTCGCGGGGGAGGGCGCCGATGATCCGTTCGACGTCGGGGAGGAATCCCATGTCGAGCATGCGGTCGGCCTCGTCGAGCACGAGGAGGCGGACACCGTCGAGGCGGGCGTTGCCTTGCTGGAGGTGGTCGAGGAGGCGGCCGGGGGTGGCCACGACGACGAGGGGGCTGCGGGACCGAAGGGCCTGGACTTGGGCGCCCATGCCGACGCCGCCGTAGACGGGGACGATGCGGAGCGGGGTGCCTTGGGCGATGCGGGCGAGTTCCTCCGTGACCTGGAGCGCGAGTTCGCGCGTGGGTACGAGGATGAGGCCGAGGACGCCGGGTTCGTTGAGGCCGGCGGCGCCGTCCACCATGGGGACGCCGAAGGCAGCGGTCTTGCCGGTGCCGGTGCGGGCCTGCGCGATGAGGTCTCGACCCTGGAGGAGCGCGGGGATGGCCTGCGCCTGGATGGGCGTGGGCGTCTCGTACTTCATTTTCTGGAGGGCGTTCAGCGTGGCGGAGCGTAGTTCGAACTGGTCGAAGCGTTGCATAGGTTCACTGTTCGGTTGGACGAGGGGCGAAAAACGATAGGTCGCCGGCCCCGCGCCGAGGGCGCTTTCTCGCGCAGCACAAAAGGAATCGGGCGACCGCTGCTGCGAGGAGGATTCGTTCTTTGCTGAACCGTCCTACGTGGCGCCGCTATTTAGAATTTCGCCGAGTCACTGATGGTCACGCTTAGGCGGCGGGCGAGGACGCCTGCGGCTTGGTGCGCAACGCTTGGGACCACCGGTTCTTCTTCACGATGACGACGTTGCGGATGACCCGCATCCAGGCCATGAGTCGGATGAGGTAGCCACTGAGGTCGAACTGGTACCAGCGCAGACCGTGGACGGCGCTCTGGGGCCAGGCGTGGTGGTTGTTGTGCCATCCTTCCCCGAGGGCGAGGAGGCCGACGATCCATTCGTTCTTGGAACGGTCCGGCGTGGCGAAGGGTTGCCGGCCGAACGTGTGGCAGACGCTGTTGACGCTCCACGTGACGTGGTGGTTGAAGAAGACGCGGACGAGGCCGCCCCAGACGAGTCCGCTCCAGGCGGCCGCCCAGCCGCCGACAGCGAAGCCGATGCCGAAGGGGATGACGAAGCTGAGGACGGCCCAGAGCCAGAACGTCTTGGAGACGAAGTGGGCGACGCGGTCCTCTTCGAAGCCACGGTAGTAGATGGGTTCGACGACCTGGCCGTGGCTGAAAAGCCACCCCATGTGGGCGTGCCAGAACCCCTCCAAGGGACTGTGGGGGTCGCCCTCCTTGTCGCTCTTGGCGTGGTGTTTCACGTGGGTGGCGGCCCAGCCGACGGCGGGTCCCTCGAGGGTCATCGATCCGAGCGCCAGAAGGACGAACCTGACGGGCGCGGGCGCCGTGAATCCCTTGTGGGTGAGCATGCGGTGGAAGCCGATGCCGATGCCGAGCGTGGTGACGGCGTACAGGACGAGAAGGAGCGTCAGGTCGGTCGCCGTGACCCATTGGTTCCAAAGCTCGACAATCGCGTAAATCAGCGCCAGGAAGGGCACGACGACGACGAGAAGCAGGATGGCCTTCTCCCAAACAGGGGGTTGACGAAACGACGACAAGGCAAGCCTGGGTGAGGGTGGCGGCTATTTTACACTTGCGACTTGCCCGGTTACCAAGGCCGCGTCGCTGCGCCTCCGGGCGGCGCCACTGGTTCGCAGCCGCTTCCCCCTTGGAATCGCTGGCCCCGCCGTCCATCATCACGCGATCCGCAAAGGCCGATATACGCCGCGTGGGCTTCCGTCCGCATGCCGCCGCCAACACGCCCCTCCACGTCGCCGGCCCTTGCCGATGAGGCGCCGCGCTGGTCCGCGCTCCTCGACGACGAGCTCTTCCGGCCGGTCGTCCAGTCGGATGGGGGTCTCCCCACGTTCCGCGCCTTCGTCCAGGGTGAGTGGGTCGAAACGCGCGCCAACCTGGCCGTGCGGAGCCCCATCGACGGGTCGGTGATTGCCCACGTCCCAGACATGGGCGTGGCGGAAGCCAACGCCGCCGTGGACGCCGCGGACGCCGCCCGGCGCTCAATCCGGAACCTTCCCGGCACGCGGCGCATCGACCTCTTCGAACGCGCCGCTGCCTTCCTCCTCGAGCACCGTGCCGCCGTGGAGGAGGCGCTCCTCTTGGAGGCCGGCAAGCCGGCGCACGATCGGCACGGCGAGGTGGAGGCCACCGCGGACCGCCTCAATGCGACGCGCCAGGAGGCGACGCGGATCTATGGCGAGTACCTGCCAGGGGATTGGGCGCGCGACACCGTGGGGAAGATGGCGCTCGTCATCCGCGAGCCGCTGGGCATTGTCGGCTGCATCGGCCCGTTCAACTAT
>CAYVGY010000104.1:0-10290 GCA_964451065.1 uncultured Halobacteriales archaeon
GAGGCGCGTGATGAGGCTGTTGGGGTCATACGCGGTTCCCATGGACCAGGAGTTCTGGAGGACGGCCACGGGGACGTCGAAGAGGTCGTTCCGGAGCAGGTAGTTGAAGTCGTCCATCGCCTGCGCCGTCCACAGCATGGTGGAGTATTCGCCGGCGCCCCAAGCGTACAGCTTGGACTTGGGGGCCAGGCCGCAGGCCAGGCCCGTGCTGGCACCCAGCGTCTGCGTGGCCGTGTTGACGCCGACGAACTGGGGTTGGCACTTGCCGACCATGATGCCGGCGACGTGGGTCCCGTGTCCGTACGCAGAGTCCGAGTTGGGGACGGGAAGTGGGAAGACTGATTCCATCTTGAAGTTCTCGTACACGATCTCGGTGGCGGGGTCCCGGATGGCATCCAGGTCGTAGGGGAGGTCCGGATGGTTGCCGTCCACGCCGGTGTCGATCATGGCGATGGCGACGCCCTCCCCTTGGTGGGGTCCGCTCGCGGGGGGATACCCGTTGGCGTCCGCGCCGAGGAGCACGCTCCAGCCGGTGGCCATCTTGGCCGAGGGCAACGAGTGGTACTTGACGTCGCGAACGATCTCGACGTAGCGGACGGCGTCGTCTTGGGCCAGGTCCCACGCTTCCACCGGCGTCATCCGCACGGCGAACGCGTTGCGGCTCTTGAACGGGAACATGTAATCCGCGCCGTACTTGAGCGCGAGGGCCTGCTGTCGGTGCGTCAGGTCCGATTCCATGAGCGGGGTGTTGTCGAAGAGGCGAATCGGGTTCACGAATGGCAGCCCCGTGGGTTGCCGCGGAAGCCGGTCCTCGAGGGCGCTTTCGTTCTCCTGGGCCGATTGCACGATCCATTCCGACTCTTCGTTGGCGATGTCCGGCAGGTCCGCCAGGAGTTTTCACAGTCCCTCGATCTTGTTGCGGGCGTCGCCCGTGGGGTCGCCATCATCGGTGGGGCCGAGCGCCTCGTCGTCGCAATTGCTTCCGCCCAGGTTCGGGTTCGGCAGGAGGCCCGGGTCGTCTCCGGGCGAGGAAGACGTCGTGGTGGTCGTGACGTCGCACTCTTGGAGGCACGGCATGGTCGTGGTCTCGTCCTCGTCATCGTCACCCCCGTCGTCATTGTCGTCAGTGTCGTCCTCGTCGTCATCGTCGATGTCCTGATCGAAGTCGCCCCACGGAGGGCGCTTGAACCCGTTGTTGCTCAGGTCGACGGGCGGGTCGTCGGGGTCGCCCGAGCCGTCTTCGTCGAAGGGTTGCGTGTAGAGGTTGGAGACCCAGGGGGCAAAGACGAAGCCTTGGTCGGTGAGGATGAGGCTCGCGTCGGGGTCGATGTCGAGAAGGATGGCGCCGGCGCGGCGGGTGCCGAAGTCCTCCCCCGTCTGGACGACGAGTTGCTTCTTGGGGACCTGGATGGGGAGCCAGGTCTCGCCGAGGAGCCCTTGGGCGCTGGAGAACACGATCGTGATGGAGGTGTGGGGGCCGTGGGGGACTTTGCCGGCGGCCACGCGCAATGAATTCTCGGTCCCAGAGTAGGCGAGGAGGTCGAACTCGGATACAATGAGGTCGAGGGGGTGCCCCGCCTCGTCGATGTAGACGCCGCCCAGGCGGAGCTTGAGCTGGGAAAAGTCGCCGGGGACGTCGGTGATGTACACTTCCAGGTAGTCGGTCTCCGGGATGGGGCGACTGAAAAGGACGGCCACGCCGACGGCGGTGAGGACGAGGAGGCCCGCCACGCCCAGGACGGACCAGCGGAACCAGGGCTCTTCCCATTTGGACTTGCGCGGTGGCGGGATGTAGATGGAGTCCTGCGCGCTCGATTCGGACGGCGGGCTCTGGCCGTCGGTGCCCTCCGCCTCGGGCTCGGTGGACTTGGTCATCGGGGACACGCCAACGACCCACTTCCCCCTGACGCCTCTTATACCCCTTTTGCCGCAACTAAAAATATCCGGTTCTAGCGGGGTGGGCGATCAAACGCTTCGAACTCACGATTCTCAAGGCTTCCCGTGGACCCACCGGCCCCCGACCATGGTGGCCAGCACCCGGGTCCGGGCGAGGCCGCCCCTTCGGCGCCAGTCTCCTCGGACCACCACGAGGTCGGCCAAGGCGCCCTTACGCAGGACCCCAAGTTCGCCTTCCCGGCGCAGGCCCGCGGCGGAGCCGCCCGTGTAGGCCCGCAAAGCCGCCTCGATGGGCAGCCGCTGCCCCGGGTGGGGGGCCCGCGCCACGGCTTCCAGGCCCCACCAGGGGTCCAGCGGCATGCAGTCGCTGCCGAAGGCCAGACGGGCGCCGGCGGCCAGGATGCGACGGAACTGGTTGTTGCGGTGGGCGCGCGCGTCCCCGAAGCGGTGGTCGTAGAGTCCGCCGGGCAGGCTCCACTCGCCGACGAAGTTGGGTTGCATGCTCAGGACGATGCCGAGGCCGCGGGCCGTTTCGACGTGGTCCCGCGTATGAATCTCGAAGTGCTCGATGCGGGGTCGCAGGCGTCCTCGCTGGCGCGGCGGGATCCGCCGGTAGACGGCCAAGACTTGGTCGATGGCGGCGTCACCGATGGCGTGGAGGCTCGGCTGGAGGCCGGCCCGGGCGGCACGGGTCACCCTGGCGGTGAGTTTCTTCTCTTCCCAGTTGAGCCTTCCGCGGTTTGAGGCATCGTCCGCGTAGGGCTTTCGCAACGCGGCGGTGTGACCACCGATGCTCCCGTCGGTGAACGTCTTGACGCCCCCAAGCCACAGGTGATCGTCCGCCGGGCCTCGCCAGAGGCGGCCGTCGAGGAGGCGGGGCAGGTATTCGATGTAGGGCGTGAGTTGCGCCCGCAGCCGGAGCCGACCCAATCGTCGGAGGCGGCGGTAAGCGGCCAGGTAGTGGGGGATCACGAAGTCGTGGACCGTGGTAACCCCGAGGCGGAGCGCGTCGCGTTGCGCATCCTCGAGAGCCCGCGTGGCTTCGGGGATGGGGCTGGGCCAGATCCGGTTGAGGTGGAGGCTGGCGTCTTCGACGAGGAGCCCGCGGTCCATGTCGACGCCGGGCAGCCGGGGTTTGACGTACTGCAGGGCGGGCGTGTTCGCGACGGCCACGTGGCCGTCCACCCGGCGCATGATGACCGGGAACCGGGTCGTGATCGCGTCCAGGTCGTCGCGGGTCGGCCAGTGGGGCCGGGTCCAGCGGGACTCGTCCCATCGTTCCGTCACCAAGGGCCCGCGGCCCCTGTGGTGCAAGGCGGCCCGGCGGACGCGTTCCAATGCCGCCTCCTTGGTGGCGGTTCCCTGCAAATCGGTGCGGTGCCGAAGGAGTCCCTGGTGGATGAGGTGGGTGTGGCTGTCGATGAGGCCGGGGAGGACCTTGGCGCCGGCCAAGTCGACCACGGCGGCGCCTGCCTGGAGGGCGCGGCGCAGGACGGCGCGTTCCTCGCCGACCTGGGCGATCCTGTCGCCCTCGATCCACAGGGCGGCGGCCCGGTTTCCAGGGGAGTCGAGGGGCCAGATGTCGGCGTTGACGAGCACAATACGGCGCGCCACGGGGCGCGGAAGAGCGGTGGGGCCTTCAGGGTGTCGGGCGCGCAGGTCCTGCGTAGGCAACAGTCGAAGGCGCCGTTCGCTTGGAACCTACTTTTCGGCTGAAACTATCTTAAGCGGGTCACAATCCTGGTAACAGATTCGCGGGCAGGAAAGGGACCGAGGAATCCTTCGTCGCCGGACCGGGTGACAAAAGGCGGATAAACCCCGACCAGGCTCGTGGGGGTCTCTACCGCGCCACGACCTCGCATGCGCGCGGAAGATGGAAGGGGGGAAAGAGGATGGGACGCACAGAAGGTAAGGGCGCACGTTCGCCGGTTGCCGCACCACAGGGAGACGACGTTACCTCCAAGAATATAAGCGGTGTCCGCCAGATAGCAGAAGTGAACATGCCGAAGGCGGCCCGCGCCCAATATTCCACCCGGGGCCTTACAGTCCAGCGCCGGTTCACCCAGAAGGGTGTCGGCGTCTACGAATCGGTTGAATGGACCAAACGGCGCAGTGTCATCACGGAACCGGACGGCACGATCGTGTTCCAGATGGACGCCGTCGAGGTGCCGTCTTCTTGGAGCCAGCTTGCAACCGACATCCTGGCGTCGAAATACTTCCGCCGCGCGGGCGTACGCGACCTCGCCACGGGCGAACTGGGCCCGGAGTCGAGCGCGCGGCAGGTCGTGGACCGGATCGCCGTCACGTTCCGCCAATGGGGCGAACAGTACGGCTACTTCGGCTCTAAGGAGGACGCGGACACGTTCGAGGAAGAACTCCGGTTCCTCCTCATTACGCAGCGTGCCGCGTTCAACAGCCCCGTATGGTTCAACGTGGGCCACTGGCATTTCCACGGCATCAAGAAGGACGGCGACAACTGGGCATGGAACATGGACCAGGGCGCTGTCTACGAGGAGCCCAACTACTATGCACGCCCGCAAGGCGCGGCATGCTTCATTCAGAAGGTCGAGGACCGGATCAACGGCGACATGGGCATCATGGACCTCGTGGCCAAGGAGGCGCGCCTCTTCAAGGGCGGCTCCGGCACAGGCACCAACTTCAGCCGGGTCCGCGGCGCCGGCGAACCGCTCTCGTCGGGCGGCAGGTCCAGCGGACTCATGAGCTTCCTCAAGATCCTGGACGCCAACGCCGGTTCGATCAAGTCGGGCGGCACGACGCGCCGCGCCGCCAAGATGGTCATCGTGGACGTCGACCACCCCGACATCGAAGAGTTCGTCTGGTGGAAGGCCAAGGAGGAACGCAAAGCGAAGATGCTGCTAGAGCGGGGCGTCGGCCTGGACTCGCAGGGCCGTCCCGACTTTAACGGCGAGGCGTACCAGACCGTGTCGGGCCAGAACTCGAACAACTCGGTCCGGGTCACGGACGCGTTCCTCGATGCCGTCCAGCAGGACAAGGATTGGGCCCTGCTAAGCCGAACCACCAAGACACCGTGGAAGACCGTGAAGGCGCGGAAGCTCTGGCACGAGATCGCGCAGGCCGCATGGGAATGCGCGGACCCGGGCGTCCAGTACGATGACACGATCCAGGATTGGAACCCGTGCAAGACGACGGATCGCATCAACGCGACGAACCCGTGCTCGGAATTCGTGTTCCTCGACGAGACATCGTGCAACCTCGCCTCGGTGAACCTCCTCAAGTTCTTCGACGAGGAGTCCGGCTTCGACATCGAAGGCTACCGGCACGCCTGCCGCGTCATGTTCACGGCGCAGGAGATCGGCGTCGACCTCTTCAGCTACCCGTCCAAGACCATCGCGGACATGACGCACAAGACGCGACCGCTCGGCCTCGGCTACGCCAACCTGGGCACGTTGCTCATGTGCATGGGCCTTCCGTACAATGGCCCCGAGGGCCGCGCCGTGGCCGGCGCCATTACGGCGCTGATGCACGGCGAGGCGTTCCTCACTTCGGTCGAGCTCTCCAAAGTGAAGGGCCCGTTCGACCTCTACAAGGCGAACGAGAAGACGTTCCTCGAAGTGATGGAAAAGCACCGGGAAGCCGCGCACAACCTCGAGGCCACGGGAAGCCCCATCCCCGACGTGATGCTCGGGGTCCGGCCCGAGAAGTGGTTCGCGCCCATCGCCCGCACGGCCGCGGACGTATGGGACAAGATCGTGACGGAGGGCCGTAAGCACGGGTTCCGCAACGCGCAAGCGACCGTCCTCGCGCCGACGGGAACCATCGGCCTCCTCATGGGCTGCGACACGACGGGCGTCGAGCCTGAGTTCAGCCTTGTCAAGTGGAAGAAGCTCGCCGGCGGGGGCTACTTCACCATCATCAACGAGTCCGTGCCGCGGGCGCTTCGCAACCTCGGCTACTCGGACAAGCAAGTCACCGAGATCATCGAGCATTGCCTCGGCAAGAAGGACGACAAGGGCGCCATCGTGAGCCAAGGCCACGAGACGGTCGAGGGCGCGCCCCACCTCAAGGAGGAGCACCTGCCGGTCTTCGACTGCGCGAACCGGTGCGGGGACGGCAAACGCTTCATCCGGCCCGAGGGCCACCTTTACATGATGGCGGCGACCCAGCCGTTCCTGTCGGGCGCGATCAGCAAGACCGTGAACCTCCCCAACGAGGTCACCGTGGACGACATCGAGAAGACGTACGAGCTCGGCTGGAAGTTGGGGCTCAAGGCGGTCGCGCTCTACCGCGACGGCTGCAAGGCGAGCCAGCCGCTGTCCTCTAAAGTCGAGAGGAAGGAGGAGACGGCGCCGGCAGTCGCCGTGCCGGAGAAGGGCCCCAAGCGGGGTCAACTCGAGCCACTGCCGAAGTTCTCGGACAACCTCATCAAGCGCGAGGTCACCGTGTTCGACACGCGGCTTGGGAAGGTGAAGGTGCACATCATCTTCCGCGAGGACCCGCGGGGTCTCCTCAAGGAGATCTTCCTCACGGTGGGCAAGAACGGGAGCGCCATCCACGAACTCTGCCGCGACCTGGGCATCGCGTGGAGCAAGCAGTTGCGGCTGGGCCTCTCGTCCAAGGAACTCGCCATGGACCTCTTGGGCGAGCACGGAAGTGTGGCCGGCAACACGGACCATCCTCTCATCAAGAGCGCGCTCTCGATGAAGGACCTCATGGGGAAGTTGATTCTCTACGAGTACTACGGCACGACGGACTTCATCAATCCCGAGGTCCTCACCGCGTACCAGGCGACGCTCGACTATGTGGCGCCGCGGTACAAGGTCGTGGCCGAGCTTCGGGAGCTCCTGGCGCAGAAGGAACAACGGAAGGAGAAGACGCTCACCGAGTTCCTTCCCGCCGCCACCAAGTCCGAGGGCGTCGACCCCAACGAGCTGGCGGCCAAGTTCATGGGCGACGCGCCCGACTGCGACGTGTGCGGGTTCAAGACGGTGCGAAGCGCCGCGTGCTACAAGTGCCTCAACTGCGGCAACTCGATGGGTTGCTCGTAACACTTACGAAATCGGCGGGGTTTCGGTCCGCGGCGGCACGCCAGGGGGCAAGCCCTTGTCCGGCCTCTTCGCTCCGTGGCTCCGGGGCGATGGGGCCAGGGTGGGCGCCTTGGCGCCGAAAATTGCGCCCCCAGCCGCCGTGCTCGTGTTGGTCCGGTCCGGCGGCTGGGGTGGGGGGAGGTTTCGTTCAGTGGGTCAACGTGCCCTCACTCCGTTGCCTCCAGCGTAATCGGCTCGCCGTGGAGCTCCTCGACGCCGCGGTCCGTCATGACCCGGAAGAACGGGTAAAGGTCTTCCGAAGGGATCGTGCCCAGGCCGGGCGGCGCGAGGAACACCGCGACCCGGTTGGCGCCAGCCCGGGAGGGCAACGTGCCCCCGTAGGCGTCGTACGCGCCGAGGGCTTGCCGGTCCACGATGGGGACGAGCCCCGTCTCTGGCATCAAGGTCGCGTTGGTTCTTTCGTCGGTAATCGTGAGGGCGAACGGTTGGGTTGTGTGCTCGACCGCGGTGCTCTCGTTGCAAAGCCCGTACACGAGCCACGGCTTGCCCCACGACCGGTGCACGTCCTGGGCGCTACGGGTCCAGACGAGGCGGGCACCGTCGGCGCAAGGTGAGGCGTCCTCGACGGGCACTGTCGTCGTGTAGGCGCGGCCGAGGCCGGCGGCGTCTCCCAACCGGATGGTCAAAGTGGCCGGGGCGTCGGGGCGAAGGGGCGCGATGAAATGATAGATCCGGCTTCCGCCTTCGGCGGGAATCGGGCCCCGGACGACGGAGGGGGGGACGAGAACATGGTAGTTGGTCTCGATGATTTCAAAGAGAAGGTTCACGGTGTAGTCGTCGGTCCCTTCGTTGTAGACGGCGTAGAAGACCTCGAAGGGAACCGGACCGCGGTTCCGGTAATTTCCGAACACGACGGCCGGCGAGACGACGGGGTGGGCCCCGGCGGGGCGGTCGTCGGCGGTCTGCGAGGCGCTCGGGTCGACCGCCGCAAGGGAAGGGGCGGACCCCAGTACGGTGCTTAGGACAAGACAGGCCAGGGCGAACGAGAAGGAGCTTCGGCTGAGGGGGGTCCGGGGATGCCATGGCCTGTGGGGGCGCTTGATTAGCATGTCCGGGCCGTGGCCGGGGCCATAGAAAGGAGTTCAGGTGCATTCCGTGAAAACGGGAAACGCCCCGGAGCCTAGGGTTCCATCGCGCGGCGGGTCAAGGCCGTGGCGTGGAGTTCGATGCGGCCAGCGACCCGGCGTCGCTCTAGAAGGCCGACCTCCTCCAGGCGGCTTGCGTGGTAGTGCACGGCCGAGGGGTAGCAGTCAGAAGCGAGCGCGATCTGGCTCAGGGTGGCGCCGGACCGGTCGGCCACGGCGCGGAGGACACGGCGCGCCCCGTCCGACTTGAGGACCGGCGCAGCGGCCATGATGCGGCGATCGACGGCCCCCGTGGGGAAGTAGCAGGTGAATCGGGGCCCGGCCTCGGCGGTGACCAGGTCGTGGCGGCGCAGGACAACGAGGTGATGTTGGACTTGCCCGGCGGCCAGGCCGGCGCGCCGCGCGAGGGCGCGCCAATGGAGGCCGGGCTCGTCACGCAGAATCGCGAGGATGCGGGCGCGCGCCGGGTGGACAAGCGCCAACTTGCGGTCGAGCCTGCCGAGAAGACCCCAGAGGGCCGCCACGAGTCCGACGGCCAGGGCGGCAACCCCAAGGGACAAGGGGTTCCAGGGCGCGAGAACGGGGGCCACGCCCGCGAACGCTGGTTCCGTGGGCATTGTCGGGACTTCGCGCAGGGCGGCGGGTCCGACATCGCGCTCATACGAGGCGTAGCGCAGCAACAGGGCGCGGCCGTCGGTGTCGGAGGAAAGGACGCGGCTTTCGGATTCCGCGTCGAACCAATCGTACGGCGCAGCCGGGTCGGTCACGGGATGAGCGTGGTTCTCGGCCGCGCCGACCGACACGACGAGACGGCCGGTGCAGCGTTGGGCGTCGCCGGCCCATTGGAAGGACCAGACGGGTTCGTGGCTCTCGATTCCGGTGAAGATCCGCCATCGGCCGAGGAAGGCCCCGATGCTGGGGAGCGTGGTCGGGAGGCAGGCGGGGTCGAGGCGGCGTGGTTGGGCATCGTTGCAGGTCCGGCTAGACTCGCGCATGAGCGAGGGGATTGCCGGGTGTTCGGTGCGCGTGGTGCATACCTGCAGGGATGACCTGCCGTCGCTGACCGTGAATCTCCAAGATCGCGTCCAAAGGCCCGAGTCGGCCTGGGATGGAGTCGCGGACCTGGCTTCGACGACCGCAGCGGTCGGATGGTCGATGAGGAAATTGCGCAGGCTTGCGTAGGTGGCATCTTGGCGGGCGGCTTGGAAGGCGGCGCTCAGCGAGAACGTGGCGCCCGAATCCGCGTCGTCGGGGCCCCACGCCTGTCGTTGCGCGAAGCGGAGGGGGGGGCTGCGACCGGCGGCGATCGTGGAGGCGGGCCCGTCGCCGGGAGCGAAACGGGCCAAGCGGAGGGTATCGATGGTCTTCGCGCCGTCAACCTGGATGGAGAGTAGGAGAGGGTAGGCGAAGCCGGGACGGATCCAGGCCCGGACGTGGAGATCGTTCGTGTCGCCTTCGAGCAGTTGGTTGGGGACGCCGTCGAGGACAACCGTGGGGCCCCATCGGAGGTCCACGGTGGGGACGGCCTCGCCCAAGAGGATGCATCGTGCCAGCCGCGGCGAGGCCTCCAGCAGGAGCGCGAAGGCGCACGGGACCGGCATGGGTTCGACCCCCGCTTCGGGAAATTGCGTCGTGGAGAGGTATCGAGCCTCGTCCGAACGCGTGAGGCCGCCCACGTCGGACGCGCTCGAATGGGACAGGGATTGGTCCGTCCACCCGAGGAGGACTCGCCTTTCGGCGTCGATGTGAAGGATGCGAGCGCCTGCGGGTTCGTCGATGGCCACGTGGATCGCCGGCCGGCTGACGGCGTCGGCGTCGTGGAAAGCCGCGGCGAGGAGGACAGCGAAGCGTAGGGTTGGCAAGGCCCCGGACTCCGCGTTAGGTTCGTTGAATCGGCGCTGGGCTTCGAACTCCCCGGCGTCGCCAGCCGCCACCGGGGCCGCGTCGAACGCTCGCGCGTTGGTGTCTTGGGCTTCGAGCGAAGTGTTTCGAACGGCATGGGCGCCGAAAAGGCCGCCGGCCAGCAGAAACACGGCGGCAACGAGCGGTCGCTGGATTCGCCGCAAGGTCTGTGCCGAGCTAGCCACCAGGTCGGGGTCCTCGGACCTTCATATTTAAAGAATGTGATGTCTCAGACCGATCGGTGGACTTCAGGAGGTGGGAAGAAGGGCTGACAAAACGAATCCGGCGTAGTTGATGCCCTCCGGCAGGGGCGCGGCCTC
>CAYVGY010000105.1:0-10167 GCA_964451065.1 uncultured Halobacteriales archaeon
GGCGCCTGGAATGTGGAGCCAGCGCGGCCGGGGTGTCCACGGAGGACCGGTGCAACGCGGCCAACGGCAACGCCATCAACTCGTTCACCGTCCCTTTCCACGCCAACCTCCACGCGACCTCGTTCGTCCTCGAATGGCAACTCAACAACGCCCTTCAAGGCCAGCAACTCCGCCTCGAGTTTTCCCCCATGCTCGACGAAGCCCAGACGGAGGGCGCAGAAGGGGCTTCGCCGCTCACCGTGAAACCCGCGCCCATCCCTCCGGCGCTCGAGACCCAAGCGGGCAAGGTCGTTGTGACGATTCTTCCGCCCGAGGATTCGCAGGAACCCTCCGTCGCGTACGAGCAGGACTTCGCGCTCACCTGGACCTTTGCCTACCACGGCGTTCCGCCCGGGTGGGAGAAGGACTTGTCCAATCCCGGCGCTGGCGGGGTCCTCGGTCGCCTGGGCGGGTCGAGCCCCGAGACCATGGACGCTGAAGGCGCGGCTTCGGTCGCCCCGTGGCGCTTCAACGACGTGCGCGTCGTGAGCGCTTCCGCCGTCCTGGCCGCCGCCCTTCCCCTCATCCTCGCGCCTCGGCTACGCCACGCGATCTTCGCCGGGGTTGTTCCCCTCTTTTCTCGGCTCGACCAAGGCGCTGTCGTCGACCACCCCCGACGGGCCATGATCCTATCCCTCGTCCGGGTCCAACCGGGCGTCTCCGCGGAGTCCGCGCGCCGGCGACTCGGGCTCGCCAACGGCGCCTTCGAACACCACGTCAGGGTTCTCTCCACATACGGCCTGGTCAGGCGCCTCGAGGTCGAGGGCCGCGTCATGCTGTACCCGGCCGAATCGGGCACGACCGTCGCACCATCGGAGGACCTCCAGCCGGTCCGCGTGCGCATCCTCGATGCCGTCCGCGGCGAGCCGGGCCTGCGGCAGATCGACCTGTCCAAGCGGCTGGGCGTCCCCGAGAAGAACCTGCGCTACCACGCCCTCCGAATGGCCCGCCGAGGCCAACTACGGCTGGTGCCGGAGGGCCGCGCCGTTCGCTGTTATCCCTTGGATTCTTGAATTCAACCCCAAATCCATCATCCTTATACGTCGGGAGGGGGCCATTCCGCCCGATGCGAACCCGCCACGTCCTGCTGGCCGCCCTGCTTTCCTCCCTCGTCTTCGCCGGCTGCATGGGCGCCGAGGAAGAACAAGACCAGGACGGATTCCCCGACAACTACCTTCTCGAATCCGACGAGGTCCCCGACGGCATGAGGATCGGTGAGATTCCCGAACAGTTCGAAGGCTACGTGTCCGAGAACCCCGGCGAGGTGCCCGTGGGATTCGTCGAGGAGTTCTTCAGCGGTGTCGGCGCCGACGTGGAGACCCCGAGCGAGGCCTGGGTCGAGTTCCTGGAGAAGCCGGGGCCCAGCGAGGAAACGGTGTCGGCCGGCGTTCTCATCGCCGCTGCCCAATGGAAGGACTCGGCGGAAGCCGCCTCCGCGAGCGATCTCATCGACGGAAGTCCGGCCTGCGACAACCCCGACGCGATGCAATTCTACCGCGACGGCAAGGTCATCGTGCTCGTCACGGGCGACAAGCCCTACGTGGGGCAAGCCGGCGACGCCCTGGCGGCAAGATCCCCAGGGCTGGCAGCCGTCTGCTGACGCAGGCGCGGAGAGGCTACTGCACGCGCGTCACGGTCGCCGCGGCCGCTGCATTGGGCAACGTTCCTCGCTCGCGTGACGCCAACCCGGCGAGGTGTTCCACGGTCTTGGCGTAGTTGTCGATGGCGACCTTGAGGTGGGCCTCGACGAAGTTCCACGCCTTGGCGAGGTTGCCGTACCGAAGCCGGTAGGCCTTGCGGGTCTGGCCCGTCACGGGGTCCTCGAGGCTCACCTCTTCGAGGATGTCGAAGCCCTTGAGCTTGTTGAGGTGGCGATAGACGGTGGGGCGGCTCGTGGAGAGGAATTGTTCAAGCTCCTCCACGTGCCAGGGCTTCTCCGCGTTGAACAGGAAGGCGTCGTAGAAGAGTCGGAAAGGGATCTCGCCATCCGAATTCGGCGAGAGGTACCCGATTTGCGTAAGGAACGTCCGCGCGACGAGGCGGGGGTCGGTCTCTCCCGTCAGGGGCGTGTTGTTGACGACCTGAAGCTCGAAACCCATGCCGCCACCGGGGAACCGCAAGGCTTGATTCGCTTATTAGTCTTGCTTTATCACGTAATGTGAGGGAGCACCCCTCTGCCTCAGTGTCGCTTTATGGCGGATAGGACGCGGAACGCCTCGCCCATGGCTTCGGGATGGTACAGCTGCTTGGCGGTTTGGCCGAGCCGGAGCTTCTCCAACTCGTCCTGCTCCGCCGCGAGTTTCCTCGTCAACTTTTCAGCCAGGCCGTGGTCCAAGAGGAACCGGGCCTGCGTGGTTAGCCGAGCTGGGGAGAAGCCGAGGCGTTCCGCGGTTTCCCGCAAGGGCGTGAAGTTGACATCGGCCGTGATGTCTTGCTCGCCCAAGGACGCGTACAGGTCGCTGGATTCCGTATGGCCCCGGTACGCGGAGACCGTTCCGTGCGGGGCGGCCTCCCCACTGACCTCTTCGGCCTCGCCGCCGTAGTCGAAGACCAGAAGCCCGCCCACGCCGAGCCGTCCCAGCACGGACTCAAGGAGAGGCACGGCGCCAAGGCAAGCCTCCGTCGTTTGTCCCTCCGAGAGGCGCAGACCTGCTGCCCGAGCAGCCTCGACCAGTTCGAGCGGCGCCGGCTCCAGGACCTCCCGGATTCCACGGCCCTTCACCGTGAGGCGAATCTCCTTCCAGCCGTCGGCCATCATCAGGCGACGCATCGGCAGATTGTCGAACAGTTCGTTGGCCACGAAGGCCCCTCGGGGAAACGTCGCCGGGATCTCGGCCACGTCCTGGTAGATTCGGGCAGACTCGTGGCGGAACTTGTCGGCCAGGAGGGTCCGGGGCGCCACGCCGCGTTCGACGAGGTGAAGACGTAGGTCGCGCCGCAGGCCGGGCGTGCATGCGGCCAGGACCGACGCTGCCAGGGTCCCTTTGCCGGCCCCGACTTCCACGTAGTGGAACGGTCCCGGACCGACCTCCCGCCACACGATCTCCAACCATTCGGCGACGCACGCACCAAAGAGGGGGCTCATCTCGGGACTGGTCAGGAAGTCGCCTCCGCGTCCGGCGCGCTCGGCGTTGCGCGCATAATACCCGAGCGTGGGATGGTACAGGACTGCGTCCATGACTTGGTCGGGCCGGATCGTACCGTCGCCGGCGCGTTCCCGCAGGACGTGGGGGAGGTTCTCGCGCGCGGCGGTCGGCACGGCTCCTGCATCCTTGGGGCCGGAAAAAAGCCACCCGTCAGGGACGGGGTCAATAGATCGTGACCGATTTGACGCCGGCGACTTTCTGCATGGTGGGGATGAGCGTCGAGGGAACGTTCTTCTCGGTCACGATGAACAGCTTCGGCTCTTCGCTGAAGTAGGGATCGTCCACGACGGCCTGCCGGATGGAGATGCCTTCGCTGGAGATCACGTTCGAGACGCCGGCCAGGATTCCAGGTCGGCTGGCGTTGTCTGGCACGATTTCGATCACGCCCCAGCCGAGGTTCGGGGCGACGTCCTTGAGGTGGAGCGTGGGCTGGAAGTGGGTGAAGATGCGGGCGAGTTCCGTGTTCTTCTCGATGGTCTGGGCGGCGGCGCTCACGATGCGACGGTCGACGCCGGCGGCGCGCCCGACGGCGCTGTCACTGAGTTCGATGTCGCCGGAGTAGATCTTCCCGTCTCGAACGCGGAGCCCGTTGCGGATGAGAAGGCGGACGATCTTCTCTTGCGCCGGGTACCGTTGGAAATGCTCCATCAGTACGGCCCACATAGTGGTCCCTAGCGTCTAGATGTGTGCACCGCGCTACTTAATCGTTGCCCAAATTCCGACATCAAGGGCGGGCCTTAGGTAACCTTGTCCTTTTTCCACCTTGGCCTCAGGCAAGCTGGGAAGACGGTTGGTAGGAGGGGCGAAGGAGACGGGTCTAGTCGTGATGTGGGGCATCACTGGAGGAGGGATATGCTAGAATGGAAGGGTTACACGTCGTAGCCTTTCCACCGTCTCGGTGCTCCTCCTACCAGGAATATTGTCTCCTGGCATTTTCTATAAAGTGTTTACGTTCATGGGATTAATTGCAACACTTCTCGAAAACTTGTTTGACGAGTGGGACAACGGTCGTTTTTAAGGTGGCCCCGCTGCTCTTTGGTTGCGTTGGAACCCGTCCAGTACTCGGAGAACCAGGAAAACTACCTGGAACAGATTCTTCGGATCTGCAAGAGGTACGGGCACGCCAAGACCGGCCAGATCGCGGAGGCGTTGGGCGTGGCCCCCTCTAGCGTGACCGAGATGCTGAACAAGCTCGAGAAGCTCGGCTTCATTCGCTACACCGCCTACCACGGCGTCGAACTCAGCGAACAGGGGTATTTCCGGGCGCTTGCGATCCTTAAGCGGCACAACCTCGCCGAGCGGTTCCTGACGGAAGTGGTGGGCATGGACGCGGCGGCGGCCAAGGACTGGGGGTGTCGGATGGAGCACGTCATGCCGCCCGAGCTCGAGGATTGGTTCTATCGCGAGCTTCAAAAGCGTGAAAAACGGGGCTAAATCGGCGCCTTTTTCAATGGAACCCCTCGATTTCCTGTGGAACCAGGAAGCTTGTCCCCACGCGTTTTAGGGTCACCGAAACATTTACAAGACCAGCCCAGCTATTGAATTAGGCAAGCCTAATTAGAGGCGTTCCATGGTTTCCGCCGACACCACCCTCGTCGCCGTCCGTGAAAGCCTCGAGGCCTTCCTTATCATCAGCATCTTCGCCGGCCTCGTCGTCAAGCTCGGCCACGCCCCGGCACGCAAATGGCTCTTGTGGGGCGCCTTGGCTGCCTTCGCCGCGTCCGTCGTCGCCGGCGCCATCCTCATCCAGACGATTGGCCACGAGATCCCCCAGGAAAAGATCTTCGAAGGCGTCGCGGCCCTCCTCGCGGTGGGCATCCTCACCTACATGATCGTCTGGATGTACCGCCACACGCTCGACCTCATCGGCCAGTTCCGGGAAAAAGCGAAGGCTGCGCTTGAGGCCGGCAAGCCGGCGGTCCTGTTCTCCATCGCGTTCGTGGCCGTGGGGCGCGAAGGACTCGAGACCGTCCTCCTTTTCGCCACCCGGGCCTCCAGCGAGACCGCGCTCGACCTGGCCCTGGCCGCGCTCATCGGGATCGGCGCCAGCGCCATCGTGGCCTTCCTCCTCTTCACCGGCATCGTGAGGCTCAACCTCAAGGGGTTCTTCGCCGTCAGCGGCCTTCTTCTCATCTTCTTTGCCGCCGGACTCGCCATGTACGGCGTCCACGAACTGACCGAGGAAGCCAAGGAGGACAACCCCGATTCCCCGTTCTTCCAGACGGCTTGGGATTCCCGGTCCCTCCTCGACCAGTCGTCCACTCCCGGCAGCATCGCGAAAGCCGTCCTCGGCTATCGATCTCAGCCCACTGTGATTGAGGCGGCGGTCTACTTCGCGTACCTCGGCGGCATGGGCGCATGGTACCTCCAGGGCACGTTGCGGCGGCGCCCCGCGGAGCCTGTCCCCGCGGCGCCGACGCCCCAGACCTCCGCGTGACGCGCCCCGAAGGAATCGCTCATTAACCGCCCGGCCGCTTCCCGCCCCCGATGGCGGAGACGCCCCAACTGCGCGGGCCGGTTACCCGCGCGGTCGCGCGGCTGTTCGTCAAGGACTGGCGCCACGCCGAGCGGGCCGAAGTCGCCCTTCGTCTCGGCATCCTAGCCTCCACCCTGGCTGTCCTTGTCAACGCCGTCCTCTTCGGCGTCAAGCTGGGCTTCGGCCTGGCCGTGGGGAGCCTTGCCCTCCTCGCCGATGCGGTCGACACCTTCGGCGACATCCTGCTCGACCTGACCGCGCTCGTCGCCCTCCTCGTCTCCCTCCGGGCCCCCGACGCGGAACACCCCTACGGCCACGAACGCGCCGAAGAGATCGCCGCCCTCGCCGTCGCCACCGTCCTCGTGGTGATCGGCCTCCAGTTCGGCGCGGAGGCGGGTCGCCGCTACATCGCGGGTGATTTCGATGGTCCCTATTCGACGGGAGCCTTGGTGGCCGCCTTGAGCAGCGTCCTCGGGAAGCTCATGATCAGCGTCTTCGCCGCCCACATCGGTGCCTACACCGGAAGCCAGCTCGTCAAGGCAAGCGTGTGGCACAACGCCACCGACACGGTCTCGGGCCTGTTGGCGGCCGCGGCCATCCTGGGGCGCCGGTACGGCTGGGGCGTACTCGACCCCATCATGGGCCTTCTCATCGCCGTCCTCATCGTGTTCATGGGCGCCAAGATCTTCCGCAGCGCCGCCAAGGTCCTTCTCGGCCGCGGCGCCTCCACGAAGCTCCGTGAGGAGATCCACCTCGTGGCGTGCCATTGCCCCGGCGTGCTCGGATGCAGCGACATCGAAGTCCACTACTACGGCCGCAAACGCCGCGTGAGCCTTCGAATCCAAGTCCCGGATTCGCTGACGCTCCGCGAAGGGCATGAGATCGCGGAACGCGTGCAGAAGGAGCTCCACGGCCGCCACGCGGATTGGGAGCCCGTGGTGCACGTCGACCCGGTGACGACCGAGAAACTCCGCCCGACCCCCTGAAGCGGCGAGCGCAGCCTTCTTCTCTTTGCAGCGACTGCCGGCCGCCGGGACCAAGGTGCCGGACTGGATTCTTGCGGCGACGCTCGTCGAAGCGGGCGCGGTCGTCATCGGCGTCGCGTTCGCCATCGTGCAGGTCCGGCAGGTCCAGGCCAAGCGACGCGAAGCCATGGCGGTCGACCTCGTCCACTCGTTCGAGACGCCAGAATTCCTGCGCGCGTCGCGGTTCGTCCTGAACCTTCCAGAGAATTGCTCGGTCGAGGAGATCCGCTCACGCGGCGACCCAGTCGAATTCGCCGTCCATACCATCCTGATCTCGTACGAGTCCATCGGGCTCCTTGTGCACCGGCGACTCGTCCCGCTGTCGCTCGTCGACGAATACATGGGCGGCTTCGCACGAACGGCGTGGAACCGACTCCACCGCTACGTGGAGTACCAACGCAGCGAGCGGAACTTCCGCAATTACGGCGAGTGGTTCCAATGGCTCGTCGACCGCCTACTTCAGTATCCTCGCCCCTCGAAGCAGGTGGGGGCGCACGTTGCGTTCAAGACGTGGAAACCGTAAGCGGGACGCCGACCTACTCCACGATCTCCTCGATGATCATGCCCTCGATCTGGAACGGCTTGAGGCTGTTGGCCAGCGCCACGGCGGCTTTCAACCGGTGCTCGTGCTCGGCATAGATCGTGTAGAGGGCTTCGCCCTCCTCGACGCGGCGACCGCGCTTGAAGTGGAGGTAAAGGCCGGCGCCCTTGTCTCGCGGACTCCCGGCAGCGCGCGCGATCTGCGCCAGTTTGCGGCTCGTGATGGACTCGACGTACCCGTGCGTCGGGCTCAGGATCTCCGCCTTGTACTGGCCGAGCTTGATCTTGTCGCTCGAGACCTTGGGGTCGCCGCCCTGCGCGCCGATGATCTCGCGGAACTTTTCGAGCGCCTTGCCGGACTTGAGGGTCCGGATGGCGGTGTTGTAGCCTTCGCCCTTGCGCGCGGCGCCGCCCAGTTCGAGCAGGATGCCGGCCAGGCTGCACGCCTTCTCGATGAGGCTGGAGGGCGAATCCGCGCCTTCGAGCACCGTGAGCGCTTCACGGATCTCCAAGGCCGGTCCGATGGCGCGACCGATGGGTTGGCCCCCGTACGTGATCGCGCACTGGACCCGCAACCCGACGCGTTCACCGACCGTGATGAAGTCGCGCGCGAGCGCCCTGGCCTTGTCTTCGCCGTCGACCTTGGCGCCCTCGCCGGTGGGGATCTCGATGACGACCATGCTGGCGCCCACGGCCTTCTTCTTGGCCAGCACGCTCGCGATGAGTTGGGCGTGCGGGTCGATCGAGAGCGGGTATTCTACGCGGATGATGGCGTCGTCGGCGGGCGCCAGGTTGACGCCGCCGCCCCAGCAGAGCGTCCCGCCGGTCCCTTCGGCGATGCGTTTGATGTCCGCCGCGCTGAACTCGACGGGCGTCACGACCTCCATGAAGTCCGCGGTGCCGCAGGCGCTCGAGATGGCGCGGCTCGACGTCTTGGGGATCGTGAGTCCGTGGGCCGCCACGATGGAGACGGCGATCGGGGCGTACTTGTTGCCGGGCACGCCGCCGATGGAGTGGACGTCGAGGACCGGCTTCTTGCTGAACGTGATCGTCTCGCCGGTCTCGACCATCGCCTCGATGCAGGCGACGATCTCGTCCGTCGTCATGTCGTGCACGTACGTGGCGGTCGCGTACGCCGTGAGCTCGATGTCGGTGAGGTTGTGCTTGGCGATGTCGTTGATGATGGCGCGGATCTCCTCGTTCTTGAGCGTTTTCCCGTCGAGTTTCTTGCGGATGTAATCGACGCTGCGCGGCCGCGCAGCGGGGACGATCGTGACCATCTCGCCCTCGAGGAGGTCGAACCGGTCGCCGAAATCCTTCGCCACGCCGACCTCGCCCGGCGGGATCGATTTCGTGGCCACCTTGACGATGGCACTCGGGCCCTCGGTGGAGCCGTTGGGCAAGAGGCGGATGCGGTCGAGAGGCTCGAGCCCGAACCGTTTGGCGTCTTGGGCATTGAGGAAGATCTCGTGGCCGCCCAGGTCGAAGTCGAGGAGGCGGACCTTGAGTCGGAGGCCGTCGGATTGGGCGGGTTGAGAAGGGGTTGGGTGCTGGGGGGGTCGAGCCTTTTCTAGATCCATGGTTTGGTCGCTCCGAATTCTTGTTGGATAAACTTGCGGACGTCCTTGGGCTTGACGAGGCCACGGTCGGTGACGTAGACCTCGATGAGGTCGGGCGGCGTGCGGTCGAAGACGGGGTTGCGGATCTTGACGCCGGGGACGGTTGCGGGGTCCGCGATCTCGGCGACGGCGCGTTCCTCGATCTGGACGGGTTCGCCGTCGAGGGGGTAGGGGCTGAACTTGTCGCGTTCGGCGCAGACGATGAAGGGGATCCGGAAGTGGTGCGCGAGCAACGCGACCTGGTGGGTGCCGATCTTGTTGTAGAGGCTGCCGTCCGCGGCGATGGTGTCGGCGCCGACGACGACCTGGGTCACGTCCTCGTTCTCGAGGACATGGGCGACGGCGGAGTCGACGATGAGGGTCGTGTCGACGCCCTTTTGCGCGAGGGCGGGCGCCTGGATGAGGCCTTGGCGGAAGGGGCGCGTCTCGGTGCTGAACGCGCGGATGCGTTGGCGGTGGGCGGCCGCGTGGCTGATGGCGCCGCCGGCGGCCGTCGAGTGGCAATGCGTGAGGACGACGTCGCCGTCCTTGAAGAACTGGAGTGCGAGGTCCGCGATTTCCCGGCGGGCGGCGTCGACGCGCAGGGCGTAGCTTTCGGCGGCGCGCAGGAGGCGTCGTTGGGCGTCCTCGACGGTCGTGGCCTCGTCGACGGCGTTGAGGACGGTGTTGAGGCCGTTGCGGAGCGTGACCGCGGTGGGTCGCGCGCTCGCGAGGAGGCGGCCGGCCTCGGTGAGGACGGCGCGCAGTTCCGGCATGGAATCGCCCTTGTAGGTTTGGCCGGCGGCGGCCAGGGCCGCGGCGGCTTGTTTGCCGATCTCGCCGGCGCCGCGCGTCTTCATGGTCTCGATGTCGCGCTTGACGGCCAGGAGGGGCGCCTGGGCTGAGGGGGAACGGGGAGGCATGGTGAACGCGAGGGAAGTCGTAATGTCGGCGCTCCGCTCCTATCTATTTTTCCGTACAGGCTTGTGATGTTCGCCTGTCACGTAGGAGCCTTTATACGAGGGCGAGGAGGAGGGCGCCTCCGGCGGCCGCCGCGGTGATGGTGGGCAGGAGGAGTCGGCGCGCCAGCGTGCTGGTGCCGAGCCAGGCGATGGGCGGCTTGTTGAGGGTGCTAAAGAGGCTCGCGAGGACGGCGGTGGCAGCGGCGGTGGCGACGGGGGCCTGGTCCGTGGCGACGAGGTGGCCCATGGAGGCGACCACGGCGCCGGCGCTCACGATGCCGCCGAGCGACGCGAGGTAGATTGCTCGCTCGCCGAGCTCGGGGCTTCGCTGCAACTGGACCGTGAAGACGCTCACGAGCGTGAACCAGAACGCGAAGACGA
>CAYVGY010000106.1:0-10030 GCA_964451065.1 uncultured Halobacteriales archaeon
GTTTGCCCGGGTTGTGCGCGTCGGGGCCCGTGAAGTAGAGGCCGCGGCGGGGCTTGGCCGTGTACTTGACCGCGACGTCGACGAGCTGGCCTTCCTTGAGCTTGCGGGGGCTCTTGACGAGCAGCTTGCGTTGGTGGACGTCGAACCCGGCGCGCTTTCCGGCCACGGTTACGCGGCTCACCTTGAGGTCTTCGGCGTCGAGCTCGAACTCCTTGAGCGCGCTGAACGGTTGGATCCGGATGAGGGCGGTGCCTTCGACCGTTTTCGTCTTGGTGTCGAGCGTGAGGTCGAGGCGGGTGTGGGTGACCGTGAAGCCGCGGTCGCGTCCGTACTTGGGCTCCACGGGCGTGGGCTGGAACGGCTTGTAGGGGGTCTCGTCCTTGTCCTCGTCGGGGCCCATGGCGGCGGCGATTGGGGGGGCCCTCATAAGGCCTGCGAAGGGCCGTCCCAGGCCGGTTCTTAAAGGACCTCGACGGCGCCCACCATACCGTCGCGGAAGTGGAACGCGCAGAAGTACCAATACGCGCCGGGGTTGGCGAATGTGTGGGTGAACGTGCCTGCCGCGAGGAAGGCGTGGCACGTGTCCCCGGTCCCGTCCTCGCCTGGTTCCCCGTTGGCTTGGCAGTCGGTGTCGAAGAAGTCGTTGCCGCGTCCGTCCAGGGCGTCGTCGAGACTGTCGGCGGTGGTAATGGTGTGCAGCTCCGCCACGTGGGCCCACGTTACGGGGTTGCCCAGGGTGACGGCGACGTGCGGGGGCGTGAACTGGGCGATGAGGACGTTGCTGCCGGCGGTGACGCTGTAGGCGAGCACGTTCGCCGAGGCTTGGAGGGGGACGGACTCGAAAGGCTCCGCGTTTGTCGGGGTGGTGGCGGTGGCGAGCGGCCAGGCGAGGGCGGCCAGGCAGAGAAGGCCCAGAGCGAGCTTCATGTCGGCGGGAGTCGGAGGGCGCCATAAGAGTGCGTTGGACACTTCCGGTTCAATGTCCAGAAGCGGGCGTCGGGGTCAGCGGCATGCGAACGACAAGACGACCGCGACGCCGAGGTTGATGGCGTGCGCGAGGTAGCAGAGCGTGCAAACCACGCGTAGCCGCGCGACCAGCGCGTAGATCAGGTAGAGGGTGACGAGGAGGACGAGCAGCGATAGGGCCAGCAGGGATTCGCAGTAGGGGACGTCACCGGTTACGAGCGCAATGGTTCCGGCGCCGACCATCATCGCGTACCAAACGAGGCCCGGAAGCGCGTTGGGGACGCCGAAGAGGCGGCCTTCGCGGGTGTCCACGATGCGGGCACACGTGCCGGGGCTCATGCGGCACACGCTGGGCATCCATCGGGGGTCCGGGCGCATCCAGCGGTAGGCGACGAGGAGAAAGTAGAGGGCGTCGAGGAATCCGACGCTCCCCAGGGCGATGAGGGCGAGGCCGGAAAGGTCCACGCCGTGGGTAGCGGCAATCGCGTGAAGAAGTCGGTGGTCCGGTTCAGCGGCCGCGCAGCAGACGCCCGAAGTCGGTCGTGAGGTCCTCGATGTGTTCGATGCCGGTGCT
Source organism: uncultured Halobacteriales archaeon (assembly GCA_964451065.1). Classification (GTDB taxonomy): domain Archaea; phylum Thermoplasmatota; class E2; order JACPAO01; family JACPAO01; genus CAYVGY01. Next base: position 1,541 of record CAYVGY010000106.1, read on the forward strand.
GATGCGGATCAGGTTGGGTTGGATGCCGAGGCGTCGGCGGGCCTCGACGGGGATGCTCGCGTGCGTCATAGTCCAGGGGTGGCTGATGAGGGTCTCCACGCTGCCGAGGCTCTCGGCGAGCGTGACGTTGCCGACGGAACGGAGCATGCGGCGCGCGTCGCGGGCGCTCCCTTTCACTTCGAAGCTGAGCATGCCGCCGGGCATCCGCATCTGGCGGCGCGAGAGGGCGTGCTGCGGGTGGCTCTTGAGTCCGGGGTAGTGGACGCGCTCGACCTGGCGTTGGTCCTCGAGGAAGTCCGCGAGGGCGCGGGCGTTCTTGCAGGTCGCCTGCATGCGCAAGTGGAGCGTCTTGAGTCCGCGAAGCACCAGCCAAGCGTCCCAGGGGCTGGCCACGCCGCCTATGGCGTTCTGGAGGAACGCGAGGCGTTCGGCGAGGGGTTTCTTGTTGGTGGCGGCGACACCAGCGATGAGGTCGCTGTGGCCGCCTAGGTACTTGGTGGCGCTGTGGACGACGAAGTCGGCGCCCAGCTCGAGGGGCCGTTGGAGGTAGGGGCTCGCGAAGGTGTTGTCCACGCCGACGAGGATGCCCTTCTCGTGGGCGATCTTGGAGACGGCGCGGATGTCCGTGAGGTGCAGGAGCGGATTGCTGGGGGTCTCCAGGAAGAAGAGCCGCGTCTGGCGCGTGATCTCTTCCGCCCACGCGTCCGTTTCGTGGCCGGGGATGTAGCTCACCGACACGCCGAGGGTGGAGTAGGCGTGGTCGAGGATGCGGCGCGTGCCGCCGTACGTCTCTTCGGCGGCCACGACGTGGTCGCCCTTCTTGAGCGTGTGGAAGCAGGTGTCGATGGCGGCCATGCCGCTCGCGAAGGCGAACCCGTGGGACCCGCCTTCCAGTTTGGCCATGGCCTGTTCGAGCACGGCGCGGGTCGGGTTGCCGGTGCGGCCGTACTCCCAGCCCTTGTGCTTGCCCAGGCCCTCCTGCCGGTACGTCGAGGTCGCGTAGAGGGGCGGCACGACGCTGCCGGTGAGTTCGTCGGCGGGGCTGGAATCGTGGACGAGTTGGGTTTCGATGCGGGTCATGGGGTTCACCGGGCCAACGCGGGCATCGTGAGCCCTTTCTGTTGGAACCAATCCTTGTTGAGTTTGGAGAGGTAGCGCTCGCCGGAGTCCGGGAGGAGCACGACGACGGTCTTGCCCTTCCCGAGTCTCTTCGCGACCTGGGCGGCGCCGAGCACGGCGGCGCCGGCGCTGCTGCCCACCATGATGCCCTCTTCGCGCGCCATTCGCATGGCCATCTCGTAGGCGGGCGGGTCTTCGATTGTGATGAACTCGTCGATGACCTTGAGGTCGAGGGCGCCTGGGATGAAGTCTTCGCCGATGCCGTCGAGGAGGTGCGTCTGGGCCTGCGCCTTGAACGTGCCCGTCTTGTGGGCTTCGGCGAGGATGCTTCCCTTGGGATCCACGCCCACGATCTTGACTTTGGGATTTTTTTCTTTGAGGTAGCGGGCCGTGCCCGTGATGGTGCCGCCGGTGCCCACGCCGCAGACGAACGCATCGAGCTTCCCATCCGTGTCGCGCCAAACCTCCGGACCCGTCGTCTCGTAGTGGGCCTGCGGGTTGGCCGCGTTCATGTATTGGTTCGGCTTGAACGCCTTGCGCTCTTTCACAAGCCGGTCGGAGACCTGGTAGTAGGATCGCGGATCGTCCGGGCCGGCCTCGGTGGGGCAGATCACGATTTCGGCCCCGAAGAGTTCCAGGAGACGCCGCTTCTCCATCGGTACCTTCTCCGGCATGACGCAGATGAGCTTGTACCCCTGGATCGCGCACGCGATGGCGAGCCCCACGCCCGTGTTGCCGGAGGTGGGCTCGACGATGGTGCCGCCGGGCTTGAGCTTGCCCGCTTTCACGGCGGCTTCGATCATCTTGAGGCCGATGCGGTCTTTGACGCTGCCGCCGGGATTGAACGCCTCGACCTTGGCCAACACCGTGGCGCCGTCCTTCGGCACGACGCGGTTGAGGCGGACGAGGGGCGTGTTGCCGACGAGGCCGAGCGCGTTCTCGGCGAACTTCATGGGCCGCCGGACCTGGTGGCGGGTTAAAATGCTTGTTTCGAGTGTCCACGGGCGGCTTCCCGAAATTCTTGGGTGAGATGCCCAGACTAGATTTCTCGCAGAAGCTCGGTTCTCTTAAGGTCGAATTCGGCGGCCGAAATGAGATCTTTCTCCTTCAGTAGCTGGAGCGTGCGGAGGCGATCCAGGACCGATGGCCGTTCGCTCGAAACCGATTGCGCGCCCCCAGCGGCGTTCTGTAGGGCGTCCTTGGCCCTGAAGACGGCGTCGCCAAAGGTTCCGACGTCTTGGACCCCCAGGTGCTTGAGTCGGATTGCAATCTCGTCGCCCGCCGATCGGACCACGACGAACCGAGGAAAAGCCAATCTCCACAAGATCAATCCCCCCACGAAAGCAATTCCGGAGAGTACTAGGAATGCGGAGCGATCGGGACCACTGGACGTCGAGGCCGCCCGGTAAAGCCAAAGGCCGCCAGCAAATCCTTGAATCGCTACGCCTACGACCATGGACATGAGGGCCCGCCGCACCACGGTTACCGAATCAACATTCCTTAGGTCAAACGTCTTCCTTTCGTGGGTCGCCAGACTGCGACGAAAAAAGAAGTGGACTCGTCGGTTCGTGAGAATGATTCGGCCCCGTGTCAGAACCTCAATAAGGCGGGCCTCGCCGGTTTTTCCTGGCGGCACAGAACGCAGGATCGTTTCGTCGGGTCCAATTTCAAACTTGGCTGCCATCGAAGCCCACCGCGACCGGGCCGGCCCGGGCCTGCCACGCCTTGAAGCCTTCCGGTCTAAAGGGCGCCAAGGATTTCCGCCCTCTTGGTGTCAAATTCCGCCTCCGAGATAAGTCCCTCGTTTCTAAGGAGGCCCAGTTGGGCAAGACGGTCGGCCGTGCGGTTTGGTTCATTCGGGTCGCGCGGCACCGGGTTCTGGTCCGTCAGGAGGCGATCCTTGGCTCGAAAAGCCAGGGCCGCGAAGGAGTCAATCGTTCCAACCCCAAGAATCCGGAGGCTGATGGCGATTTCGTCCCCCATGCTCCGAAAGGCAACAAACTTTGGTCGAGCGGCGGACCAAAATCCAGCGGCCGTCGCGAAGAATGCAAGGGCCACAATCCCAAGCTCACCCCCTGCTCCTTTCAGGGGCAGGGCAAGGGCGGCCGCCAGTCCGAGGATGCCAAAGACGAAGGCCCCAGCGAGGAGGCCTGGCCGCAATTTTCGCACCTCCACGACAGAGTCCAGTTGCCTCAGGTCCATTGACTTCCTTGAATGACTAGCGAGGCCTTCGCGAAGGAAGAAGTAGAGCCGGCGGTTTGTCAATACAATCCTGGCCGGCGAAAAGACATCAACCGATGACGCCTCACCCCTCACGCCCGGTGGCATCGAACTAAGCACGGTTTCATCGCTTGGAAGTTCGAATCGCTCCGGCACGGGGCGGGGTGCTCCTGGGCGGCTGGGGTGGGTCAGCCTAATTCGATGGTGTCCTTACGTTTTTCGGGCCGCCACGAGCAGGCTTCGTTCGTTGAGGGTGAGGCCGTCGCGGAAAAGGAATTCAGACAGTTGCGCGCGCGCCTTGTCGCGAAACTGTTCCGGGATCGGGTAGAGGTAATGGTCGCCGGTGAACATGCGCATAAGGTCGAGGTAGTCGTCGACGGAGGTCGGGACCTCCGTCTGGAGCATCATCCATTGATCCGTTTCGAAGCCGTGCTTGGCCAACATCGCTTGCACTTGGGAATGCGTGTAGGTGTGGCTTCCCCAGACTTGGCTCACGGAATCCGTCTGGTAGTACTCTTCGTAGACGCGAAGCAACTTCTCAAGCGCCTGAAAGAACTCGCGGTACGTGGACGACGCGGACGTGATGAGGCCGAAGGGGGCTCCGGGCTTGAGGACGCGGGCGACCTCGGCGAAGAACGCGTTGGGATCAGGCAGCCAGGGAAGCAACTGGCTGCTGATGGCGGCGTCGAAGTGGGCGCCCGGGAAACCCGTGGCGGTGGCGTTGCCGACCTGCCATTGTTGGCCGGGCATGGTCTTCTTTGCCTGGTCGATCATTGCCGGGCTCGCGTCGACTCCGGTCACCCGTTTGACGTACGGAAGAATGGCGCGGGCAAAGTTCCCTGGCCCGCAGCCGAAGTCGATGACCGACTCGGTGCCCTTGAGCTTCATGAGCTCCGCCATGACCGCGAAGTGCGGCATCCGGGCGCGATTCGTGACGGAGTCGTAGCGGGCCGCGGTCTGTTCGTAGATTTCCCGCATCCGGTCGGAAACCTTTTTCATGGGGCGGCCCGGCGGCGGCGAAACTGGTGACCTGGCACTTAAGGGATTTGAATGGCGCCGCCGCACGCGCCGACCGGTGAACTCGGGGCTGATATGCGTGATTGAGCCGCAATCAAGATAGTCCCCCCCCAAAACGCGCGCTCCATGCAGTTGTCCAAGTCCGCCGCCGCGATAGCCCTGGTCGTCGTCCTCCTCGTGGCCGCCCCGCCCGCGCAAGCCGAGACCGCCATCGAATCCCATCGCTACGGCGAACCCGCCGTCTCCACTCCTGATCACTGCCGCGTAGACGTCATCAGCGGCGAGGTCGACTGCCCAGCCGAAGCGCCGTCTGCCGAGCGCGACCTGGCCTTCTGGGCCCCCTTCCCCGCCCACCTCAACGTATCCGTCCAAGATGACGTCCTCGGGTCCAAGGTCGGGTTCCGCCTGTACGCTTGGTATCCCGCCCCGTACGAGAACTGGAAGGTGGAGGTGCTTTGCGTGGGATCCTGCGAGGCCTACGTCAACCCGGTCGGTTATTTCCACGTCAGCTTGGACCCAGCGCAGTTCTCGGCGGAAGACGTGCAGAAGATCGCGGATATGGGCGGCGTCGCCGGCGGCACCGTGGGCACCGTGACGCTAAACTACGAATCCTACTAAGCGGGGAGTCACCCGCTCCGCCGACGTACCACCACGACTGCCGTCGCCCCCTCGCGTCCATCGAATGCTGCCCCGGGGACGGGGCCAAGAGGGTGGAACTCCTGCTTGCCGCTAGGTGGCCTGCGTCAATTGCATCGCCGGGGAAAAGGCCGGCCTCCCAAGTCCGAGGAGGCGGGCCACCATCTCCGCTAGGTGAAATGGTGCACGGGCACGGATTTGAACCGTGGAACCACTAAGGACTAGCCCCTCAAGCTAGCACCGTTGACCAGGCTTGGTTACCCGTGCGCGGGGGGACGAACTAGGCCAGGACCGAGGACATCCCGGCGCCGCCGAGAGTCTAGGTCGTTATTAAAAGTAATTGGGGACGGTCGTGCGCGCAATCCATAAGCGCCCGGCGGCCGTTGCGCAGCCGATGTCGAACGCACGACGCGCAGTGATGCTCGGCTCGGCCGGGGTCGCCGTGGCCTGGCTCGGCGTTTGGCGACTCGTCCTCGGAGACGAGCATGAAGTCTGGGGCCTCTACGGCTTCCTCCTCCTCGTCGTCGCGTTCCTCAACGCGGCGAGCCCCGATCCGCGGCGCCCGTGGGGCTTCCGACAATGGTGGGGGTTCGTTTGGGTACTCGCCGGCGGTGGCCTCATCGGGTACGCGTTCCAGGCGCGGGAAACCGGCGTCGATCCCCCGTTCCTGTACACAGAGACGCTCCCGCCGCTCCTGCTCGTGGCCGCCGTGGCGTGCTTCCTCGTCGCATCGTGGCCGCTGGCGCAGGGCCTCAAACAGTGGGAGAATCCGCCGACGTGCGCCGACTGCGGCCGCCCGGTCGTGGCGGACCCGTGCGCGTCCTGCGGAGCGCAGTTCTCGCTCGGGACGGCTACGCCGTTGCCTCGACGAGCTTGATCTTCGAGACCTTTTCCTCGAACTCGCCGAGCCGGTTCTTCATGATCTCGACGGCCTTCTGGAGGGCCTGCCGGGGCGTGAGGCTCCCATCGGTCTCGAACTTGAACTGGTAACGGGTCTCGTCCCACTTGACCTGGACGCCCTGCTTTTCCGCGAGGTCGAGCGCGGCGTCGGAAAGGGTGACGATGCCGTCCGCGTCGAAGACCTCCTCCTTGCCCTTGGCGACCCGGGCGGCGTCGGCCGGCAGTTGCCGCGCGACCTGCGCCAGGATATCGATGTTTTCCTTCGTGTTGCGCACGACGGGCACGTAGCGGTAACCGACGCCGCTGCAGGCCTGCCATTTGGCGTGTTCGCGGCCGCGGCCCATGACGGCCTCGGCCTCGAGGATGACGCGCTGGCCCTTGAGGAGCTCCACAAGCGGGATGTCGGGGTCGGGAATCGCGAGGGACGGGTTCTCGGGTTGGAGGTCGCGCGAATAGACGACCCCAGGCCCTTCCTTGCTCAGCGTGTACCGGACCGTGCAGTTGGGACACCCTTGGCCGCTGCACGTGCACTGGTCGCGGAAGCTCATCGTGTTGAGGTCGGTGGGGACGGGGACGAGGCTCACGCGGTGGGCCACGATCTCGTCGAAGAGGCCCGAGTTGTTGTCGTACAGGATGACGTCGTGGATGGCGAGCCGAGGGACCTCGGACACGAGCACGCGGCGCAGCGAATTGACCAGGTACGGACTGGTTTCCTCGATCAGGAGCCGGCAGCGGCGGTTCGTGAGTTCCTTGATGGTGAGCTTGACCATGCAGCACCTCGTTTACACACGGCGTCCACGGCGACCGCCCTTCTTGCGGGTGCCGTCATGGGGCAGCGGCGTCACGTCTTCGATCTTGCCGATCTTGAGGCCGGCGCGCGCCAGCGACCGGATCGCCGCCTGAGCGCCAGGGCCGGGCGACTTGGACTTGTTGCCCCCCGGGCCGCGCACGCGGATGTTGATCGCGTTGATTCCTTTCTCCATCGCCTGCTCCGCGACGACACGCGCCGCCGTCATGGCCGCGTAGGGCGACGATTCGTCCTTGGCGGCCTTGACGACCATGCCTCCGGTCGCCTTGGCCACGGTCTCTGCTCCGGTGGCGTCCGTCACGGTGATGATGATGTTGTTGTAGCTCGAGTAGATGTGGGCGATGCCCCATCGGTCCGTCATCAGAACGCACCTCCGCCCTGGATGCGGGGTTCACTGGGCTTCCGCTTGCGCCGCTCAGCCGCCTCATCGGCGGGCTTGGAGGGCTCCGCGGCGGCCGGCGCCGCGGGCGCCTCGGGGGCCCGCGGAGGTCCGCGCGGCGGTCCACGTCCGAAGCCGCCGCCTCCGCGCGGCGGTCCACGGCCAGGTCCGCCGCGTCCTTCGACGACGCGTGGTTTGTATTCCTTGAGCCGGGGCGGGCCGGCGCCTTCCACCCGCTTGGGGCGCGCCGGGTGGCCCTCGTCGGCCACGCCGTGGCCTTCCGCGATGGCGATGGCTTCCTCTTCGCCGCGTTTGACGTAGTAGCCGGGCACGTTGATCCGGCTTCCCGCCACGGCGACATGGCCGTGCGCGATGAACTGGCGGGCCTGGCCGATGCTGCCGGTGAGGCCCTTGAGGTAGACCTGTGTCTGCAGGCGGCGCGTGAGGACCTGCTCCACGTTGAGGCCCAAGACGTCGTCGAGGGTGGCCGTGTCGGGTAGGAGCCCGATCCGGTTCATCTTGACGAGCAGTTGGCGCGTCTCCTTCTGGGCTTGCGGGTCGCCGGTGCGCCGGCGGGCCAGGAGTTCGCGGGCTTGGCCCCGGTAGAGGCGGAGGTGGCTCTTGGCGCGCCAGACCTCCTTCTTGTTCTTGAGGCCGTACTTGTGCTGGAGCGCGTTCTCTTCCGCGATGCGGTCGGCCTTCCACGGGTGGAAGGGCGTCGCAAAGCGTCGGCGCGGGAACTTGGGGTCGCCCATCTATTTCTTGCCTCCTTCGGGCTTGGCTGCGGGTTTGCCGGGGGCTCCGCCGGCCGCCGGTTTGCCGCCGGCAGCGGGTTTGGCTCCCCCCGCGGCCGGAGCCGCTCCCGGCGCGGGTGCGGCCGGCTTGGCGCCTCCCAGGGGCTTGGCTCCGCCGCCGCCCTTGGGGGCGGCCGGGGCCGCAGCCTCGCCTTCCTTCTTCTCGGCGGGCGCCTCTTCCTTCTTGCGGATGACGCCGACCGTGAGTCCGGTGCGGCCGTGGCTGCGCGTGCGTTGGCCACGGACCTTCTGACCGGCCTCGTGACGCACGCCGCGGTAAGAGCGAATCTTCTTGAGGCGGTTGATGTCGTCGCGAAGAACGACGTCGACGTCGCTGCCGATGAGGTGCATGTCGCTTCCAGAATCGTAGTCGAACTGGCGGTTCACGATCCACGTCGGGACGTGGGTGGCGACCTCGCCCACGGTCTTGGCCAGTGACTCAATCTGGCCGTCGGTGAGCTTGCCGATGCGTTCACGCCGGGGGGCGCCCGCGTGGTCGGCGATGATGGCGCCCATGCGGACGCCGATGCCCTTGATGCCGGTGAGGGCGAGCTGGACGGGTTTTGTGCCGTCGAGGTCGCTGTTGGCGATGCGGACGATGTACTTGAAGTCGGGGC
>CAYVGY010000107.1:0-9919 GCA_964451065.1 uncultured Halobacteriales archaeon
GGGGCGGATGGCACGTTTCATCACGTCCGCAGGCGACCTCGGGGGCAGACCCCGTCATCGCTTGAACCCGCGGCTGTGTCGTTGCTGCGCCTCCGCGGCGAGTCTCCCCGTCGCCTCCGGGTGGAGGTTCCCGTTACTTTCGGAGGGCGGACTTTCCTCAGCTCGACCCCTTTCGGGGGAACCGTCGGTCGCGCTCCCGCTCCGTGCCGATTCGTCGCCACGGACGCGTCGGTAATATGGCTTTCCCCCGACCTCGTGGAGAACGCCGCGGCGGCCGCGGGAACCAGGGGCGGGCCCACAATCGCAAGGCCGGCCTTCGTCGCGCGGTCGATGTCAACGAAGCCGTTGATGTACCCGGACGTGATGGAATCCCATGCGGCGTTCGGGACGTGCCCCTTGCGCCCTTGGTCCACGTACCGCTGAAGGGGGCCCATGACGCGCCTTCGCACCTCGTCATCCGCGATGGCCGACGAGGTAAACCTCTAGATGGCCGCCGTACGCTTGCGCGTTCACAAGGGCCGACGTTCCTTTCGGTCCCAGCCCTGGCCGGCGTTCCACGCCGCGCTGGCGCCGAACAGGCCCCCGATGAGGATTCCCGCGGGGACGCCCAGCTCCAGCCGGGCGAGCACCGCGTGGCCCGTGAGGGTCGTGGCGGTCGCGATGAATCCGCCGACGAGGACGAGGCCGAGGTGGAGCACGAGGACTTCGTAAAGCCGCCCTTTGTACTGGTGGCGGGTGGAGGGGGCGTTCACGAACAGTCCGACGACCGCGAACCCGACGACGATGGCGAGGGCGACCACGGTGGCCAGGATGGTTGCCCACGCGGCTTCGATCAAGCCGGTCGGGCCCCCTGGGGAGCCGCGGCGCCGAGGGCCTTCTGCAGGTCCGCGATGATGCCGGACGCCTCGGGAAGGCCGCACTCGCGCGCCAACCCGAGGGCCTGTTCCATCTCGGCCTTGGCGGTTTCGGGTTCTTGGAGGAGTTCGAGGCGCTGGGCGACGGCCAGGTGCAGCATGGCGCGGGCGAAGAGCCCCTGCGGATTCGTTCGAGACGCGAGGAGGCTCGTGGCGTGGTTGATGAACGGGTCAGCGTACGTGACGTTTCCAGTGGCCAGATGGAGTCCGGCCAGGCTCGTGGCGCACAAGCCCCGGATGATGCAGGACAACTCGCTCGCATCGTCGGCGAGCGTCATGTAGGCCGCTACGAGGTCGTAGTAGGCCTGCTGGGGACGGTTGGCGCCCTGGTGGAGGACCCCCATCTGGTAGTGGCAGTCGGCAGCGATCCGGCGCGCTTCGGGGGAGGGGTCCGCGCTCGCGTTCTCAAGGCAGGCGGCGAATGCGCCCATCGCCCGCTCGGCCTCTGCGTTCGCGACGTGGGCAAGGGCCTGGCGGTGAAGCTGGTCTTGGAGGGCCCGTCGGGTCGGCGGCGCCATTCAGGTTCCCCCCTTTCGTACCGTTGCCTGCCCGGGCGGGCGGTTCACGACGTCGTTGTGCAGCGTGACTTGTTGGTTGAAGTAAAGGGTCGCCTGGTTGACGTCCTCCCGTTGGCGCTGGGCGGCTTCTTCGCGCATCCATCGCTCGAAGTCGGCGCGCGCGGTAGCGAAAGCGCGTCGCGTGTGGGTCGCGTACTCGACCGGGGAGAGGGGCGTCCCATCGAGGACCACGAGGTGGGCGACGACGCGCCGTTGGCCCTGGCCGCGCTTGCCGCGGAGGCGGGCGCGCAGGAGGAAGTATTGTTCGGGTGGCGCCGCGACGAGCGTCGCAAAGACGGGGCTGTGGGCGTCGATTTGGAGCCCCGCCTCGTTGAACCCGTCGTTCGCGTGGCCTAGGTACTCATGGGCCTGGGGGTCCGGCGGGATGGAGGATGGGAGTCCCGTGACTTGGCACGGGACGTCGACGAGGCTGTGCTCGCGGCCGACGGGGTTCGAGAGGTATTGACGTTCGCCCTTGGGATCGACGACGACGCGGAGCCCGCGACACCAGGTCACTTCCGTGACGGTCACGAGGTGCGCGTAGTTGTAGGGGTCGATGGGCGCGAAGGCGTCATCCGCGTCCGGTAGGGGGGGTACGCGCTGACCGGCGGGCGTCACTTCGAACGGCCTCTCGGTACGGCCGGTGCCGCTTCGGGCTTCGGTCCTTGGGATGAGCGTCGGCGGCGCCGGGCGAGGCGGCCAACGGCGCGCACGGGGGCCACAATGGCCGTCCACGCGGCCAAGGCGACGAGTCGGCCGAAACGGGCCACCCGGTTGGGCCTCGTGGACGGGGTCGTGTTCGCGGTTGGGCGGGTTGGGGGGTTTGCGGTTTGGATCATAGCGCGGGGGCTCCGATTCGATGGGGTTCGAATTCATTCAGCCGGAGGATGAGTTGGCTCCAGAACGGGTGTTCGAAGAACCGTCCTGGGTCCTCGGGCATCCCTCCGGGGACGGCGTTCGCCTCGCGAATCAGGGCGGGCTTCGCGCGCGCGACGAATCCGACTTGGGTCGCGGCCGCGCGGTCCGCCTGCGTCGCGATGAGGGATGCATAAGCGGGGCCGACGCGGGCGAGGGAACGGATCTCGGACAAGGATCCACCGATGGTGACCTCGAGGGAGCGCAACACGTGAGCGGGGTCGTGGGTCGCCTCCACGCGGTATTCCGTGAACTTGACCTCACCCGTTGGTAGTTGGACCTTCAGGTCACCGGTGAGCCGGATCTGGGACCGGTGCCGGGAATCATCTCGTTGAGGGTCTTCGTCCAGCATTCTTCATCACCAAGTCTTGGGCGCCTGCCGCGGTTCGGCCCGTGCTCCCGGTCGGTTCCCCGCCCCTGGAGGCATCCCTAGTACTTGGCGCATCGCCTCCTGCGCCTCGGTCTCTGCCCGGCCCCCTTGGAGCTCGGTTGCGACCATCACCCAGACGAGGAGTGCTTCGTCCTGGTCCTCCGGCGCCCGCAAGGCCCGGCGGGCCTCCAAGAGCAACGCGAGCGGCGACGAGGTGTCGGCGACGCGCCTCGCGCGTTTCCATGCGGCATCGTACTCCCGGGCCCCCAACGGTTTCGTTCCGCGGCCGGGGCGTCTCGGAACGCCCACGTGCAACCCGCCACCAATGAGTTGTCGCACGGCGTCCGCATCCCAATCCCTTCGCGGCGCGGAGAGAAGGCCCACGACGACTTTCGCCTCGTCGGGGGTCAGTCGCGGCGCGGGATACGTGAGGGGCATTGGGTGCGACATGGCGCAACATACTCAAGAAAGGTGCGCAAGACCGGTCGACGGGGCGGACTCGCGGATGCGTCGCCCGCCGAGGGGGCGCCCCTATTCCCCGATGCCACAGATTCCGCCGGTCGGATGTATTACAAGCAACGCGGGCCTATCCTCATGTGGGCAGACAGTGAAAACTATGCAGTCGCGGGCAGGCTTTCGGGATGGAAGGCTGCGAAACGTGCGATGGGATTCGAAAACATGACGCGCATCCTTCTCTTGGGGCGCCCGAACAACGTCCATGTCCGAGCGCTTGCAAACGAAACGAAACGTCGTGGCCACGGCCTTGTCGTCCTGGATCCACGGGAGTTTCCCCGCAACGGCTCGATCACGCTGCGGCTGTCCGATCGCAACGAGTCAATGTCGTCGTCGATCGTGGATCTGCACGGTGTCAACGTCGGATGGTTCAACACGCACGAGACCGTTCGCGTGTCGCGAAAGATCAAACCCGCTGCGCGACGGTTTGCGCGCAAGTCCGCCCAGCGGGGCCTTGAAGCGTTTTGGTACGCGGCTCCGTTTCCCTGGATCAACGATCCGGCCCGAAGCTTTGAGAGCGAGGACAAGATGTTCCAGCTACACCTCGCAAAGCAAATCGGGTTTCGCGTTCCGCGAACGATCGTCACCAACGATCCGAAAGAAGTCCGCGCGCTTTTCCGGAACGTGGGCGACGTTGTTTGCAAGTCGATCTCGGGAAATCTTGGAATCCGCGCCGATTCGCGCATCTTCACGACGCGCGTTACTCGGGCCGATCTTGCGAGATCGAACGCAATCGCCTTCGCTCCCGCGATGTACCAGGAGTACGTGGCAAAGAAAACCGAGATTCGGGCGACCGTCGTCGGCCGGCGGGTTTTCGCTGCTGAAATCCATTCGCAGGAACAGGCGCGAACGCGGGTGGATTGGCGGTTCGAGGATCCACGTCGCCGGGTTTCGTACGATGCGGCAAAGCTACCCGCCACAATCGCAAAGAAATGCACGCAAATCGCACGATTGTGCGGGCTCGACTACGGCGGCATCGATCTCGTCCGGACCCCCGAGAACCGATACGTTTTCCTCGAAATCAACTCGTTGCCCTCGTGGATCTTCGCCGAGGAGCGCGCGGGACTGCCCATCACGGCCGCGCTCGTCGATCTCTTTGAGTCCCGCGCGACAAAACGATCGTGAACGCTGCGCGGACGTTACGAGTCCCTGTTGTTCTCTACCTTTTCCTTTCCTGGGTTCCCGTAAGTCATCCCCGCGGACCCAACGAACTTTTTCGACTTGCCGAACAACAGCGGAACGCCCGCCGATCCCTTCGAGGCCATCGGAACAATCTCCAATGAAAGACTTGCGATGGCGATGATAAGGTTTTGGGCAGAAGGTCGAACAAGCGGTTTTGCGCCTCAGGGCGGGAATCTCGAGCGCCACTCGGGACGGGGCACCGGACACGTTTCAAGTTTCCCAGTGGCGGGATTTGCTGCAGCGCCCCCCGGCGAAAAACAGGCGGCCACGTCTTGCAAGGGTCGATTCCGGTTGGAAACGGTGCGCCACGTGGAACCTGCTTGGCAGTATGCGAGATTACCCAGCAAGATATGTGCCAGCGTTGCCGGACCTTGTGAAGGAGTCCTCGTCTACATGCCCGTCGAAACTTCGGTCGCCAAAGGGACTACGCCCCCTTCGAAATCTTCGCGAGTTCCTTCTGGGCCTCGTCCCGGGCGTACAAGGCCGCCTTCGAGTCGCTCTGGGCGCCAAGAGCGAGCGCGCGCTGGTACAACTCCTTTGCGCGTGCTGGCTGGTTGTTCGTCTCCGCGGTGACGCCGAGGTAAAGGCTCGCGACGGCCGCGTTGCCGATGCCTTCTGGCGTCTTTGCTGCCAGGCCGAACTTCTCTGCGTCGGAGAATCCCCGCTCGATGTCCGCCAAACCGAGGTACTTGATGCTGCGCTTTGTCCGAGTGAGCGCGCTGTAACTCGCGGCTCCAAGCCCGTCCGGCGTCTTGCAATACATGCCCGCGTACTGCGCGCGAAGGTGAGTCTTGGCCGCCTTCTCTTCGTCAGGCTCCATCCTTGCTCGCAGGGATGCCGCGCGGGCGATGTTGTCGGGGTCGCTGTCGGGCTCCTGGTATTCGAGGCCGCTCAAGTTGAGGTGCGCGTTGAGCAACGCCGCGTCGAGGTGTTCGCAGGATTCCTTCTCGCGCCCCTCCTCGAAGGCGGTGAGGGCGAAATAGTAGCACGCCTCGCGGGCGGCGCGGCGCCATCCGGGATTGGGTGCGTTGTTGGCGCCGGGCGCGAGGCTCTGATAGCGTGCCGTCGCCTCCGCTCCGTTCCCTTCGTGCCGCGCGATATGGCCAAGCAGCAGGGTCGCAAAGGGAGCGATCTCGCCCACGGAGACGGGGGCGAAGGACGCGCAGGCTTTCAACAGGTCCTGAAGGCGTTTCTTGGCCTCGAGACGTCGCCCGCCTTCGTACGCGCCGCGGGCGGCCTCAAGCTCTTGGCCGAGTCGAGCCAACTCCTTCCGTTCCTTCCGATCCTTGAAAATGCCCATGAACTCAATTCCTAACTGCTCGCGGGAGCGCGAGTGTCAAGTTAAGCCTGCCTTCATGCGATGAATCTCCAGGCCGATTCGCCGGGGGGCTTCAGGTGCCTATGGAGGCCTTTGATCATGCAGGGGACGTCGACGAGGCTGTACTCGCGGTCGATGGGGTTAGCCACGTATTGGTGCTCGCCGTGGCGGGCGAGGGTGGCGCGGAGTTTACGGCACCAGGACGCTTCCGTGACGGTGAGGTTGGCGGCTTCGTAGTAAGGGGTCGCCGTGTTGGAAGGGTCTGCTCGGGTCCGTCGGGTGGTCGGCCGGTGGTGCCCACGACTCCTCGTCGGGGTCCATCATCGAGGCACCTTATCGAGTTCGCCGGGGCGTTTGCGCGCTTCCGAGACTTCGCGGGCAAGGGGGCCGGTGGGGAGTTCCGCGGTGAGGTCTCCGGCGAGGGGGATCCGGGTCCGGTGGGGGTCGCCCGCGTCCTCCATGGATCTCGGGGGGTCCATGGTGCATCCTCCCGGGTTGGTGTAGGTTTGGGCGAGCCAGGCGAGGCCGGCGAGGAGTTGGACTGCGGCGAGGGCCCAGGCGAAGCGTCTGCGCGTGTTCGGCGCGTCCCTCATGGGGGTCTCGTTGAAGGTGAGGGTCCAGGCCGAGGGGTTCCCGGTGGCGAGGATGGCGCATTCGCGGTCTATGTGCCCGTCATGGTAGGCGGCGGCGAACGCGGTCTGTGGGTGGACGCGGACCTCGGAGTGCACGTCCCAGGCCGAATCGCCCGAGTTCTTGACCCACGCCGTGCGGCGCGCCTGGGCGTCGAGGAGGGCGGCGCGGAACCGTTCCTGCGATGGGGCGTCGAGGCCGCTGGGCGGCTGGGGGATGGCGGCGTCGATGGCGGCGTCGCGTAGGACGAGGCCGCCGCTGGCGGGCGGCTCCTTGCCTTTGAGGAACAAGGCTTCGCCCTCGGAGTCGCTTTCGATCGTCGTGGACGCATATTTCCAGACGCGCGTGGTGACGTGGAGGACCTGCTTGTCGCCGCGGCACGTGCCGCAGAGGACGAGGCCGAGGTCGTGGCACGGGTCGCATCCGGGTTGGTCGCCTTTCCCGTTGCAGTTGGTGCAGGTGAGGTCGCCGCTTTGTTTGCATTGGGGGCACGGCCAACGCGTCTGTTTGGGGAGGTTGATGGGGTCGCTGCGGCCGCCGCCTCCGCCGCCGGACCCTCCCTTGTAGATGCTGCCGTAGTCGGCGCGGGTGCGGTCCCGCATCGCGGACTTCTCGTACGCGGACATGCCGTCGCCGCTGATGCTGGAAGAGCCGCCGCCTTTCTTGCGGATCGTGAAGTCTTCGCCCATGGGGGTCACCGTTTCCAGTTGACTTTGACGGGTCCCGTCGGGGTCGCCGATGGAGTGGGCTTCGGCGGCTTCGTCCCGACCCACCCGCTTCCTCTGCAGGCGCCGCACCGCGTGGTCCCCTTGCGGTTGCAGGTGGGGCAGGCGTGGGTCTTGGTGCCGCGGCATGCCGGGCACCTCTCGCTCCCGGTGGGTCGCCCATCTTTTTGGCAATGCGGGCACCACGCCGCGTGTTGGGCGAGGGGGAGTTCGTGTCGTTGCGCCTCGTAGCCGGTGGGGCGTGGGGGTTGTTTGTCGGGGACGAGGGCCGCGGGTTCTTTGACGAGCCTGTACTGGGTCTCCTGGGTGCGGGTCTCGGCTTCGAGTTGGCCGGTGAGGACGGTCCGGTACGAGAGTTCGGGGCGGACGATGCGTAGGTGGCGGAGGATGCGGGTGCCGGCCCTGAAGCGGTCGTACGGGTTGGCCTTGACATCCTCAATGAACCGCCTGAGGGCTTCCTCCGGTTGGACGTGGCGCAGCGGGTCGGATGGGGCGCCGTGGTCGGTGAACGCGAGTCGGACGCGGCCGATGCGGGTGGCGGGGGGCCCGCGGGCGGGTCGGATGAGGAGGGCGAGGGGGATGGTGGCGAGTCCCGTGCCGAGGAGGGCGTAACCGGGCCAGGCGGGGGTCTGGGATCGGGGGGCGCCGGTGGTGGCGGCGGGGGGTTCGTTGCCGGGGGCGAAGCGGAATTCGAAGGTCGAGGCGGCGACTTCGACGAAAAGGATGGCGTCGCGCCACTGGAAGAACGCGGGACGGAACGTGGCGACGCCGGACTCGTTGAGGGGCGCCGTGCCGAGGGCTTGGGTCGGGTAGCGCGTGGATAGGGTGACGTTGTGGCCGGTGACGGGTTCATGGTCGGCATCGCGGATGGTGATGTGGATCTCGCAGGGTTGGTCGCACGAGTAGGTGGACGTATCGAGATAGGCCCTCCAGGGCGTCGGCGCTGCGGGCGTCGCGACGGGCGTGAGAAGGAACAGAGTCGCGAGGACGAGGAGGAGCTTCATGATCGGCGCGCCTCGGCCTTGGGTTCCGCGGGGCGGCCTCGGCGGAGGCGGGTCCACGCGGCGAGGGCGCCGACCATGGGGAGGGCCTGGGGGCGTCGTGGGCCGTTCATGGGGTCGCGTGCTCCTCCGAGGCGCGCCGATGGTCGTCGCGTACGGCCTGCATCCATCGTTGGCCGGCGGCGGCCGGGACGGAGACGAGGGCGTCCGCGTCGAGGACAAGTTCCGCGGCGGCTCCGGGGGGCTCGTAGCGGCGGATGTGGCCGCGTAGGAGGAAGATGGTCGCCGGCGGGTCCTGGTCGTGCGCGAGGCGCAGCTGGCGGAGCATGCGCTTAGGTTCTGCGAAGTGGATGCGGGCCGACCCGGTAAGGTCGTGGAGTCGGGTCGCGAAGAGGCGGTCGTCGTCGCCCCAGGGGGCCTCGTTAACGGGGTCAAGGGTGCCGCACAGCGTCATGGCGTGGATGGGGCCTCGAGTCGCGGTCGTGACCTGGATGAACGGGTAAGGATGGCCGTCAGGCGTCGTCTCGGGGCGGGTGACGACGACGCCGGCGGGGTGTTGCAGGAGGATGCAGGCGCCGCGCGGGTACGCGGCGATGGGCAGGGGCGGAGCCCAATCGTCGGCCTCGATGGGGTTCATGGTCTGCGCGCCTCGGCCTTTGGTTCCGCGGGGCGGCGACGGCGGAGGCGGGTCCACGCGGCGAGGGGGAGTCGAATGAGGAGGGTCCACGCGGTGAGGGCGACGAGGCGGCGTTTGTTGCGGCCGGGCTTGTTTGGGGTCGTCATGATGATGCCGCCACCGGTGGGGTTCCGATCACGTCTTCGATGGGGATGTTGCGTGCCTTGAGTTGGAGGAGAAGGTCCTTCATGTCCTGGTGGCTGAAGGGCCGCGCGCGGTAGGTCCGCGCGTTCACGGGCGTGCCTCCTCGGCGTCGGGCGAGTCCGTGGGGTCGGGGGGTTTGCTTCGGCCGTACGTGGTGAATCCGAGGAGGACGGCCGCCACGATGCCGATGACGACGCCTTCGGGGAGGGTGTCGATGCCGGGGTTGGGGGCGAAGAGGCTGATGATGGCGAGGACGGGTGCGACGCCGAAGCCGAGGTAGTGGAGCCACAGGTTGGCTTTGAGGGCGGCGACGTGGGCGGCTCGTTGGGAAGCGGGGCGGAGCTGGCACAGGCCGCGCGCGACGAGGATGCTCAACGGCAGGCCGATGACGACGAGGATCGCGAGGGGGAGGAGGCTTTGCGTGTTCATGCCCTGTCACTGGGCCCTGCAGCGTGTGGTCGCCGCAGCGGGTTCCTTGACGGCAGCCTTGGGGGACACCATGTGTCCATGCGTCGCAACGCTATTAACCCCGTGGAATCGGCAATCAAGGGCATCCAGGTTAGGAAATCGAACACGCGACGTGACGAAACCCCGGCGTTCCTGTTCTGGCTGCGCGAACCATTCGCCGAGTCCCGGACGGGCGCCATGACGCACTACATGACCGAGCGGCAATAAGGAATACATGGGATAGTGGACCCATGCCGGAACCTCTCAATCGGCCACGCTTGAGGTCTCCGCGCACGGCCCGCCGCGAGTCCACGCCCCTGCAGCGGCCCCAAGGGCCCGGGCTAGGCTGGAAGGTGGCACGGTGCGGGGAGTAAGCCGCCTTCTGTTTCCCGTCGCCTTGCGGCGACGGCACGCGACATTCTACTGAGCGTCCGGTTCCGGACTTGCTCCAGGGGCGGATGGCACGTTTCACCACGTCCGCAGGCGACCTCGGGGGCAGACCCCGTCATCGCTTGAACCCGCGGCTG
>CAYVGY010000108.1:0-527 GCA_964451065.1 uncultured Halobacteriales archaeon
ATCTCACGAATCGTGAACCCCTCCTGCAACCCCGTGGTCGGGCCCAGGACTTCCGGCAAGAGAAGGCTCGCGGTGCTGCTGGCGATGAGTGTGACGCGGTTCGTGCCGTCGTAGCGGACCCAGCGGCTGTCCTTGGCGAGTTCTTCAGGAGTGGGGTCGCGCGCTCTAGTGACGACCACTTGGAAGGGAGCCTCCCAATAGTACCGGACCTGCCCGGGCCCGCCCGCGTCTTCGCCTAGGTATTCGGGGTCATCGACCGGCACCTCGAACTGGCTCGGCGTCACGGTGGCGCTCAACCAGGGCGGGTAGCGTTCGGGCGTGACGCTGAGGACGGGATTCTGGTCTGGATCATAGTAGAAGCCGTCGCGGTCGACGTCGACATAGAACGATGCGACCCCCGAAAGCTCGATGCTCGCAGCGTCCCCGAACGTGAGGCCCTTCCAGCGGTCCAGTTGCGCGTCGAGAATCGCCGGAATCGGGCCGCACGGCGGCGAACACGCAGCGGCAGACGGCAGGCTTGCCACGGC
>CAYVGY010000108.1:537-4409 GCA_964451065.1 uncultured Halobacteriales archaeon
ATCGAGTCCCTCGACCGTATTTAAGGTTTCTATCATTCAGGTTCGTGCGGGGGCCGCCCATGAAAAGGCCTAAATCGAACCGACCCGTCCCGGCGACCGTGGAGCGAGGACGCCCTCTGGACCCGTTACGGCCCCGTCCGGCGCGGCCCCACCGACTCCTGCCGCACCTTCGCCGGCTCGGCCCACGAGCCGCGGTTGCGTACTGCACCTTGGAAACGTTTGTCACGGTCCTCTTGGCGGCCTTCACGCTTCTCGTGACGGGCGCGGTAGGACGAGGCACGGCGCGCCCACGTGCCCTCTCGAAACCCCTGGCACGGCCCGGCATCGCTCGCCCCATCTTCGTCGCGCTCAGCCTGGGGGCCACCTGGGTCGCGTTCTACGGCCTGCTTTCGTGGTCCTTGTTCCTCTTCCTTGAAGCCGCCATCATCGCGGGAATCTTCATGCGGGCCGCTTACGTGCCCACGGTCTCTGGCTTTGTCTCGAGCCACCTGGGCCGGGCCGCGCGGCCCCTCATCACCGTCCTCGTGATGCTGACCGTGACCGCGGGAAGCCTGGCGGCGCTGGGCTCGCACGAACTCGAGAAGACGTCGCACGTGCCGGTTGACCTGGTCCCGGCCAACGATGGAATCGCGGTGCCGGTCCGGCTCCAGGCCGATGGCCAGCCCCCCATCGAACTTGTCTTGACCACCGCCAGGCACATCTTGGTGCCGGCCGCTTTCGAGAAGACCACGCACACCGTCATGGTCATCGTCGATGGCGGCGGCTCCATGACGTTCCAGGTTCCCGTGAACCAGGCCCTCCAGCTCAGAATCAGCCCGACCGACGCTCCGGCCAGCCAGCTCACCGTCACCCCCGCTTGATTCCGGCACGCACCTTGGAGGCTCGTCGAGTGAACATCGGAGTCGTCACGGAATACTACTACCCGACCGTGGGCGGTGTCCAGGAGGCGGTCTACCACTTCAGCCAAACGGCCCGATCGTGGGGGCACGACGTGAAGGTCATCACGGGGGGCGTGGCGGACGCGAAGCACGACCCGCACGTCGTCCGCCTGGGTCGCACGATGCCCATCACGGTGGGCGGATCGACGGCGCGTGTCACCATCGGATTGGACCTCGCGCGAAGTCTTCGCCGCGTCTTTGAACGCGAGCGCTTCGACATCGTCCACATCCACTCACCGTTTCTTCCGACCCTCCCCTACCTGGCTGAGCGTTATGCACCCGCGCCGACGGTCGGGACGCTCCACACGAATTTCGACCCGATCGCCCTCGTCAAGGTTTTCCGGGGCCTGCTTCGCCAACGACTCGAGATGCTAGACGGACTCGTCAGCGTGAGCGCCAACGCCGCCCGTTCAGCGCGCGAGAACCTCGGCTACGAGAAAGAGATCCGTATCATCCCCAACGGCGTCGATTTCGAGGCGTTCGCTAACCGCGGGCGCCGGATTCCCCGCTTCGATGACGGCCAAGTGAACCTCTTTTTCCTGGCCCGCCTTGAACCCCGCAACGGCGTCGCCGAGATGCTGAGGGCGTTTGCCAAGGTCGCGAAGGAAGAACCAAACGTCCGCCTCATCGTGGCTGGCGACGGCCCGCGACGAGCCGTTTACGAATCCATGGTCCCCCCGGACCTGCGACCCCGCGTCCTATTCGTCGGCTCCATCCTTGAGGACCGGCCCGACTATTTTGCCACCGCCGACGTACTCCTTGCGCCGATGCTCAACGCCGCCTTCAGCGTCCTCATCCTCGAGGCCATGGCGGCCGGAGTGCCCATCATTGGCAACAACATCGAAGGGTTCCGACAGGCCGTCCAACATGAACAGCAAGCCCTTCTGGTCGACGTGCGGGATATGCCGTCCTTCGCGGATGCCATGCTCCGCCTCATCCGAGACGCGGACCTGCGCCGCCGGATGGGAGCGAAGGGACGGGAAACAGCCCGACGGTATGCCTGGCCCATCGTAACACGGGAGGTGCTCGACTATTACGATGAAGTCCTCCGCGCCGCATGACCCCCGCGGGTTCCAATGGCGCCCCCTGGCGCTTCCCTTCGCCCTGTGGTGCCTGGCACTCGTTTGCCTCGGGGCCGCCTTCTTCGCGTGGCCCCAGTTCGCCCCCCTGGGCGGCGTGGGTCTCGCCGCGCTTCTGCTCCTCGACCACGTTCACCCCCAGAGCCGCCTCCTCTACCGTCCCCTGGTGCGGGGGCCCCGCCGCAACCAAGTTGCACTCACGTTCGACGACGGCCCCAATGGGACCACGACGCACCGACTCCTGGACCTCCTCAAGGAGAAGCGCGTCACCGCCACTTTCTTTCTCGTCGGTTCCAACGTCGAACGACACCCGGAGGTGGCGCGCCGCATCGTCGCCGAGGGCCACACCATCGGAAACCATACTTGGTCCCATCGCAAGCTCCTCTTGCTGCCCCCGGGACGCGTCACCGACGAAATCCGACGAGCCCACGACACCATCCAACGAGTCACGGGCCGTACCCCCACGCTATTCCGTGCCCCGCACGGGTTCCGGTCCCCGTTTCTGCCGCGCACGCTCCGACTCCTCGGGTACCGGGCCCATTGCGCCTGGACCCGAGGCGTCTGGGATACGGACGCCGACGCCAACGCCGCGTCCCTGGTGGCGCGGGCCGTTCACCGCGCCCGCCCCGGTGAGGTCGTGCTCCTCCACGACGGACTCGGCACCCAGTTGGACCCCCAGCGAGATGCCATGCTGGACGCAGTCCCCCGCGTCATCGATGCCTACCGCGACCGGGGCTACGAATTCGTCACCCTCGACCGGTGGTTGGCCCCATGAAACGAAACGGGTGGGCCTGGGCCCTTCTCGGCATCGGCCTCAGCGGCGTTTTTCTCTGGCTGGCCTTGCGCGATGCCTCCCTCGCCGGGATCCGTGACAGCCTAGGCGACGCCGACCTGCGCCTAATGGGACTGGCCGCCCTCCTCAACTTCGTGGTCCTCGCCATCAAGAGCCTGCGCTGGAAGCTGCTGCTCAGCGTCCAGAACGGCCCCTACCCGTACGGCGGCGCCTACGCGACAACGCTTCTACAAGCGACCGGGAACAACCTGCTTCCGGCCCGGGCAGGAGAGATTCTTCGCGTCGCCGCCCTGTCCCGTTTTGGACCCGTGGGCGCGGCCCACGGTCTGGGCGCCAACGTCATCGACCGCACCTTCGACTTCATCAGCCTCGTTCTCCTCACCCTCGCCCTTATCCCGTTCCCGGGGTTCCCCAACGAACTCTGGTGGACCACCATTCTGGGCGCCCTGGTGGCGCTTGCTGCGTTCCTTGCGCTCCGGTGGTATGCCCTTCGACGACTCCACGGAACGGAGCCACGGTGCGTGGCCCGCCTAGGCGCCCACGCCCGCCAAGCCGTCGCCCACTTCCTGGACCGTCTGGCCCTCCTGGGCAACCCCCGCCTCGAGGCCACCACGCTCCTGCTCTCCATCCTCAGTTGGGTCGCCCAAATCGGCCTCCTCCTCCTCGTCCTCGGCGCCTACGCGTTCCAAATCAGCCTCCTCGAAGCCACGCTTTGCCTCATCGTCATCAACATCGTCATCGCGCTGCCCAGCGCGCCGGGGAGCGCTGGCACCTTCGAGTTCGGGGCCGTCGCGGCGCTCGAAGTCTTCGGCGGCGCCGACGCCACGACCGCCGCCACCCTTGCCGTCGCCTACCATCTAGTCCAGTGGCTCCCGGTGACTTTGGTTGGGTCGCTCGTCGCAGCCTACACCTTCGCCCGGCGCCCGCCCTCGTCCCCGTCCGCTAGACCACTCATTGCCGCTGACCCCCCGAGAGAAACGACATAACCGCGCCCCCCCGTGGCCCGCACCCCACCCCCCCCCCGGACCCCCCCCGCCGCCAACGTCCCCGCACGCCCCCCCC
>CAYVGY010000108.1:4419-9903 GCA_964451065.1 uncultured Halobacteriales archaeon
TGGTCGCCGCCATCGATGAACTTGCCCGCACGCTCACGCTTCTGGTGGTGGTAGCCACACCGCTTGCCATCCTGACAGGCGGGGCCGCCTTCGTCCCGTGGCGCGCCCCCTATTGGAAAACCACGTATCTGACCGCCAACCTGCGCCGGCACCGATGGATCCTCCTCGGCGTCGTGCTCACCCTCGGCTTCGATATCATCATCCAATACCTCGACCCCCTGACCACCCAGCTCGTGGGGCGCGACTTCACGCCGTTCTTCTCGACCGTCGACGGCGACTTCCACGCGCGCCTCCAAGCGGCGCTGCCCTGGGATTGGTTCCGTACCTTCTTCGGAGTGGTCTACGTCGTCGGTTTCCCGTTCCTCGTGAACTTCACACCGCTCCTCTTCGTCTGGCTCGACCAGCCCCGCCACGCCCTGCGGTCCCTGCTCGCGTACGTTTATTGCATGGGCTTGGGCTTCCCGTTCTACCTTTTCTTTCCGGTCCGCGAGGTCTGGTCCGTCGACCCGCCCAAGGCGGAAAACCTCGCCACGTTCGCGCCCAAGGTGGAAGAACACCTATATGCGTTCAATGAAGTCAATAACGGCTTCCCCAGCCTCCACACCGCCATCACGATTGCCGTCGCATACGCGGTCTGGACCAGCGGCCACCGGACCTACCGGTGGTTCGCCGCAACGCTCTGCGGCCTCATCGTGTTCTCCACCGTCTACGACGGGATTCATTGGACGCTGGACGTCGTCGGGGGCCTGCTCCTGGCCCTCGTGGTAATCTGGCTGGTGGACCACACGGTGCCGCTGACGCCGCCCCGCGACTCCGGGCGATCGGTCCAAGCTCGGCCGGATTCAATTGAGAACGGTTAAAGCCGGGGTCGGTCTTGAAACAGACCAGGGATGGGCATGCGCATTCTGGACTACACCAACCTCGAGCGCCGCGTCGTCGAAGGCGTCCGTGGAACGCTGACGGCCTTCGACGTGACGGGCGACGAAGCCTTCGGCGTCGGTTTGCGCGTCGTGCCGCCCAACGCGAAAGTCCCTAAGCCTGGCCTTCCCTTCGCGCGGGGTCGCCGCATCTTCTTCGTGCTGCGGGGCTCGGGGACCATCTCGAACGGCGAATACTACGAGAAAATCGTGGCGGGGAAATTCGTCGCCATGGACGACGGCGAACTGCCCAATTTCGCAACGCAGGAGGACGAACTCGTGCTCCTGGAAGTGCGCTACAACGAACAGGCCCGGATGACGCCGCCCATGCTGGCGGCGACGCTGCCCATGTCGGTGGACGCCCGGGCTCCGCCCCGGGCGACCAGCTACGACACGGTCGACTGATCAGTTCCGGCGCACGACTCTTGTCGGCGTGCGGCCTCGCTTCGTCGTCTTTCCGCGCTTCGAGGGGGTCGTCGTCTTGGCTTTGGGCCACTGGTCTTTTGCGTTGAGGAACGGGGCGGCCACGGACAGCAGCGTCTCGGTGGGCCCGCGGTGGAGGAAGTTGTAGACGGATCCGAAGACGGGCACGCTCAGGGGCGCCGTGCCGTTGCGGGGAGTTGCCACGCACCAGTTCTGGAGCTGCTTCGGGTTGCCGTTGCAGGCCCAGGTCCCACCGTTGTTGCGCACCAGGATCTCGCCAAAGTAGGCGCCGGCGGCCAGCGTCATGTTGTTGAGGAACGTCCAGGCCTCGTTCGGGTTCATCCCCTTGATTCCCTCGTAGCATTCCGCGAGGACGCCGTCGAGGATGGCGACGCTGTCGAAGGAATAGTTCAGGTCGGTCTTGAAGTTCCGTTGGCAGTAGCTGCGAAACGCCTCGGCTTCCGTTGTGAACGTACGCGTGACGGGGTCGGCCATGGTCCCTGGTTTCGCGGCGGCGACGGATATAGCCACGCGGCGCGGGGCGCGGAGGCGCAGCGGCGTCCGTCCGCGACGGGCCCAGGTGCACTCCAGGAAGAGTTATGAAGGGGCGGCGGCGCGTTAGCAGTCAGCCCAGTCCGAGAAGGTGGTCCACGAGGAACCGGGGCGGGAACAGAGTTTCCGCCGTTAGTCCGTGAAGTGGCTTCCCCCGAGGAGGCCTTCAAGGGAGCGGACGGCCGCGTACCGGGAACGGCAAGGACAAACCACGTTCTGGGCGGCCTCGACGAACGCAATGTCCTGCGTGGCGTTGTAGCGCTCCAGAAGCGGCAGGATCTTTTCGTCGCAGCGGCCGCAGTTGTGCGCGCCGCGTGATTTCCCACCGCCCACGGGGTCGGACTTGAGGATCTTGCCGCCGGCGAGCGGCTGGCCACGCCGCAAGACCTCGAGGATGCTCCAGAGCCACGGCGGTCGGTACTCGCCGCGGCGGAACATGCGGTCCACGAGCGTGTGCTTTTGGACGTTCGTGGGATTGACGCTCAGGACGTCGGAGTGGGGCGCGGCGTCGCGAATCGAGGAGACCATGTCCTCCACCGCCTCGTCCTCGGTGAGGAACGGTGGCTTGAGCAGAAGGTAGCTTTTCACGCGGGCCCCGCACGCGTGCGCGTTGCGCGCTCCTTCGACGAATTCGCGGAACCCGTAGCCCTTGTTGATGGCCTCCTCACAGACGACGTCGCTCGACGATTCGAGGCCGATGGCGAGTTCGAGGCTGGACCCGTGGGCTTTGACGAGTTCCACCAACGGGGCGACGCGTTCCTGCGTGATGTATTCGGGGCGCGTCTCGACCGTGATGCGTCGGAACTTGGCGGCCGCCGATTCGAGGATGGCCCGGCGGGCCGCGGGGAACACTTCCTTGTCGTCGAGGAAGTTGCCGCCGGTGTAGACCTTGAGGACCTGTTCGCCGGCGTGCTGCGTCTCCGCGCGGCGCCACTGCGAAATGAGGTTTTCGTCGGTGAGTTTCTTGGGCAGGACGTCCACGAAGTAGCCGCACATCGTGCAGCTGTGTTGGTAATCCCAGGTGCAGCCGCGGGTGCGTAGGATGAGCGTCATGGCCCGGGTCGACCCGAACTCGGCCACGTCGTCCTCCTTCCAGAGCTTCACGTAACTGTCGGGGTCAGCGGCCACATCGGGCTCGAAACGTTCGCGCGCGGCGAAGATGGCCTTCGTGAGGCGTTCGCGGTCGAGTGGGGACCTGGGGACCGTAATCGTTTCAGGCGTGGTGACGCACCTCCACGGCCTCGCCGCGTCTGCACTCGACCATTTCCGGGCCGCTCATGCGAGCGACACCGACGGCACGGAGGTCGCCCTGGTGGTGAACGACGACGTCGTCGCCGGGCCGGATGGTGGGATCCGCAGCCTTGACGCCCACCGCGAACACGCTCCCTTGGACGGGGAAGTCTTCGATGTCGACGCGGTGGACGCCGGCGCCGAGGATTCGGCGGCCGCCCGCGAGCGTGAGGCTGAGGAGGCCGCGTTCCGTGGGGAGCATGGCCAATTGTCCCGTCCCTTCAGCGAAGAGTTTGCCGGTGGGCCATTTTCCGGTGGCGTACGCGTCATGGAAGAGGGCGTCGGCGGCCGCGGGGCCGAACTGGTAGTCGGCGATGGCGCGCAGTCGTTCCAGGTGCACCCGAGCGAGGTCGGCGCGGCGGTGCTCTTGGCCGAGTTTGCCAAGCACGAGCTCGAGGCGGTGGAGGGCCTCGGGCGCGGTGGCGTTCTCGCCTTCGCACGTGACGAGCGTGTCGGGGGGGAGGAGGGCGCGCACGAGTTCGTACGTGTGGCGGGGCAGGTGGCTGACGACGCGTTCGTACGACCGCTTGGTCAGAAGGTTGGCCAAGAGGCCGCGGATCATGGCGCCTTCGTCTTCGTCCCATTCGCCCGTCACGGGGACGTCGTAGTGAGCGGCGGGGTACGTGAGTTCGAGTTCGCGCGGGACGAGGCCGAGGGGACTGGTGAGGATGACCTCGTGGACCAGGCCGGCGGCGCCGGCGGCCCAGATCGCGTCGTTGAACGCGTGATGGGTCCGGCTCTTCGAGTACGGTTTTCGGTGACTGCAGGGGAGCAGGAGCAGGACGGGCGGCGCCGTGGGGGGGCGGTAGCGGTCGCGGACACGTTCACGGAAGCGTCGGCATTCGACGCGCTGGAGCGATTCCTTGCTCGAGGCGTGCAGGGGCACAGGGCGGGTGATGGCCGTTCGGGTCTCGAAGTGGTCGTAGGCGTCGTCGAGTCGGCGGAGGAGCCCGGTGCATTCCGGGTGGGCTCGGCACCGGGATTCGACGAGCTCGCGAAGCTGCCCCTGCCAGATGGCGTTCCGGACGACGCCGAGCTCGGCGCGTAGCGCCCATTGGTTGTGACCGGCCAGTTCGTCCTGGGTGAACGTTGCGGGGGATTCCAGGCCGCAGGTCGGGCACGCGCATTCTCCTTCCTTGAGTCGCGCCGCGTCCTGCGGGCCGGCGGTCGTCAAGTACTCGCCGCGGGCTGCCGCGTAGTGGGCGGCGGTGGCGTCCATCACGTCGATGCCGGCGTAGGCGAGGAGCGCGAGGGTGTGGGGTCGGGCGACGCCGGGCGCGTAGAGGGCACGGGCATGGCCGGATTGGGCTCGGGCCCGCGTGAGCGCGGGGACGAAGCGCTTGGGATCCTGGAGGAGGTCGTACGCGTCGCCCCAGACCGCAAGGTCGGGGTGGGGGGCCTCAAGGCGGACGTCGGGCTCGGTCATGGAGGCGCTGGGGAGAAGGCGGCGCGCGAGGACAATCTGCCCCTGGGCCGGCGTGGGGGGGGTCTGGGTGAAGCGCGTGACGGCGATGACGGCCGTGTTGGCATCTTCCCCTTGGGCCAGACGCGGCTGCCAATCGGGCGCTCCAGGTGGAAGTTGGCCCGCCAGCCAGAGGATGCCCGGCGTCTCGATCCTGCGCGGGCCGAGGCTGAGGCGCGTCGCCCGCGCGGCACCGTCCCGGGCCATCACCTCGAGCATGGGAGCCGCGCCTAGGTTAGGCCTGTATTTAACGATGGAGGCGGGCGACAGCGCGGAGTGGTGTTCGAACGCGATGCAGGCGGTGCCATCGGGGCGCCGGGCCGGCTTTTGGTGTCCAGTACCCCGCAGCTTATCCCAGGGGAAAGGCGCGCGTCACGCATGCGCCGGAAGCGCGAATGAACGACTGCAATGAATCGAACCAATACATCGATTCGGAGGTTGAGGCGGGCGTGTCGTATGCTTACCAGGTCGCGGCGCTCTACCCGGAGGGCCCGGGGCCCCGCTCCGACCCGGCGTCCGCCACGGCGACATAGGTCGGCGGCATCCGCGACCTTCCTCAACCACGTTTGCGAAATGCTAGGAAACCGATCCGCACGGAAGGCCTTGGCCGACTGTCTGAGACGTACGAAGGGCCCTGGAGCGGGCGGAAAACCCTACGCCGGGAAACGCTGGTTCTTCTGCTTGAGGCGGTGGGCTCCGCGGATCCAAGTCTTGGCGCGGGCGGTCGTGACCGGCGGCGCGCGTTCTCGGCCCTTGGCCTTAGCAGCATGGGTCGTGTAGGTCTCGGCGATCTGGACGCCGTCACAGATCCTGAGAACTCCCACGCCGCGGGAGACCACG
>CAYVGY010000109.1:0-9844 GCA_964451065.1 uncultured Halobacteriales archaeon
CGCCCTTCACCCACAACCCATGGCCATCGTCGTCGTGGACCAGACGCTGCCCCGCGGCGAGGGACGCGCACTCGCCCAGCGCGTCCACGACTCGCCCGGGGCCGGGCACGTGCCCCGGATCCTCCTCGCGCCGCGAGGCACGCCCCTGGACGACCAGGCGCTGGGCGCCGCCGGCCTCGACGCGGCGCTCGGCAAGCCTTGCTCCCGCGAAGAGCTGCACGATGTCATCGCCGGCGCGCTGGACCACGCCGCCTTCGTCGGAGCCACCCTCGAAGTCAAGTCCACGGAGCCCAAGCGCATCGAGGTCCCCGTGGAACTGCGCGGCGGCCCCAAACGGATTGAGGTCACGACGCCCGGCCTTGCGCCACCCCCCAAGAAGAAGCCCCGCAAGCGGACTCCCAAGGCGCCGGTCGCCCCACCCGCGCCGACTGCGCGGGAGGCGCCGGCCGAGACGACGCACGTGGCGAGCGTCCTCGATGCGGTCGCCGTCGACAAGACGCGGACCCAGGTCGGCGGCTTCTCCGCCTTCGCCGCCTACATCGACACCTTCTTCGCCCACTGTGAGGAGCGCCTGGCCGAGTTGCGCGGATGCGTCGCCACCGGGAACCTCGACGGCCTGGCGGACGTCGTGGTGCGCCTGGCCCAGGAGAGCCGTCAGGTCGGCGCGGTCCCCTTCGCCGCCCAATGCGAGGACCTCCTCAAAGTGGCCCAAGGCGGAGACCTCAATGAGGCCACGCGACGGATTCCCCTCCTCGAATCCTCCTACCGCAACGTGAAACGCGCGCTCGAGGTCGAGCGCCTCAAGGCCGCCGCGTGAGCGGGACGGCGAACGAAAACGGGCTCGGGGGGATTCGAACCCCCGTCCCCGGCTCCGAAGGCCGGAAGTCTATCCGGACTAGCCTACGAGCCCAGTCGTCCTGCGAATGCGTCGGAGCGGGCGTGGCCGTGCGTCGGATGGGCGGCTGCTTAAAAACTGGTACGCAAGAGCCCAGCCGTTGCGGCGGCGCGTCAAATCTCCACGTGGGCGCCCAGTTCGACGACGCGGTCGGGCGGGAGATGATAGTACGTGACGGGTCGCTGCGCGTTGCGGACCATGACGGCGAAGAGTTTCTCGCGCCAGAGGGCCATGCCTCCGGGCCGCTGGCTGGCCAGGGCTCGTTCGCGTCCGAGAAAGAAGGTGGTCTCCTGGAAATCGACGTCGAGGCCCTTCATCCGGGCGAGCGCGAACATCTCGGGCACCTTGGGGTCCTCCATGAAGCCGTACCGGGCGAACATGCGGTAGAAGCCGTCGCCGAGGTCCTCGACCGCGATCCGGGCTCCCGTCGGCACGCGCGGCACGTCCTCGGTGGTGACGGTGAGGATGATGACGCGTTCGTGAAGGATCTTGTTGTGCGAGAGGTTGCGGACGAGCGTGAGGGGCGTGGCGTTCCGGTGGGGCGTCATGAAGACGCCGGTCCCTTTCACCCGCGTGGGTGGGCGGGTGCGGACAAGGCCGATGAATCCTTTGAGCGGGAGTGTCTGGGCTTCGAGGCGACTAGCCAGGATGCGTCGGCCGCGGCGCCAGGTCGTCACGAGGGTGCAGATCGTGGCGGCGACGGCCAAGGGGCACCACCCCCCGTGCTCGATCTTGACGAGGTTGGCGGAGAGGAACAGGAGGTCGATGCCGAGGAAGCCGGTGACGGCGAGCGCCGCAGCCCATCGTGGCCAGTGCCAGACCTCGTGGGCGACGACGTAGAGGAGGATGGTCGTGATCACCATGGTGAGGGCGACGGCGAGGCCGTAGGCGGCGGCGAGTCCGCTGGAGGATCGGAATCCGAGGACGAGGCCGATGGTGGCGATCATGAGGGCCCAGTTGATGCCGGGAAGGTAGACCTGGCCGCGTTCGGTGGCGGACGTGTGGCGGACGTTGAGCCAAGGGCTGTAGCCGAACTGGACGGCTTGGGTGGAGAGAGAGAAGGCGCCGGTGATGATGGCCTGCGACGCGATGATGGTGGCCGCGGTGGCCAGGCCGATGAGGGGGTAGAGGCCCCACTCGGGGGCGAGCCGGTAGAAGGGGCTGTCTACCGTGGCGGGGTCGATCCAGAGGAGGGCACCCTGGCCGAAGTAGTTGAGGAGCAGCGCCGGCATCACGAGGACGAACCACATGGAGCGGATGGGCCGGGCGCCGAAATGTCCCATGTCGGCGTAGAGGGCTTCGGCGCCGGTGACGACGAGGAAGACGGCGCCCAGGACGAGGATGCCGAAGCTTCCGTGGCGGAGGAAGAAGAGGACGGCGTGCTCGGGGCGGACGGCGTCGAGGACCTCGGGGGCGAACAGGATTCCGCGGATGCCGAGGGCGGCCAGCGTGAGGAACCAGAGGATCATGACGGGGCCGAAGAGTCCTCCGATGTGCGCGGTGCCGCGGCGTTGGAGCGTGAAGAGGATGACAAGGATGGCGCACGTGAGGGGGATGACCCACGGTTGGAAGTGGCTCTCGGCGACGGTGAGGCCTTCCATGGCGCTCACGACGCTGATGGCGGGCGTGAGCATGCCGTCGGCGTAGAGGAGTGCGGCGCCGAAGAGGCCCAGGAGGATGAGGACGCGCCGGCTTCCACCGGGGAGGCGCCCTTTGCCGGCGTGTTCGGGGTGGACGAGGGACATGAGGGCGAGGATGCCGCCTTCGCCTTGGTTGTCGGCGCGCAGGACGAACCCGAGGTACTTGACGGCCACGACGAGGACGAGGGACCAGAAGACGAGGCTGAGGACGCCCAGGATGTTGGCGTGGGAGGGCTCGACGCCAAAATGGCCGGAGAAGCCTTCCCGGATGGCATAGAGGGGGCTGGTGCCGATGTCGCCGTAGACGACGCCCAGGGCCGCGAGCGCGAGGACGAGGGCGTGGCCGGGCGCGGGCTTGGGAGCCGCTTCTGGCGTCGGGGAGGCAGGGGCGGTTGGTTCCGGATTCGCCATCTTGAACCTCGCAGCTCAGCCCGAGCCGGGCCCGGGCCGGAAAGACCCGTCAGTCAGGATTCGGACGAATCATCACGTAGGTCGACCCCGCTTAAGGCCGTTGCCCGACGATTGTGGGAGGGCGGGGCTCCCTCCGGCGGACCGGTGGGCGCGCGGCCAAGCTCAAAAGTTTCAAAACTGTTTCATCAATAGTTCGAAAAATGTTAAAAACTAGAAACGTGTCCGCAGGCACTACCTCGGGTGACCCCAATGCGAAACCTGACCATCGCCAGCCTGACCGTCGGTGCCCTCCTTCTGGCGGCCGCCGGGAACGCCTCGGCCCACAAGACCGTGTATTCTCCGGACAACAAGATCCGCTTCACGTACGGTCACCTCAACGAAGCCATCTACACCTACCAAAAGACCGGCCTCGACCTCACCCTTCGCGACAACGCGACCTCCGCTACGCTGCCGGGATTCGAGATGCCTACCGACGGCCGCGCGCCCAAGCTCTACGTGAGCTACCGGTACGGCGCCGAGGGCGGCCCCGAACTCAACATCACGACGAAATTCGTCGGCCAACACGGGTCCCCGGGCAAATACACGTACCCCGTCATGTTCACGCAGGCGGGGTCCTACTCGCTGCTCATCAAGGGCGTCATCAACGGCACGTACTATGACATGGTCATCCCGCCGGCCCACGAGGTGGCCAGCACCGGCGAGATCATGTGGCCCCAGGAAGTCTCGCTTCCCGACGAGCAGGCCACGGAACTCGCCGCCCTCAAGGCCGAAGTCGCCGAGCTCAAGACGAAGGTCGACGATGAGCCCAAGCGTGACACCGGCGCAAAGGCGCCCGCGGTCGGCCTCGCATCCCTGCTCGCGCTCGGAGCCATCGCCCTGGTCGTGGCGCGGCGCCGTTAGTAGCCCTCTTCTTCATGAACCTGCGACGCACGGCTCTCGCATTCCCTCTCCTGGCCGTCGCCACGATTGTGGCCACGGCGGGCCCCGCGGCCGCCCACGCGTGGCTGCTCGAGGCCAGTCCCAGCCCCAGCGAGCACCTGCCGCGCTCGCCGGACGTCGTCCTGCTCCGCTTCACCGAAGACGTGGAAGACGACTACACGCGGGCCGAGATTGTCGACCTCAACGGCACCCGCGTCGACAAAGGTGAGGTCCAATTCGACACCGAACGCCGCAACCAGATCCTCGTCCCGCTCGAACCCGTCAGCGACGGCGTGTACACGGTCCACTGGTACACGTTGAGCGTCGACACCCATACCGCCCAGGGCACATTCCTCTTCGCCATCGGCCAAGCCTCGCTCGAGGGACTGCCCGGGCCCCGCCAAGCACACCTTCACGCCGCGAGCCACGTGCCCCCTTGGCTGGAGTCGGTGGGTCGCGCATTCCAGTTTGCCGGGGTCGCCCTCGCCATCGGCGTGCCCCTGTTCATGCTTCTCGTCGTCCGGACGGCTGATGTATCGCCCCCCCGAAGGCAGCGGGCGGCTCTGCGGACCGTCGCTGCTGGCACGTTCTCGGGCGTCGTGGGCGGACTCATCGTCCTCGAATCCTTCGCCCAACGCATCGGGCTCAACGTCGAGGAGGCGGTCGCAGAAACGCACACCGGGTCCTTGCTCGCGTACCGGATGGCCTTCTCCACGCTGGCCGCCCTGGCGGCCGCCGCCCTCTTCGCCTACCCCCAACTCCTGCGGCGCTCCAGGTACGTCCTCCTCGCACCGGCCGCGTTCGCGACGGCCGCCCTCATCGCCACCAGCCTCTCCAGCCACGCCGCCGCCGTCTCCACCGCGCAACGAGCCGCGGTCGCCGTCGACGTCACGCACCTCCTCGCCGGGTGTCTCTGGATTGGTGGCCTCGTGGCTTTCGTCATCCTCGGCCCCGGCCGCCCAGCTCCCCAATTGGCCGAATGGGTACGCCGGTTCAGCCCGTTCGCCCTGGCCAGCGTCGCCCTCATCCTCCTCACGGGGATCTATGCGAGCTGGATTCACCTCGACGCGTGGAGCGACCTCCTCGAAGGAGGATACGGCCAATCCCTCACGGCCAAGATCCTCCTCTTTCTCCCCCTCGTCGGCCTCGGGGCCTACAACCGGTACGTCGTGGAACCCCGGCTGCGCCAAGGCCAACGCCCCGCCAAGATCCTGGCGCGCTCCGTCGCGGTCGAAACCGCCCTCCTGGCCATCGTGCTCCTGGCCGCCGGCGTCCTCGCGACCTCCCCGCCGCCCAGCAGCGATGTCGCCACCGCCGCCCCGCCCGCCGAGCTCACCTTCGAAACGGGCCTCAAGACCGCCCACCTGATCTTCTCCGTGGCCCCCGTCCCCCCCCGCGTCGGCATCCAGAACTTCACGGTCCAACTCCACCCGTTCGACGCCAAGCCGAACCCGGAGGGCACGCAGGTCTACCTAAAGTTTGCCGGGCCCGGTCAGCCCGAACCCGAGGCCATCAACGTCATGACGCAGGCGACCAACGAAGTATGGACGCTGCGCGGCGCGCACTTCACCGACCGCGGCTCCTGGACCGTCTACGTCGTCGTCCAGCGGCCGGATGAGTACGCCAAGACGGATTTCGTCATCCAGGTGAATCGATGAAGCCGAGGCACCTCCTGCTGTTCGCCTGCATCGCGGGGGTAGGGATGATTCCGTCGGCAGGGGCGCAAAACCCGACCCATAAGCCCGGCGGCTTCCACAGCCCCGACCTTCCTTCTGGCGTGTCGTGGACGTTGACGCTTACGGAGCCGGGGACCTACTACTACCATTGCCATCCCCACCCCTTCATGCACGGGGTCATCGACGTCACCGAGGACGCCCCCGGCCACGAGGTGTTCGTGGATGTCGTCGACTATGATTTCGCGCCCGACCACGTTTCGATTCGGCCCGGAGGGCGCGTGAACTGGACCAACACGGGTAGCACCCTGCACACGGTCGACGAAAGCATCCCGCCAGCGGGGGACGAGGGACCCAAAGGGGGCCAGGGTGTCCCCGCGGTTCCCGCGACGATCCTCTTGTTGGCGTCGGTCGCGACGATGGCCGTCATGCTCAGGCGCCGCCAGCCGTTCTAACGCGTTGCCGTCGACGCTGTCGATTCCCAGGGGAGCGACGCCCGGAAGGTCCGAGCGGTCTTCTGGAACTCGTGGCCCAACGCCACGCTGCTTTTGGCCAGCCGTTCCCACGCGCCTTGGAGCTCGCGCAGGTTCCCGCGCGCGTGGGGCGTATCCATAGCCGCCGCCTCCGCGATCTTGTACATGCGCGCCTTGGAATCCCTCACCACTTGCCAAAAGACGCGGTCCAGCTGCTCGGCATCGGCCAGGACATCGTCCAAGCGGTCTTCGAGCCGGTTCAAGGTCTGGTGGCCGTTCGACGTGTGCTCTCCCTTGCCGCCGGTGGCGGCCCGCCTGATGGTTTGTATCGCCTTCATGGATTTGCCTCCCAGTGATCGCCCGCACGTCGGGATGCGATGCAACGCCGTGGGAGATGAGGCGAGCGCGCTCGAAGGATAAGAGTCGATGGCGTCGCTTCAGCGGCGCGTTGGATAAGCGACGCCGGGGAACCCACGAGCAACGTCCAATTGCCCATGACCGGTCCTTGGAGCCGGGGTCCTCGAAGACCGACGGGAGAGATCGTACGCTTGGGAGCTTGCCGGACAACACACACGCAAACATGGAAATTGCCTCGACCACCAAGATCCAACCGCGGGAACCCGACACGTTTCCCGGCTTGAGGGCGGGGCTTGCCTCTTCGTAAACGAGGTTCCCCTTCGGCGGATTCGCAGTCCCGGTTTCCTCCCCTTCAGATCGCGTCCCGACGGGTGTCGGGCGTCTCGATGACCTCCTCAGTGGCGGACTCCCCTCTGGCGGACCTGTCGTCCTCCACGGCCCTCCCTACAGCGGAAAACGTCAGCTCTGGCGCGGGTTCGTCCCACGCGCACTCGCTGGAGGGGGGCCCGCCCTGGCCCTCGTGTGAACACGGCCCAATCCCCGCGACGGGGCTCCCGCTGGAAGAAAGTCGAGGGAGCCGCGCTGGCCGGGGGGGCCTCGGTTAGGCCGTCGCGACCGCGACCTGGACGGTGCCTTCCTCGGTGCGCGTCTTGCCGCCGTCGCCGCCTTCCTCTTCGGACGGCTCGTCCGATGCTGGCTTCGTGGTGCCTTCGGGGCCCTCGCTTTCCGAGGGTCGGGAATCGCCGCCCTCTCCGGGCGCGCTGGGCTCGCCCTCGGTCTTGGGGGGCTCGACGTCCTCGATTGTGATCGTCGGCGCTTGCCGGACCTCGGACTTGTTCATCTCGAGCTTGCGAATCGGATAGATGGGCTTGCATGCCTTGAGGATCTTCGACGTGAGCCGGCCCTCCAGCATCTCCCGCACGAACGGGCCCAAGGGTTGGCTCCCGGCCGATTCCTGGACCGTGTCCGTGATGATCTTGCGGATGAGCGTCTGCTGCGTGCTCTGGGCCCGGTGCTCGGTGACCGCGATCGGTTTCACGCGGATGAGGGCGCCGTCCTTCGTCGTGGCGTCCACGACGTGGCTGATCTTGGAGTGGTTGCGGCGCACCAGTCGGCGCACATAGTCGCTCGTGAGGCTGTGGCCGATGAACCGCGTCTCGGCCTGCGTCCCGTTGAGCCGCTCGACCTGGAAGTCGAGCTTCACGTGCATGAGCTTGAAGTCGCCGGTGAGGTCCTGCATCGTCGTCGTCGCGATGCGGCCCATGAGCTTCTCAGGCTCTTCAGAAGGGGTCTCACAAATCGGGACCTTGTTGAAGGCCGGGGGCGCCAGAAGCGTGTACCACTGCTTGGCCTTCCACTTGTCCTTGACCTTGCGTGCCGTTGTGCGTGTGCGTGCCTTGACCATGGGAGTGCGCACCTCGAGGTGCTAGCCCAAGCCCGCGAGGAGCCCAGGGTAAGCGCGCCGTACAAGGTCCTTCTATATAACGGAACCTGGCGGCCGCCCGGACTTTTCGGCGAAGCCGGGTTTACCCCGGCGGGCGATATGGCGGGGCTTACGCTCGCAAACAAGAGGTTTGAAATGAAAACGCCCGACAGGCCAGACTGGTGATTTCCGAGCAGTCTTGCCGGAACCTGCGGCGAAAAAAAGCCCGCGGCTGCGAGCGTGGCTTTGGCTCCCCCTATCACTTCGAGAATCTGGAGCCTAGCCTTCGCAAGCCTACCCGAACAGTCCAGGGGCGATGGGCGACGCGGCGAAAGATCGCGCGCAGCCGCCGCACGTGGAACGGGACGATCCGACTGTTTGCAGTATCGGCGCGCCGGTGCCGCACAACGGTCCGAAGGGCGCGCATCCCGCAAGCTCCGTCCCGGTTGCCGCCGATTCTTCGAGCGTCCACGAAAGAGGAGAGTAGCCCGGTTCCGCAACGCGTTTTTCCCGCAAATCCATCAAGATCTACACATTGGTTACATTACAGAAATAGTAATGTAGTGCATACAGAATTGTCGCCAATTGATGCTCAGTCCGAGCGAGCAAGCGCTCTATTTCCAATCGCTAAGCCAAGGCCTACGTGTGCTCGACCAAGCACGCGCGAAACGCATCCTCGGCGTCAGCGACGCCTACGCTGCGAAGCTTCTTCACCAATTGGCCAAGCGAGGAGCCGCCGTCAAGGTCGCCAAGGGAGTCTACGTTCTGGCCACCGCCGACTCCGTCGGCCAGAAGGGGCCCCCCATCGTCGACCCATGGCCTGTCCTCGACGACGTGATGAAACGGATTCAGCCGGAGTACTTCGTCGCGTATGTGAGCGCCGCCTACGTCCAAGGGGCCGCAACGGAGATTCCTTTCAACCTCAGCATCGCCGCGCCGCGTCAACGACGCCCAGTCAAGATCGGCTTGTCCCGAATCGCTTTCCATTTCGTCCCAAAGGAAAAGTGGTTTGGGACCCAACGGACCCGGCAATCCGGCGAGTTCATCACGGTGAGCGACCCGGAGCGGACCCTCCTGGATTGCGCCCACCGCCCCGACCTCTGCGGTGGCGCGGAAGGGCTTGCCCAGATCGCTTGGGAACTCGCCTGGAAGGTGAAACCACGCCTTGTCCAGGAATACCTTCGTCGCCTCGGCGAGCCGGGCATCGCGCAAAGGCTCGGATTCATACTATCCCGCCTACAGCGGCAGAAAGCTCCACGGCAGGTGGCGCCCCTGATCCGTGTCCTCGAGGCGGCCGTCGGCCAAGGGATTCACTCGCTCGATCCCAACCGCTCCCGGCGCGCCACGCGGATGGATGAACGCTGGCGCATTTGGGTGAACGCGGACGTGGAGGCTTGGCGGCATGCTTGAAATCACCGAAACGAAAGTGGCCGCCTGGGGCCGCCGGATCAAGGTCGGCGACCGACGCCTCGCCGAACTCGACCTGCGACTCGTCGACCTCCTGTGGCGCTACGCCGCCGACAAAGAGATGGGCAGCCACATGGCATTCAAAGGTGGCACGGCCCTCAACAAGTTGTACTTCGGCGAGGCAGCCCGACTTAGCGTCGACCTCGACCACAACGCGCTGGGAACGAAAGAGGAGGTACAAGGGACCCGGAAGGTTCTCCGCGACCAGATGATGGCGCTCTTCCGCGACCAAGATCCGCGGTTTGAACTGGCGCATGATCAATCCTGGGAACTTCTGCGTGTCACGGGACGTTACCAGCCTCTTGGGGGAGGAGCGCTGGAGAAAATCAAGATGGAGACGTCCATGGTCGAGCGCGTCCCAGTAACCGGTATCGTCGAAAAGCCCCTCGAGACACTCGAGGGGACGGCCCGGATTCGAACCTATCCCGTGGACGAACTACTGGCGACCAAGTGGCGGGCGTTCTATTCAAGGGCCAAGGGCCGTGACCTCTACGACTTGGCAACGGCGCGGTCGATGATCCGTAACGAGGACCTTGTGCGCAAGATGACGTTATATTATTTCCTACGCGCAGGCGTCGAGTTTGACG
>CAYVGY010000110.1:0-9820 GCA_964451065.1 uncultured Halobacteriales archaeon
AACGGCTCCTTGACGACGTCGTGGCCGCCGACGCGGGCGGCGCCGCCGGTCGGCGGAAGCAACGTGGTCCGAATCTTGATCGTCGTCGACTTGCCGGCGCCGTTCACGCCCAGATAGCCGTAGATCTGCCCTGCGGGCACGGCCAGCGTCACCTTGTCGACCGCCGTCTTGGATCCGAAGGTCCTGGTGAGGTTCTGGGTCTCGACCGCGTGGCCCACGTTACCGCCTCCCGATGCCGCGGACCATGCCGAACGTGAGCAGCAGCGCAGGGGGCGCGACCCAGGCGGGGAGCATGCGCAGATGCGCGTCCGGGTACTCCGCGTGGACTTGCAACGTCGTGAGGCCGGCGTCCGTTCGGGGCTCCGTGCGCTCCTCGTTGTCGCGTCCGTCCGTGTACGTCGCGTTGGTCCAGACGAAGATATCGTATTGGACGCCGGTGAGGCCCTCGGCCCGCGTCGGTTCGAGACGCACCGGCACGCGCACGACGAGGAATTGTTCGTCGGGGCGGAAGCCGGGCAGGAGCTCCGTCTCCTGGATGTCCGCAAGGAGCTTGTTCTTGGCGCCCGTGACCTCCAGGCCGTCATCCCCTTCGGCGTGGACCTGGATGGTCATGAAGTCCCGCCCAGGCGGTGTGGAGAACAGGAGTGCAAGCTGGGCTGAGGTCGTCTTGCCTAGAGTCAGGACCAGGTTGGGATCGCTGCGGCCGTCACCGCGAATCCCGTCGCTGGTGAGGCGCGCGCCTTCCGCCACGAGGAAGCCCTGCGCGG
The DNA here is from genome assembly GCA_964451065.1 of uncultured Halobacteriales archaeon. GTDB lineage: Archaea > Thermoplasmatota > E2 > JACPAO01 > JACPAO01 > CAYVGY01. Next base: position 768 of record CAYVGY010000110.1, read on the forward strand.
AGTAGCCTTGCCCCGGTTCGTGACTCCCGGGATCAAACTGGGACTCGGACTCATACGTCATTGCCGGTGCGATGGCCGGCGCCAGGACCAGGGCCGCGCCCAGGAGGACGAGCAGCGGCTTCCAGACGTCGGCGCCGTCCCACATCTCGACCGATTGGTGGAAGAGGTAGATCCAGACCGCGAGCCCTAGGAGGGCGACCGTGGCGGCCAGAAAGATCCAAAGGGTGACCTCCGCGTGCTTCGCTTGGGCGCCGCCGGGCAAGGTCGAATTCCCTTCGAGCAGGTTCACGTGGGGGCTTAAGTGGGCGAGGCGGACGTAGAGTTCGCGAAGGAACCTGTTCGACTCGCCCATGGAGACGATAAGGAAGGGGACGGCGAGCGTGAGGAAGATGGGGAGCACGCCGAGGCTCACGGGCGCCGCGACGCTGCGGCCCGTGAAGACGACCCCCAGGAAAATCCCGTAGGCGGTCCCGAAGAGGATCATGCCGGCGAGCACGAGGAGGAAGTCGGCGTAGAGGCCCGGCACTCCGACGTGGAACAGGTAGACGAGGAGGAAGCCCGAGGTCATCACGAGATAGAGGACACCGACCGTGAGGCAGACCATGATCTTGGCCAGGATATACGTGCCTCGCCGCACAGGCGCGGTGAAGACGGCCTGCACGAACTTGTTGGCCCGTGGCCCCGCGATCTGGACGGCGGCGAACGCGGCGAAGCTTGACGGGATGACGGCGTAGGTGAGGAACAGGAACGGCCACAGGCCGCCGGCGTTGGGGCCGGCGCCAAAACCGAGGAGGCCGACGAACGCGAACAATGCGGCCAAGCCGAAGAAGAGGAAGCGGCCCCGCGCCAAGGCCCGCAGCTCTTCCCAATAGAGGACGAACAGTACCACCGAGGTCCCCGGTCCGCAAAGTCCGGGGCTGGTTTAAACAGTTGGCGGACGCAGGGTCGGCCGTCGAGGTGAAGGAAAAAGAAGGGGGGGAGAGAGGGGGCAGCGGGCCCCCTGGCCGTCGGCTCAACTCTCGTGGAAGACCAGCGAGCCCGTCGCCCCGCTGTAGCCGCCCACCTGGATCCGGTAGGTGACGCCGGCGGTGGCGCTCCACGACACGCGCGAGTCGAGGTCGCTGCCCGAGATGTCGTCGTTGCACCCCACGTTCGTCAACCCGGTGAGCGTGGAGCCAGTATACACGGCGACGACCGTGTCATGGTTCGAGCCGACCGTGTCCGCCGTCTTCGTCCCGCTCGTGCTCGGCGTGTACGTGTACCATACCGTCGCGCCGATGCTTCCGCACGGCCGCGGTTCGCCGGTCTCGAGCGTCGCGCCCGACGTGCTCTTCGAGTTCGTGTAGGGCACCGACGTGATCGCGACGGCCGTCGAGAAGCAGTTCCCGACGGGGCCGGAGCACGCGGCAGGGGCGATGACCTTCACCACGAGCGTGCTCCCCGTGGCGCCGTTGTACCCGCCCGCCTGGATGCGGTACGTTGTGCCGGACGTCACGCTGAACGAGACGCGCGAGTCGAGGTCCGTTCCCGAGATGTCGTCGTTGCAGCCCTTGTTCGTGAGGGCCGTGAGCGACGAGCCCGTGTAGACCGCGAGCACGGTGTCGAAGTTCGACCCGGCCGTCTCGAAGGTGGTCGTGCCCGACGCCGTCGGCGTCCACGTGAACCACACGGTGGCGCCGATGCTTCCACACGGGGCGGGTTCGCCCGACTCTGTCGTGGCTCCCACCGAACTCTGCGTGACGGTCTGCCCGCCGGCCGCCATCGAGGTCGGGCTCGCGAAGCAGTTGTTGGCGGGTCCGCCGCTGCAGCCGCTCGGCGCGTTGAACTCGTCCGTGTCCGAGGTCGACGTGCAGCCGGGGTCCGCGGGGTAGTCGATCAAGCCGTCGCCGTCGTTGTCCAGGCCGTCGCCGCACGCCGCCGCGCCGCCGGTGTTCGTCGCCGCGTCGGCGTTGATGCGGCCGTAACCGAAGTCGGTGTCCCACCCCGCCGGTCCGAGGTCAACCGCCGTGTTCTTGAGTCGGCTATCGACGTCGCTGAACGTCCAGGTGGGGTTCTGCGCCTTGAGGAGGGCCGCGGTGCCCGCCACGTGGGGCGTCGCCATCGAAGTCCCGGAGAGCGTCCCGTAGGTCGTCGTGCCGCTCGTGGAGGAGAGGATGTTGGACCCGGGCGCCGAGACGTCGACCTGGCTGCCTTCGCTCGAGAAGGACGATTGTCCATCGGTCTCCGTTGTCGAAGCGACGATCGTGACGATGGAGGCCTTCGAGATCCAGGGTTGGCTCACGCAGTTCGTGCAGGGGCCCGAATTGCCGGCCGCCGCGATGTGGATGACGCCCCGGTCGTGCGCGTACTGGATCGCGTCGTTGAGCGTGGTGCTCGCGCCGCCGCCGCCCCACGAGTTGGAGGAGATGTGGGCGCCCTGGTCGCCCGCGTACTTGAGGGCGTTGGCGAGGTTCGTGATGCCGCCGGAGCAACCGACGCCGCCCAGGCCCTTGATCGGGAGGATGGTGTGCTGCGACATCCCAGCGATGCCCTTGGCGTTGTTGATGGTGGCGCCCGCCGTGCCGGTCGTGTGGGTGCCGTGGTAGCTGCACGCGGACTCGTCGTTGGGGTTGTTGTCGCCGTTGTGGAAGTCCCAGCCCTGGAGGACGCGGGTCTGGCCTGCGAACTCCTCGTGCGCCTTGTTGAGGCCCGAGTCGATCATGGCGACCTTCACGGAGGTCGAGCCCGTCGTCCGGCTCCACGCAGCCTCGGCGCCGATCTTCTTCGAGCCCCAGTGGCCCGCGTTGTTGTAGAGCGAGTCGTTCGGCACGAGGTTCAGCGACGCGTAGGCCGGGTTGTCCCACTCGGTGTAGCGGACACGGTCGTCGAGGGTGACTTGGACCATGAACAGGGGCACGTTGGTGACCTCGACCAGGATGTAGAGGAGGTCGTGGTCGACGGCCAGGATGCGTTCGCCGTTGTACGTCTGGCCTTCCTTGAGGAACGGGTCCTTGTAGAAGCCGACGATGTAGTTCTGCGGTTCAAGGATCTCGTCGGGCAATCCCTGCGAGGCAGGAAGCGCGCCGACGAGCAGTGCTGCGGCTACGATGATTGCGGTTCTTGTCCATCCGTGCTGCAAGTTTTCACCTCAGGATGGGAGGTGGTGGCCGGCCAAGCCCTGAAAAAAATCTGGCGATAACCCCCGCCAACCTTCCACTCCTACCCGGGGCCGCGCAACGCAAATCCCTGATTTAATGGGACCTGCGGGCCGACGTGGGTCCGCGGTTTCAGCGGTCCGGCCAGGCTTTCGTCGGTCGTACGTCGGAAACGGGTGGAGCGGCGACGGATTCCGAAAAATTCTCCGTGCGGCCAATCCATAATAGAGGTCCTTCCGTATGTGGAGCGTAGAGCCATGCTTCCTCGCGTCGCCATCGTCCTTGGCGCTGTTGCGCTTCTGGCTTTACCCGCGGCGGCCGTCGAACCGGTCGTCGTCTACGTGAACCAAGACTCCGGCCACTTCTGGGCCGGGCTCGGCATCATCGGGGTCGGCGCTCCCGATGACGGGGACCCCGTGCCGCCGGTCGGAGTCGGCGAAGTCAACGCGCGCCAATACGAAGTGGCCGTCGACCAATGCCGCCGTCACCTTAGGTTCAGCCTCCAATATGCTCCGGACAACACCACCATCGTTCAGGGAGGCAACGCCGTCGGACTCGATTTCACCTTCCACGTCGAGATCCGCAACGAGACGTCGGGCTACAGTCAAGGCGTGAATGTTTCGTCGCCCGGCGACAGCTTTTTCTTGGGCATCGTCCCGTCGGCCGGCCTGTATTCTGTCGACGTCCGGATGAACTCGGGGCTGGACGTCGACTGGACCTTTTCCTTGCGGGGCCTCGACGTGCTCCGCTTCTCCCCCATCGAATGGGAGCCAGCGTGCGCCATGATCAGAATCAGCGAACTGGAAGCGAACCCGCCCGGCGCGGACGCCGGCAACGAATGGTTGGAACTCCACAACCAGGAATTCTCCGACGTCGACATCTCGGGATGGACGCTGACGACCCTCCACGGCGTGAAACATACCTTGGTTCTGCCGTCCGGTACGGCGATTGCCGCCGGAGGTTTCGTCGTCGTCAACTTCACGAGGGGCCAATTCCTTGACAACGAAGATGAAGGGGTCGTCTTCACCAACGCGTGGGGGATCGAGACCGACCGAGCGGAACACCTCACCGATACGGCCAACGATACAAGAACGAACCAGTGGGTGGAATCGGAGGGAGGTTCGTTCGGATGGCAGTTTCAGGAAGGAACGCCCGGCGGCGCCAACAACTAACCACGCGCAGGATGATTCCGTGACACTCCCCTCGCCCGCTCCTCCTTGGGCGACTCCGGCACGAGTGTCACACGATCAATCTGCGGGTGGTTAGTACTGGCGGCCCGCGGAAGGGGGCGCGTCGTATTGCCTCGACTTGGACGCTGAGCGGCTAACCGACGGCGCGAGGGCGCTCGTCCAAGCGAGATCAACCGGACTCGAACCGCACGTCCGGACGGCCACGTTGCGTTGGCTTCGAGCCGGGACGCGAGGACGGCGTAGGGAACCATTTCACGTTTCGTCCTTGACCGCCTTGCCGAGGCCTGAGGGCGCCGCAAGATACGCCTCGACTCGTGCGATGCGGCGGGCGAGTCCGTCGACGCCGGGGCGTTTCGCCGCGTCCTGGATCCGCGTCCGCAACTCGATGGGGACTACGGCCTGGCGCGCGAGGGCCTGGAGCGCCGCGCGTTGCGCCATGGTGGGCGTGTGGGACCGTGGGTCGAGGACGCCGATCGTACCCAAGGCAAGCCCCGAGGCGGTCGCGAGCGGGGCACCTGCATCAAGGAGAACCGGTGCGCCGCCACGCGTTGGACACCCGAGTCGACCCCGAACGAGTCGCCGCCCTGCCGGCGCGCCGCCTGAATCAGCCGCTCGGCGAGATGCCTTCCGTGGCCTTCGGATTGGCGCGCTCGTTGGTCGCGAGGTCATTCACCAGAGGAATTTTTCCTGGTGAAGCATGTGTTGGATCCAGTACCCGCGACGTCCACGATGTGGCCGCCCGATTCGGCGAAGGCGAACCATTACCCTTCGCGCTTTTCGGCGGCGCCGGCATCCGTGAACCGAGCCTTGTCGAAGTGCGGGCGCAGCTGCCGCATGACGGGGAAGCCACGACGGACATCCCGGGCGGAGGTCGCCGATCGGACGCGGATCATCGCGTTGGGGAAAGGCACGGTCGCCCCATGAAAGGTACCGGCGCGTCCCGACGTAGAATTCGCCCACGGCCCCCACGATGGCGGCCTACGCCACGGGCGTCAGAACGCGCACGACCGTCCCTTGCCGTTCAAGCCGGACCAGGGAAGCGGATGCCAGGCGGTGGGCGTGGTAGTGCACGGCGCTCACCGAGAGGTCGAGCGTTCTCGCCAAGTCCGTCAGGCTTCGCCCTGGGGACCTCCGGACTTCCCCTAAGAGGCGCACGGCGCCGGCCGCCTTGAGGATGGGCGCGGCGGCCATTTCGCGGCGGTCCGAGCCTTTTCCGGGGAAGTAGCACCGATAGCGAGTGCCACGCACGGATGCGATGAGCCCGGCCCGGGCGAGGACCGTCAAGTGGTGCTCGGTTGCCCCGTGACCCAGGCCGGTCTCGCGGACGATGTCGGCAAAGTGTATTCCGGGCCTCGCAGCCACAAGGTCCAGGATGCGCGAGCGCCAATGGTTGTTGCGGACTCGCGCCTCGTCGAGGCGGTTCTCCGCCATCCAACCCAAGAATCCGCGCGAAAAAACCCAGGCGGCCGAAGCCACCGATACGCCCCCCGCCACAAGAAGAACCGTCGGGGCAAAGGACCACGGCGGGGACGAGTTCGAATCGAGCGCGGGTCCGAAGGGCCTCCGCGATAGCCTTGGCGCGCCCTCGGCCCCCGATTCGATTCGTTCGGTCCGATCCACGATCTCCACGGCGTTTCCGTCGGCATCGAAATGGACGGCGCGAACTTCGCGCGTCGCCACAAGCGATGGGCCCCTGCGCGTCCCACCCGTGGTCACCTCATCGAGTACGCCGCCAATCCACACGTCCAGCGAGGGCCGGGCGCACCGATCGTCGCGGCAAATCCAGGCGAAGCCCCAGGAGGCCTCGGGCGGCGTCCCCACGGGGAAGTAGGCCCGGGCGCGTTCGGACAAGGACTCGATCGTGGGCAGGAGGGACGGCAGTCCGGTCGCGCCGGGGCGCGCCTCCGAGCCGAAGGACGCGCAAGGGTTGGTCAGCCCGTAGCCGGCGGCCTGGCCACCGAGGCGGGGCCCCGCTGCCGGCAGGCCTAGGGGATGGACTTCCTTGTAGGGGCAGACCGCCAATTCGTGTCGCTGGTGAACGAGGAGGAGTCTCCACTGGTAGATGGCTCCGCCCGCGCTCCGCAATTCGGAGTACTCGGCGGCAGCCACCTCCGCGCCCGGATGGTCCAGCCAAAACCGTCTCAGCGCCAAGTCGGTCGTCTCCTTCTGGACGAAGGCGAAGGCGCGGGAAAGCGGAAAGGGATGGTCAACGCCCGCGTCTTCGGGTCCCCAGGGGCGGCGGGGCGCCAGACGAACCGTCGGGGCCTGCCCGGGGTCCGCACCGGTCGCCGTCGTTAATGCGGGTTCGCCCGGCTCAAACGTGGTCAGAAGTACGCGGAAGGCCGGGTCGCGGGTTCCGTTCATGAAAACGGCGAACCCCAGGGGGTAGGGGATTCCTGGCTCGTACCATACGTGGAGGCCCGTCAGGTGGGGCCCGGGTAGATCCTGCGCCTCAAACCGCACGACGGGCCGCTCGGCCATGGTTCCGCGGGCCGTCGCCAGGAAATTCGTGTTGGAGGCCACCTCGAGGCCGGGCGGGCCCGCCGGTAGGCGGCAGCCAGAAAAAATCTGGAAGGGGCGGTCGAGGGGGAGATCTCGTGCCAGGACACGGGGATCGAGGCCGCACGGCGGGCGGGCGGCGGCCGATTCGTCGTGGGAGGTTAGGAAGGTGCGGCGCTCGACCATTCGGCTTCCGTCCGCGCGGAGGGCCGAGTCGCCCCTCGTCACCCGGTGCGTGTCCCATCGGACATCGGATACGGCGAACGTCATTCCGGTGCCGGCATCAATCCACAGCGTTCGCCCCTCCATGCGCTCCTCCTGGCCTGCGATGGACGCGGGCGCCTGGAGGAAGAAACGATGGGCCCGGACGAACCGGCCGTTGGCGTCCGGCGTAGTGAGCGAAGGCAACGTGGAGAATTCAACGTAGGCGCCGTCGCCGGAGATGCCGTGGGTGCCGGGCGGGGCCTCGACCCAGTAACGGACGTGGTCCCCTTCGCCGGTTGCGGGAATCTGGATCTGGGTCTCGCCGGTGCCCGCATGGGGATCGCCTGGACCCAGCCAACGATTCACCTCGAGGCTCACGAGTCCCGAAAGGAGAAGAATTCCGGCCACGGACGCGAGGCGGCCCGTTCGGGTTGGGATTCCCACGGCTCCTCGGTGGGGCCAGGGGGGTATAAGGCGTTTGGCCCGTCAGGGTTGCCGAAAGCCGCGGCTCCCGTGGCCTGAAGCCGAACTTTCGCCGAACTTCCCGGAATCGGAACACGACCCAGCGCGGCCCAGTAAGGGCGATGAGGCAACGATTTCGCGTCGCCCGCCGATAGGGCTTGTCGCCTCCGCCCTCGTAGATCATGTTCTCGCCCGGCTCTGCGCCGCGGCCCGTTGCCACGCAGGCGTCCAGGATGGGTCCGCAGAGCGTCCACGCAGCGGGTCGGGACCAATGGGTCGCGCGGGCGGTCGGGGGGCAACGGCGGCCACGATCAAGAGTGCGGTCAACGGTGTCGGCTCCAAGCGGTTTCACGATCCCTGGACGCTGGCCAGGGAGGGCGTCCCCTCGACCGGGGATATGCCTCGGCGGCCCCGACGGCAGCCGTTTCCTAGCGGATTTCGGGAAGACCGTGGAACACCGAGACGACCCTCCCGACTTCCCGGCTCCGTCCATCGACCTGCCGCTCCGTCCCTTCCTGGGCACGGCAAGTACCCCCCCGGTGCGCCCGGCTGACGGCGCGGTGCCATGGAAGGTACGCCCAGCGTTCGATGGTCTTGCCGAAACTGGCATGATGGAGACCCGACTCCGCAAGAACCCCGTATGGCACAAATCCGCTGGACCCTCTACGCCTGTCTGTTGACTGTACCGCTGGTCGCCGCTGTGGCTCCGAGCTCCAGCGCCACGTCGGACTCGGCCCAGGCGGCGGAGGCCCTCCCAGACCTACTCGTGGACCAGGTGGATTCCTTCGTCCAGATCCCGGACGGCGACGCGCTGGCACACAGTTACATCCGGATCGACGTCTCCAACGTCGGCCAAGCGGTCTCCGGCGCAACGACCGCCACATGGACAATCCAGGACACGATTGCCTACAACGCCGCCGCCCTCGGCCGATCCGCTGGCTTCTCCCGGTCCGGCACGTACGAGCTGCCCGCCATAGCCGGCCCCGCGGGTCACTCCCAGCAGGTCTACGTGGGCGACTACTCGGACGGCGCCCCGACCCCCGGCGGGTTTAACCGGTACTTCGTCCACGTGATCGTGGACCCCGCGAACACGGTGCAAGAGTCTGACGAAGGCAACAACGAACTCACGAGGGACGCCTGGGGCGGAGAGCTTGCCCTCTGTCACGTCGACGACGTCGACTGCGTCGAAGTGGGACCCGCATGCCCCCAAGTCTACCCGTGGTCCGAGCTCTGCCAGGGCGACGCGGCCGGGTTCGTGGAGGCGGTGCTCGAGGGCTACCCGTCGATCGACGTGGACGTGGCTCCCGACGGCCTCGTGTGCGCCCAAGTCTACCCCTGGTCCGAACTCTGCCAGGGCGACGTAGAAGGCTTCGTCCGCAACGTTGCTGCCGCCCTCCCCGGCCTTTGCGTGAACGGGAATACGATCACGATTGGCTGTTTCGACCTAGCCGACCCTTGCTGGGGGGCCGTGCTCGAGGGTCGCAAGCCTGATTGTCTTGGCCTCGACCGCCTCTAGAAGTGATGTAGGTTTTCCGCCCGCCGGGAGATGCCCGGGGGCGGAGGA
>CAYVGY010000111.1:0-2610 GCA_964451065.1 uncultured Halobacteriales archaeon
GCCGTTACTTCTGGGAGGGCCCACACGTGACCGCACGAAAGGCACATGGGGCGCAGTCGGACGGCTCCCACGGCCGGCATTGCGCCGCCGTTGAGGAAGACGGCGAGCGCCGTGCTGCGTTCGCAGGAAGGGCAGACTCCCTGAAGGAGCTGCATGTTCCACTCGGGCGAAGGAAGTTCTCCGATGGCCATGATTGAGGCAATATGCGTCCTGCGAGGATTTCACGTTGTCCTTCGACCGGCCGACGGGGTCGAGAAGCGGTTTGAGGCAACCTCCAACCGTGGAAACGCTTCTCCCGGTGTTGGCGGCGCCCAACAAATACGACCGACCACGATTGTCGTCTTGGCATGACTACGAAGAAGTACAATCTTTGCCACACGGACCAGTGCTGCCCCATCGTCGAAGTCGGCGAGGATCAAGTCATGATTGGGGAGGCCGGGAACCAGGTGTTCCTCAAGCCCGACGAATGGCAGGCGCTGCGCCGGGGCATCTTGAGCGGCGAACTGTAGTCCGCCGTTGCTCCTAAACAGGGGGCGGCCCCTAAGGCCTGCTCTTCCTGGAATGGACAAGGGTAAGCACGACGGCTGCCAGCAAGGCGAGCAAGGCGAACGCCGTGGGCCCCGGGGCAGCGTGTTCGGCCACGGTAAACGACGAGTTGAAGCCGACCTCCATGGCCGTCCCATTCTCGTCCCGGAGCGAGCCGTCGATGGAAACCGTGGTGCGGCCGAAGGGCCACCCAGCGTCTGCCCGAATCGTCAACGTCGTGGGCCCGCTCCACTCGAACGTGGCGGTTGTGGCCGGCTCGATGGCGACGAGGTCGTGGATGCCATCCCGTTGCGAATCGTCAACGGGAGCCGAGAACTCGAGGACGACCGGAGTGGTCGGGTTGACCGGCCCGGCCCCGTCCGCCGGCGACATCTTTTCGATGCCGAACGCGCCCCAGACGATGGTGTCGGGGTGGAAATCAAACCATGCGAACCAGAACGCCGGGATTCCCGGAAGGCGCACGAGTGCCTCTCCTTGGCCGGATGTGCCGGTGAGGGGGTCCCACGTTCCGGCCGCCGCGTCGTGAAGCACGCCCGCGTCCAGGGCCACGAAGAGGCGGCCCGTGGCATCGAACAGGTTCGCTGCGCCCTCGACCATGGTCGCCAGCAAGCTCCGATCATGGAAGGCGACCTGCGCGAAACCGGAAGGGGCCAGGCGTGCGTGGCGGAAAGCGATCGCATCCCCGTTCTCCTCGAACCCCAGTACGAATTCCTTGGGGTGCATGCCCCGAACGTCGCCGCGGTTTTCGTCGGAGATGCCGATGCGCCGCTGGGAGTCGTAACCTGCGTAAGGGTCCCGGGCGTAGTCTCGGTCGTGGCCGGTATCGCGACTCAGGATCGGTGCGCCTGGGTGGCGGGCCCTCCAGTCTTCCCACGTCGCTAGCGTGGCACCCAGCGGAGTGAGGGCGCGGCCGTGGAAATCTCCCTGGATGGCTTCGCCCAGCACCTGCGTCCATAGGCTGTTGGTCTCGGCGTCGTACATGACGAGGTCGCTCTTGTACAAGCGGCCGCTCACTTTGAACGTGAGCGTCTCGTCGCCCACCCGGCGGTCGAAGACGATTCCCGTTCCGCACAGCGGGCAGTACGTGACGGCGACTGGCAGGCCTCCGACCGTGTCGTCGACAATCTCGTGCCATACGAGGACGCGAAGCGGGTACGCGCGAGCGTCTCCCTCGTGCTCGAACCCGATCACCTTGTCGTCGGCCTCGAGCCAATCGCCCGTATCAAACTTGGGCTGCGTGATCGCGGGGATGGCGTCCGGCGGGAGGACGTAGCGGATCTCTTCGTCATCGATGTGCGCGGCGCCCCCGGTCGGAAACATGAGAACGCCGAGTAGAATCACCGTAGGGTTCGTCGCCCGTCGCGGCGCCATCGGATGCCGGCATCGGTCCATTTCTTCCCGCCCCAACGCAGGGGGGTTGGAGGCCGGGCGGCGACCGGGCGTTGCGTGCCACGCTGGAGGCTGGCTTCGCCACGGGGATTGGATGCGGAGGAGGTCGGGCCCGGCCGCGTCCCCCACTCCCGCTTGGCCGCTTCGGACCCATATAGCCGCCCGCCAACCGTCAAGGCACCGTTTCAACAATGGAAATCAGGACGACGGACGGGCCGAGGCCTCGAGCCGGCGCCAACGCGTGACGGCCCAATACGCCCAGCCGAGGTGGAGCGCGACGGCCAGGGGGACCCAGACCTCATAGTGGATGAAATAGTTGGGAATGACGGACTCGATCCAAGGCGGATACAGGAACACGATCAACTCGATGGCCGCCAACATGCCCAGAAAAGTCAGCCAATACCGAACGCGCGCATCCACGCAGGGTCTCCCGTTGGGCCTCCGCCTTCTTATGGTCACCCTTGAACCCCGGGATAAAACCAAAGTCGCGTCCAAGGGTTCAACCCGGCACTAATAGCCAGGGAGGGACTCCCATCCAGCCGTGGGGCGCATCCATGCCTATGCGTTCGGACTGGCCGCGCTCGCGGCCCTCAGCGGATGCACGGGCGCCACGGGCCCCGAAGTGGGAAAGCAGGCGCCCGGATTCCGGCTCCCCTCGACGCAGAAGACGGAAGT
>CAYVGY010000111.1:2620-9813 GCA_964451065.1 uncultured Halobacteriales archaeon
AAAATCGTTCTGCTGGACTTCATGGGCTCGCGCTGCGTCAGTTGTTTCCATCAGATGCCGGCCCTCCTCGAACTCGATGGGAAGTACCACAACAGCAGCTTTGCCCTCGTGAGCATCGACAACACCGTCGCCACGCCCGGCCTTGGCGGCCGCTTCATGAGCGACCTCGTCGAATTCCAGGAGCAGTTCGGGGCCAACTGGACATTCGTCCAGGATACGCCGGACGAGGGTAGTGGACTCGACTACCAGATTGTGAGCCTGCCCACCTTGTTCCTGGTCATGGCCGACGGCGAGATCGCGATGAAACACACGGGAATCGCCTCCTTCGGATGCCTCGACAAGGCAGTGGCCGCCGCCCTCGAGGACCCGGAGGGCTCCCCTCGCCCCCACTGCTAGGGGGGACCGGCCTTGCTCGACCTGCTCCTCTTGCAAGCGTTCCTGGCGGGCATCCTCGTATTCTTCGCGCCCTGCAGCGTCGCCATGCTGCCCGCCATGGTTTCCTACTACGTGGCCCGGCCGGCGGAACCCACGCCGGCGATGCGGCGGCCTCGTTGGGGTCCTGCCGCCGCCTTCGGAGTCCTTGGCACCGTTCTCGTTTGGGCCGGCCTGGCCTCCGCCTTTGACACACGCACAGGCAAGACGAGCCTCCACTGGCTCCAGCCCGGCCTCGTCATCGCCGGGCTTCTCCTTCTCGTCCTCGCTCTCCGGTGGGTGTGGGGCTCCACGCTCGTGGCCCGGGGGCTACGGCTCGGGCTCTTCGCCGCGGCAGGAATCATGCTCGTCTTTTCGCTCGCCGGCGTGGCTCTGGGCTACCTGGTCGGCGACCAGCTGACGCTCCGCCAGCTGGCTGGGAGTGTCCTCGTCGTAGCCGTCCTAATGGTCATTGCAGGCGTCCTTGCCGTCGCGGGCCGCATGCCTGGATTGTCCGTTCGCCTCGCGGCCCCCTCCAAGGAACGCCGTTCGTACCCGTTCCTCTTCGGCGTCGGTTATGGAGTCGTCTCGCTGGGCTGCAACCTCCCCGTCTTCTCCCTGGTCGTCTTCGGCGCCATCGCCAGCCAAGGCGTGGCCGCGACGGCCCTCGTGTTCGTCGCGTTCGGTCTCGGCATGTCGAGCCTCCTTCTTGTCGTCGTTTTCGCTTCGCTCGTCTCGGCAAGGGCCGTTGCGCGCTTCCTCTCCCGGGCCTTGCCGTGGATGGGTCGAATCACGGGTGCCGTCCTCATCATGAGCGGAGCCTACGTGTTCTACTACTTTTTCGCCGTCCTCGAACCCACGCGCTAAGGCCGACGCAACCAAACGGCTACCGCCATCGCGGCGACGATGATGGGAAACGCTGCGCCGGGCGCCCCAGGGACCGATTCGTCAATCCACCAGGGCGGATCGTCCCCGGCGTCGTACGTTTCGGTCTCGGGATGGAAGTTGTGCCACGCAAAAAGGAACATCGTCGAACCCGCCACGCGCTCGAGGCGCCCCCCATGCGCACCCATCCCCGTCACCGCGTCAAACCTTTGGCCGTCGTCCCGCTCCAATGCCTGCTCGGCCCCGGGACGGAAGCGGTGCCCGTCCGCCCGCCACACGACGACGTCGCCCCCGACGTACGCGGCCACCACGTCCAAGGAGCCGACTCGCGCGTGGCCGACGAGGCGCTCCTCCAGAACGGGGACGGGAAACGCGAGCGAGGCGGCCCCCCAGACGACGCCATGGACGCGGGTCTCGGGCCCCAACCCCAAGTCGTCGACCCCGCGGACCGGCGCCCGGTCGTAGGGGGCAAGGAACCGGCCCGACTCGTCCACCGGCCGAGCCAAGACGCGGGTGCCGGGATGCGCTTCACGCCAGGTCTTCCACGAGACCTGGTTGGCGTCCAACATGTGGAGTTTGGATCCGTGCAGGGGCCCCGTGAGGGCTTCGCCGCCGATCTGTGTCCACCAGGACCCCGTCTGCTTGTCGTAGACGACGAGATCCGACTTCCAGATGGCGCCGGTGTTCAGGAAGACGAGCTCCCGACCGTTGAGATTTCGTTGGTGGATGATGCCGCTCCAGCAGAGGGGGCAGAAGCTGACCAAGATCGGCGTCCCGTCGAGGGTGTCGTTGGCGGTCTCGAACCAGTAGAGGATCCGCAACGGATACGCGCGAGCGTCGGAGCCTTGAGCGACGCCGAGGACCGGGTCATCGTCTTGCAGCCATTGGCCATGGTCGAAGGCTGGGTGCGAGATCGTCGAGAAGCCGTGGGCGTCGCCGACGCAGCGGCCCGTGCGGCAATCAAGGGAATGGGTTTCTCCGTCCGCGCAATGGCCGCCGTCGCACTGGAAATCCTCTGAGGAAATGTGCGAAGCCTCCGCGAGGGGGGCGAGAACGAAAAGCGCGGCCCCGATACCGATGAACAGCCGGCCCGTCCGGTTCACGGGCCAGGGATCCTTCTCCCTCCTGAAATGCGGCGCCTTCAATCCTGTGAGGGCACGTTGAACGAGACCTTCCCTAAAGCGCTCGCTGGGACCGCTTGGGGGTCCGGCGCTCCCTCCGAGCAAGGGCCTGACGCTTTTGTGTCAGCGAGGGCCCCCGCCGGCTTTGCGGTCGGGGTACTTCCTCGACCAGGCCTCGATGTGGTCGAGGAGCACGAGCAACTCCCGACCCTTGGGAGTGAGATCGTAGGTGACGCGGGGCGGCGTCTCGTTGAATACGTGACGGTCGAGGACGTCGCAGGCCTCCAACTCGCCCAGGCGATCGGTGAGGGTCACCGGGTTCACGGCGAGCGCCCGCCGAATCTCCGTAAAGCGGCGCGGGCTCTTTTGGCGCAGCGTCCAGAGGACCTCGAGGGCGTGACGACGGCTCAGCATTTCGAGGGCATGCTCGAACGGGCAATTTTCCTTGCCGCTCTCGCCAACTGAGACGGTAGCGGCTTGGGCTCGATTGGTTGCCATGAATGAACTAACTAAGTCAGTATAAACTCCATACTATTAGTAGTTTATTTTGCATACTATTGCGAATGACCCGCGTCCTGCTCCGTGCCGAGACCGGCCCGATGAAGATCGAGAAGGCCGACATCAAAGGCGACGCCCTCTGGTTATGCCGCTGCGGCCTCTCGCGTTCCCAGCCCTTCTGCGACGGCACACACAAGATCACGCGGGACGAGCGACCCGACGCCATTTTCCGCTATGCCGACGCGGCGGGGGAGACGCGACGCGAGCCCGTCGAGATTGTCAGCCAGGGAACATCCGAGACGCCGCAGGCTCTCCAACCCGCCGAAGCGCCAGCTACCGCCACGCAAACCAAGGGAGGGCCGGTTCCATGAGCGAAACGGAGAATGTCCTGGGAGCCCCGGGCGAACCCATCGTCGTGGGCGAGGCCGCCCCGGAGTTCACCCTGCCCGAGGCCCGGGGGGCACAGATTCGGCTCTCGGACTTGACGCGCAATGAGAAGGTGGTGCTCGTCTTCTACCGCGGCGGCTGGTGCCCCCTCTGTTCCAGGCAGCTGGCCGACTTGTCCCAGGCCTACTCCCGGTTCCAGGCGGCCGGGGCGGAAATCCTCGCCATCAGCAACGAGGAAGTCGCCAAGGGCCAAGAACTGCGGGCCAAGGCGGGCCCCCCCTTCCGGCTCCTCCACGACCCGAAGGGCACCGTCCTGCACACGTACGGCCTCGTGGTTCAATCGCGCGACGCCTTGGGCACGATGAAGCGCAAGCACGGGTACGCGCATCCGGCGACGGTCGTCGTCGGCCGCGACGGGAAGGTCGCGTGGAAGTACGTGGGGAAGGACTACAAAGACCGGCCCGGCGTGGACGCGGTTCTGGAGGCCGTCGCGGGCGCCACGTAGGGGCCTCGGACGCCCTGGCCGCACGAGAGGGGGCCCCTAGCTCCGAGGAGCGGTTCGCGACCCCGAATCCGGGGCTCACGTTTCGGTCCCGCGCGGCGTCGCGGCCTCGTCTTGGTTCCGCCGCGTGGGCGCGTCAGCGCGACGGCCGGCCGGTGCTGGCCGGTTCTTTGGGTTCTGGCAGGACTCCGGCGTTCACAAGTGGATACCTTTTCTCCAACATCTCGTAGAAGTCGTCCCCGCAGACCCAGGGCTCGTCCAGGCGTCCCTCAACCTTCACCTTCCCATCGATGATGAGCGTCGGCACGACGCGGATCCCATACCTTGCCACGAGGCGTCTCGTGGCCATCTTCCGGACGTCCCGAATCCGCAGCTTGCATGGGCCGCATTTTCCGAGCTCGACCTGGTCTTGGAACCCGTCGCAAAGAGGACAATGGGCGGTAAAGAAGTCTAGGACGTGGGCCACGAGGCTCTGGATGGCGTCGGCTCCTTAATGGCGTTGGAGTTTCCGGGTCCTCACCCATCCTGAGCGAGGCTCCATGCCCCTCAATGCCCCTAGCATCGTCCTTCTTTCCGCGTTCGCCCTCCACGCGGCCGTTTTTTGGGACGCGCCCCGCCAGTGGCTTCGCGCCAAACGCGAAGGCGTAGTCACCCGGTCCCGAACCTACCACGTCGCGAACATCGGCATCCTCGGGCTCCTGCTCGCCGCCGTCGTGGGCGAAGTCTTCTGGCCCGCTCGGCCAGGCTTCCATCCGACGGCTGGGATCTGGAGGGCAACGTCGTGGGCCGCGGCCGCGGCCGGAATCGCGGGACTATCGCTGGCGGCTTGGGCGAAGGTAACGCTCGGCGCATGGTTCGCGCCGACGGCGGCCAGGTTTCACGGGCAATTCGTGCTCCGCCAGGGCCCCTATCGATGGCTGCGCAACCCCATGTACGTCGGCTGGTGGTTGTTCCTGGTCAGCCTCGCCTGGACGGCGAACTCTGTCCCTCTCGTCGCGGCCGCGACGCTCGTGGCTCCCCTCCTATGGATGTTGGGCCGCCACGAACGCGCATTTCTTTCCGCCGGCGAATAGGGCTCTCGAATCGGGGCGTCCAAGTCCGGCGTGGCCGTCAAACGCAATGTACAAGAGCGATGCCGGGCCAGGAGTCACTCCAATGGACGAGGAGGCCGTGAACATCATGAACCTTCGCGATGACAAGGTGGTTTCCAAACATTGGGCGCCATTCGACGGCATTCCGCTCTGCCACGAGGCCCGTACCCCGGAAGACGTGGCCGAGTTGGCAAAGAAGGGAGCGTGCGGTTGCCGGGGTTGACTTGGCCCCCTCGAACGGTTGAAGGGATTGCACAAAGCGAGGCGCAGAGAAACTGAGGAGGCCGATGGCGGCCCTCCAACCCTGGATGCACTCCGGGTCCGCGGCTTTGGGCGGCCTCGCCATCGCGGGCGTCGTCCTCGTCGAGCTGATTCCCGCGGACGCCACGCGGGCGCGCGAAGCCGCGACGCGCTTCCGTTGCCGGTTCTGCGGGAGCCGGAGGGCGACGCCCCTGCTGGATTCCTCGCGCCGCTTCCTTGGCGAGGTCGCCTGCCTGACCTGCGGCGAACTGAATCACGTTCCTCCGCCGACAGCCTCCGGCGGCCCGCGGCCCGGGCCTTCGCGTGGCTAGGACTCCAAGGGCCCCGAATCGATTCCACGCCGCCACACGAGGGTCGGTACCCCGGTCGTCACGCGGTGGCGGCTGGGACCGATGGCGCTTCCACGCCGAGCGCGTCCAAGAGACGGTTCATCTCGTTGAAGTACGCGGCGACGGCGACCGCTTCGATTAGGTCGGCGTCGGTGAATCCGTCCTGGCGCAAGCGCGCCCACAGGGCAGGATCCAGGCGGGTTGCGTCGTGCGACACGTGCACGGCGAGTTGGACGAGCGCCCCCAAGGGCTCGCTCGACGGGGATCCTTTCTTGACGCGTTCGATTTCGTCGTCCGATAATCCGAGCCGCTTGGCGGCCGCGGCGTGGGCCCACGTGCAGTAGGAACAGCCATTGTGCGCGGAAACGGCCAAGACGATCGCCTGCTTCATGAGCGGCGAGACGCGCTCGTGGGGCCGCATGACGACCTGGTGCTTTTCCCATTGGGCCCGCAGCAGGGCCGGATTGGCGGCGAGAACTGCGCAGGCGGGTGAAACGGCGCCCCACTTCTTTCGGATCTCCTCGAGAACCGACTGCGCATCGTGCGGGGCGCTGGCCGTGTCGTAGATCGGGACGACCGTCATATAGATGGCCCAGCCAGGAGCTCCGCTCTCCATGCGGCCTGGCACCGCTGGATTCTTCTTTGAACCAAGAAAGTCCTCCCTGTTAATCCCGACACCAAGGCAGGGCGCCCGGATTGCGGGCGGGCGCGATTCTGGTTAGGATTTCCCTCGTTCCTTGGGCGGGGGCTCCTTGCGGCCGACCATGTGGCCTAAGGCGTGCTTCATCAACTTGCCTAGAGGGCCAACATCCGTCGTGCACAGAACGCATCTCATGCTTTGTGACGAAGGGGGGGCGGGTTCTAATCAGCTGGGTTCAACGGTCAAGGATACCGTCGTGCCAGCGGGCGGGCGTCGTTCCCGGGGTCGGCCCAGGGGCGCGGCCGACGGCCAAAGGTCAGAGACGGCAAGGGCGACATGGCGGCACTACGTGAAAGCAGGTTTACGTGGAGGTAAGGCTTCCATCGCCGCCTGCAAGGGGGGCCCGACTTGGCCGGACGAGCGGACGAGGCGCAAGGGAGTAGGCTCTTTTACGAGGCTTTTCTCCACAGTACCGACGCCATGGTCGTCACGGACCGGGTCGGAATAATCGTGAACGTGAACCCGGCCTTTGAGCGGACATATGGATACACTCGCGCCGAATGCATCGGCCGGACCCTGCGCTTGGTAAAGCATCCCCAAACTCCGCGGACTTTGTACCAGCGGATGTGGACGGATATCCTGGATCCTTCCAAGGCTCATTGGTCCGGCGAGATGGTCAACCTTGACAAGGCCCGCCACGAGCACGCTGTCCACCTGACCATCGATGCGGTCCGTAATGCCGAAGGGGACATCACGCACTTCATCGGCGTGGCCGCCGACCTAGGCGAACGCCGGGCCTGGGGCCGACAAGCGGAGCACGCAGAACGGCTGGCCTCCATCGGCCAGTTGGCGGCCGGACTTGCCCACGAGATCAACACGCCGCTGGCCAGCATCCTCCTCATCGTCGAGAAGATCCGCTCACGGAACAAGGATGGGCAGGTGGCCGAGCTCCTGGGAACGCTCGAAGGCCAAGTGGATGCGACGTCGCGGATCGTCCGGGGGCTTCTGGATTTCTCGCGCCAGCCGGTGCCTTCCTCGGGACGAGTCAACGTATCCCAGGTCGCCCAC
>CAYVGY010000112.1:0-8839 GCA_964451065.1 uncultured Halobacteriales archaeon
CTTGCGCGGGCACGCCGCCAGACACCCCGGATAGGTGCAGTGGTTGCAGATGCGTGGCAGGTAGAACATCCAGGGCGCGTGGGGCAGGAGGAGCTTCACGCCCTGCTGGACGAGGTCGCTCGCCTCGTCTTCGCCGATGTTGGGATGCGCGTAGTCCTCCTCGTCGGGCGCGTACCCGAGGACGCGTTCTCCCTCGGGGGCGGCTTCGAAGAGGGTGCGGCCGGCGTAGGTTCCGTCCGTCCACTCCTGGGGGCCGAGGAGCTCCAGGACGCGCTGGTCGTAGCCCAAGGGGAAACCGCCCCAGGGCTTGGTCTCGACGTTGTTCCAGAACATGTATTCCTGGCCGCGGCCGCTGGTCCAGGCGTTCTTGCATGCGATGGTGCACGTCTGGCACGCGATGCATTTGTTGGTGTCGAAGATCCACGCGACCTGGCGGTCGGGGCGGCGGCCTTCGTACAGGTAGTCCATCTCGCGGCCGAGCTGCCAGTTGTACACCTTGGCCACGACTACGCACCTCCGATGCGGATGAATTCGCCCCGCAGGTACTTGCGCCGCGCCTCGCTCTCGTAGCCGGGCCGCAGGCCGAGCGCCGCGGGCCGCCACAGCGTGCCGTCCGGTCGTCCGGCCTCGGCGCGCGTGAACTTGGCAAACGACTCCTTGGGGGCGCCGTTGACGGTGTAGATGTCCACCTCGTAGCCTTGGCCGATTTCCTGGCCGAAGTAGTTCTTCCGGGCGATGTCGTCGCCTTGAAGGGTCGGGCGGAGCCAGGCGCGCGTGGCGGACTGGTGGGCGCCGTAGCGGAACATGGCCTGGTAGCCGGTGGCCGGGTTGCGGGCGAGCCCGTCCGCGTTTTCTTCGTGGCCGCGGACGCTGCCGAAGGTGGCCACGTACATGTTGTGGAAGGTGCGCGCGACGGTGCGGGGGATCCCGGGGTAGTAGCGGGCCCGCAGGAGGCATCGGGCCACCTTGTATTCCTCGGTGCCCGGCTTCCAGCCACGATAGGGCCGGTCCCCGGGGTCGCCGTCGAGCCACACGTAGTCGCCGTCGTCGATGCCGAGGTCCTTGGCGTCGAGCGGGTTGAGGTCGACGTAGCCTTCGCCGACCCAGGGGCTGCGGCGGTCGAACCGGTACATGTCGCCGAAGGGCCCGAACCAGACCGCCATCATGTCGAGGTCGACCGGCGTGGTGTGGGCGCCGTGGCGGTACTTGGGGGTGATGTACACATGGGTGAAGCCTTGGGAGCGTAGGGGGTGCTGCGTGGAGGGGAGGGTGGCGGCGTCGACGCGGACGTTGCGGACCTGGCGCGTCTCGCTGGATTGGTCCGACGTGGGGAACCCCCAGTCCTCCGGGCGCTTGGGCTGGAGGTACGCGTGCTCCTTGGCGACGATGACGTTTGGCTCGTGAATCGTGGCGTCGACGGGTTCGCGGTGAACGGGCAGGTTCTCACCGTGGTCGAGGAAGGTCGTCTCGTCGCGGTAGAACTCGAGGCGGCCCGTCTTCGTGTACCACGGCTTGCTCTCATGGATCTGTTCGTAGCCCATCGTCTTGGGGCTCGTGCGCGTCATGAGGAGGGCCGGGATGCCTTGCTTGGCCTTCTCGTGGAGGTCGTCGAACCGGTAACCCTTGAGGGTGCTGCTGCCGTCGATGATTCGTTGGAGGTACACCTCGGGCCGGCCATCGAGGGAGAACCGGAAGTAGTCGAGGAACCGCTCGTCCTGGGTCTCTTGCGCCAGGGCCTCCGCGATGCCAGAAACGACGTCAAGGTCGGCCTTGGTGTCGTGGAGGCGCGCCATCGGCGTCACGGGGAAGACTTGGAGGAAGGGGTTCGTCACGCTGGCGGTGAAATCGGGCGACTTGGTCTCCGCCCACGAATCGACTCCGAACACGATGTCGGCGTACTCGCAGGAGGCGGTCCACCACCAGTCGGCCACCGAAACGAAATCCATCCGCGGGAGGGTGTTCATGACGACGTCGTAGTGCCACTTGGCGTTGCCGATGATACTGTTGCTGTTGGAGAGAAGGAGCGCCTTGGACGGCGTCGGCATGTGGGAGGCGCCGGTGAACCGTTTCGATCCCACGCGGAAGGGGCGGTCGCCGTAGTTCCAATAGTGTGCGGATTCGTATTTGAAGTACTTCCGTTTCTTGACGTCGCCGGGTTTGGCCGCGGCGTCGAGGTTGGGGTGGAAAGGGTCCTCGGTGGCCCAGGCGGGGAGGCCGTTGAAGAAGGCGCCGCGGTAGTTGCCCGCGTACGACCCGACGTTGCCGCCGGGCTTCCCGATGTTGGCGGTGAGGGCGGCCACGAGGAGGACGGCGCGGTCCTTGAGGTCGGCGTTGAAGAAGTGGTTGGGGCCCATGCCGCACGCGAAGAGCGTCTTGCCCTTGTGGGACGCGATGTCGCGGGCCAGTCGGGTGATATCCTCGGGGGCGAGCCACGTGATCTTGGAGACGGAAGCGGGGTCGTAGCTCTGGGCGAGGTGTTCGCGCAGGACGTCGAAGAGGGGCCGCACAGCGACGCGGGTCCCGTCGGCGAGGGTCACCTCGTGGCGGCCGGAGAGCGCCGGCTTGAGGTCGGAGTGGAGAAAGCGTGACCCCGTGTCGTCCATCGTGACGATGCGGGCGGCGCCGCGGCTGGTGTCCCAGACGACGTAGTCGCCCCATTCTTGGCGGAGGGCGGCAGGCAGGAGGGGCTTGTCCTGGATGCCGGGGGCCGGCGCGGTCTCGCCGCTGGCCAGGACGCGTGCTTGGGCAAGAGGAGCGGGGGCGTAGTTGGCGACGAGGTCGCTGGCCTTGAGGCGGGCGTGGGTGTCCTCGCGCACGAGGAGGGGGAGGTCGGTGAAGGCTTGGACGAAGTCCTCGTCGTAGAGGTTTTCGTGCAGGATCACTTCGGCGAGGCCGAGCGCCAAGGCGGTGTCGGTGCCGGGGCGAAGGATGAGGACTTCGTCGGCCTTGTTGGCGGTGGCCTGGTATTCGCAGGCGATGACGACGACCTTCGTGCCCTTGAGCCGTGCCTCGGTGAGGAAGTGCGCGTCGGGCATCTTGGTGGTGATCCAGTTCATGCCCCAGAGGGTGACGAGGTCGGCCTGCTCGACGTTCACGAGGTCCCAGTCGAGGGTCTGCTGGCCGGTGACGAGCGGGTGGCCGGGAGGGAGGTCGGTGTGCCAGGAATAGCTGTCCCAGCCGCGGGCGCCCAGCGCGTGGTCGGCATCGACGCCGCTAACGTGGGCGTCGAGGAGCGCGAGGCCGTTGGCGAGTCGGTACATGCCGATGAGGCGCAGGGCTCCCAGGAAGGCCATGCCGCCGCGGATCTTGATGGTCTGCGTGCCGGCGCCGTGGAGTTGTTCGATGGTGTCGGCATCGTAGCCTTGCGCGCGCAGCCGCCGTGCGCCCTCCTCACCCGAGTAGGTCTTTGCGACGTCCTTGAGCACGCGCGCGCTGAGCGCAAACGCCTCGTCCCAGGGCACCTGCAGGTAGGAGTCGCGGCCGCGTTGCATGTACTCGGTGGGGGGTCGTCCGTCGGCGTCGCGGGGGAAGCCGGCTTCGGCCCATCGCTTGAACCCGAGGCGAACGTAGGCGCCCTTGGGGCGGCGGTTGCCGTGGATGCGTCGCACGAGGGCGAGGCCTTTCTGGCACAGGCGGGGGTCCCAGCGGGCCGTGAGCTTGTTGCCATAGATGTCGGTGGCCTTGCCGTAGCCGTAGGTGGGGCCGATGCGGACGATGACGCCGTTCTTGACGTAGGCGCGCAGGAGGCAGTTGTGCGTGTCGTTGGGGGCGCAGAGGAAAACGAAGTCGGAGTCCGGGGTGAACAGGTCGCGGTAGATCTTCTCCCAGTCCCGGGACGGGTAGGATTGGAGCGGGTTGTCGACGCGGGTGACCGGCGTGAGGGTCACGAGGTTGGGGGCGTCGCCGTTCGCCAGCGCCTGGGCCACGTCGAATTGGCTGACGGCGAGGGCGGCGGTGGCCGTACTCGTGCGTCGTACGAACGTCCGACGGTTGATGGGGGTCATGGTTGGCGCTCCCTCCGCCTGACGAGGCAGCATCTTGGCTCCGAACCTGTTCGGGGTGCTCCCCCCTGCGCGACAGGACGGGCCATGACTGGGGTTCAGAGCGGGGCACGGGTTGCCTTTTCTTGCCCGTTGCGCCGAACCCGTTCGCCCGGCAGGTTCGTCGAAGGGGGGAAGACACTCCGATCTCGAAGCGACCGGCGCGGACACGGAAAGCGATTCGAGTGACGGGTGCTGCCAGAACCGAACCGGTGCGGCACCATCTTCATGGCCCAGACTCGTGTGAAAGCCCTTCCGGATCTCGTAGGGCCTATCGGCGGCCGAAGCCCGGTTGCCGAGTTTGTCGGGAGGTTCGACCCGTGAGGGAAACTGCATGATGTCCCACCGTGGCCCTGGTTGGCGCCGTTCGCGGACAGGCAGTCGTCACCCGCCTCTGGGTCCGGCCCCGCGGCGCGCGGACGAGTGACGTGGACATGACCTCGGTGGATGCAGCGCAGACCATCAGCCGCCCCACGCCCACGCATCCGCTGGGCTCCCGCTCCCGGGTCTTGCTCACGAGCGTCTTCGGGCCGTACGCGCGCGACGACGAGTACGGGAGCCGCGCTGTCAACCCGATGGAGCTCTACCAGAACCAGGTCACGCGCGCGGAGGGGCCGTTTTCCCTGCGCATGTTCCACCGCTCCTGGGGCATCATGCTCATCCAGGCCAACATCCAGGCGCCCTGCGCGCTCCTCGATTTTCCGACGCTGGACCGCTTCGTCGCCGAGCTTCGGGGCCAGGAGTATGACATCGTCGGGATCAGCTCGATCCTTCCCAACGTTGAGAAGGTCAAGGCCATGTGCGACCTGGTCCGGACCTACCAACCGCGTGCCACGATCGTCGTGGGGGGGCACGTCGCCAACCGGCCGGGGCTCCGGGACTACGTTTCGGCGGACCACGTCGTCCCCGGCGACGGCGTGCGTTGGTTCCGCCGGTTCTTGGGCGAGGACGTCGATCGGCCCATCCGGCATCCCCTGGTTCGGTCCGCCATCGGCGGCCGGGCGATGGGGATGAAGCTGGGGGAGGGCGGATCGAGGGTGGCCGCGACGCTCGTCCCCTCGGTCGGCTGTCCGATGGGTTGCAATTTTTGCACGACCTCCGCGATGTTCGGCGGGAAGGGGAGGTTCATCAATTTCTACGAGACGGGCGACGAACTGTTCGAGGTGATGTCCGACATCCAACGGCGCATGGGCGTCCGTTCCTTCTTCGTGATGGACGAGAACTTCCTGCTGCACCGGGCGCGGGCCCTGCGCCTCCTGGACCTCATGGAGGAGCACGGCAAGTCGTGGTCGCTCTACGTGTTCAGTTCGGCGCACGCCGTCCAATCCTACACCGTCGACCAGCTGGTGCGCCTGGGCATCTCGTGGCTCTGGATGGGTCTGGAAGGCAAGGGCGCCGGGTACGCCAAGTTGCGGGGCATCGATACGCAGGCCCTCGTGCGGACCCTTCAATCCCACGGGATTCGGGTGCTCGGCTCCAGCATCATCGGGCTCGAAGAGCACACGCCCGAGAACTTGACCGACGCCATCGAGTACGCGGTTGGTCATGCGACGGACTTCCATCAGTTCATGCTCTACACGCCGATGCCGGGCACGCCGCTCTACGCGCAGCACGTGGAGGAGCGGACGCTCCTGGAACCGACGGAGTACCAGGAAGCCGACATCCATGGACAGTCAATCTTCCGGCACCATCACCCCCGCATCCCGAAGGGGCAAGAGACGGCGCTGCTCCTCGACGCGTTTCGGCGTGACTTCGAAGTGAACGGTCCCAGCGTGCTGCGCATCGCCCGGACCGTCCTGGCGGGCTGGAGACGGTACAAGGACCACGCCGACGTCCGCGTCCGGGACCGGTTCGCGTGGGAGGCCAAAGACCTGCGGGTCTCCTTCCCCGCTGCGCTCTGGGCCGGCCGCCGATGGTTCCGCTCGGCGAACCCGCCGCTCGTAGAGAAGCTCTCCGGACTCCTCGACGAGATTCAGCGTGAGGTGGGGGTGAAGGCTCGCTTGGCGGCGCGCTTGGCCGGGCCGGTCGTCTGGTGGAAGCTTCGACGCGAGGACCACCGGCTGAAGGCGGGCCGGATGTATGAGCCTCCGACGTTTTACGAGGTGAACGAAGGGATGGCGCGATACGCCCGGCGCGGAAGGTTTGCGCCCTCCCTCATCGCGTGGACGGAAGCCCACGGCGCCCCCTGACGGGCCTGCCCTGCGCCCTCCGCCTTACGAATCGGGCCCTCGTTCCGTTCCGCGGGTTCAGGGCTCCGTCGGGATTGGTAGCAAGGGCGCCGGCATCGGGACCGGGGCAGTCCAGAAGGGCGCTCGGCGGCTTGTGGCCTGCCGGAAGAGCGCCTCCATCTCTTCGATCGTGGCGCCGGCGCGCAGGCGCCCAAGGATGTCGAGATGGTTGTCGGCGCGCATGAGGCATGGCTTAAGGTAGCCGTCGTGGGTGAGGCGCAGCCGCGTGCAGGAGGCGCAGAAGGAGGCGTTCTCTTGGGGGCGCGTGGTCTCGATGCGTTGGCAACCAAGGTGGAACCGTTTGCGCGCGTGGAGCCTGTGATGCGTGACGGCGGTGGCCTTGGTCGCGAGGGCGCGTTCGACGTCGTCGAGGGGAACGCGTTCGGCCAGCGCGCGGGCGGAGACGCCGGGCGGGGTATGCATCTCGATGATTTGGACGTTGCAACCCATGGAGTCGGCCCACAGGATGAGGTCGTCGATGCGTTCGAGGGTGTCCCGGGTGGCCACGACGTTGACTTTCACTGGGTGGAGGCCGACGGCGACGGCGGCGCGGATGCCGCGCAGGACGGGGTCGATGTCTCCGCCGGTCAGGCGCCGGTACTGGTCGGGGTCGACGGTGTGGAGGCTCACGTTGACGCGGCGCAGCCCGGCGGCGCGCAGCGACGCGGCGCGGGCCTCGAGTCGCTGGCCGTTGGTGACGAGGGACACCTCCTCCATGAGGGCGGCGGCGTGGCGCACGATGTCTTCGAGGTCGGGCCGCAGAAGGGGTTCGCCCCCGGTGAGCTTGGTGTAGCGGATGCCAAGGTGGGCGGCGGTTCGGAGGATGACGCGCAGTTCGTGCGGGGTCATGAGGCGTCCGTTGGGGCGGTTGCCTTCGTGGTGGCAGAACCAGCAGCGGAGGTCGCAGGCCGGGGTGAGGCTCACGCGAAGGTCGTCCACGGGCCGGCCGAAGGGATCGACCAGGTTGGAGCGCGCCCGCGTCATGCGGCGGTCGTGGGGATCCTCGCACGCCCTACTTGCGTCCACGGGGGCTCCCCGATCCGACGACGTCTTCGATCCAGGTGAGGGTCGCCATGGCGGTGGGGAACCCGAGCGTGGTGGTGGCCAGGAGGGCCACGTGGCGGACGTCCTCGGGTGTCGCTCCCGCATCGAGGGCCTTGCGGGTGTGCGCGTGGACGGCGCCTTCGTGGCGGGCTCCCACGCTCATGGCGAGTTTGACGAGGGCGCGGGTGCGCTGATCGAGCGGCCCCGCGCTCTGCGTGGCTTCGCCGAGGGCTTCGTGGGCGGCGGCGATCTTGGGGTGGTTCTTGCGGAGGTTGCGGTACGTGGCTGGGAGTTCGGTCATGGATGCGTCCTCTTGGCGGGGTACACGATGATTCCTTCAGATAGTGGTTTGCACCGAACTTGTTCGGCCAGCGTCATGCAGCCGCCCCCAGGCCTTTCTTGAGTCGGCAATCGGGGCAGCGGGCCAGGGTGCGCTCCCAGGCGGCGCTGGTCTGTCCGAGACTGTTGCGGATGCGGTCGCGCAGTTTCAGGGACCCTATGCGCTGGCCGCAGAGCTCACAGGAGGCGCTAAGGGGTTCGGCGAGCGTCACGGGACCCGAACGGAGGAGGCCGGCGTCGAGGACGTGCTCCACGCCGAGGGCCTTTTCGGGGCAGGCGGGGACGCAGAGGTCGCATCCCACGCATCGTGCGGCGTCGAACCGGAGCCGATCGTGGCCCGCTTCCGAGGCGTGGGTGAGGGCGCCCGTGGGACAGTAGACGGTGCAGAGGCCGCACAGGGTGCACTTGGAGGCATCGACGCGGGCTACGCCGAGGCCTGGGACGGACTCGCGGGGCACGACCGCCGGCGAGGCCGCTACCCACTTGGTCGCTTCGCGGGCCAGGGAAAGGGGACGCTCCGGATCTCCGTCATCGGCCATGGGCGGGGCGGAGGGCAACGGCACCGCGGCGATGGCGCTCCGGAGGGTCCCCCACGGGTCGCCTTCTTCACTCGCGAGTTCGACGAGTTGGACGCGGGCGGGGTCGGCGCCGACCGCGGATAGAAGTCGCCGCGCCGACTGAATGGACGCCGTAGCACGGGCCGCGCCGGCGGCGCCGCAGTGGCTGTCCTTGGGGCAGGCGATGAGGACGATGCCGGCGGCCCCGCGACGAAGCATGTGTAGGAGGAGTCGGGGCGGGAGGGCGCCGGCGCACGGCACGAGGAGGGGCGCGACGGGCCGCTCGGGTAGGGGCTTAGCCATCACGGGCAGGATAGCGTTGAAGGCCTCCAAGGAGCCCGCCAGGATGACGGGGCGGCTGGCGAGGGCGGAACGAACCTGACCCGTGGCCGCCGCCTCGTCCTGGTGGGGGAACGAGATTGCGCCGGCGGGACACGTCGAGACGCAGAGGCCGCAGCGGACGCAGGCGGACGGGTCGATGGAGGCCACGTTGTGGAAGATCTGCACGCCGCCGACGGGGCAGGCTTGGCGGCAGGCGGAGCAGCCTCGTCCGGCGGCGCCCTTGGCGTCGTCCACGGCGGGGACAAGATGGTGGACGGGTCTGCGAAAGAGCGTGAAGATCCTTCGGCGG
>CAYVGY010000112.1:8849-9748 GCA_964451065.1 uncultured Halobacteriales archaeon
AACGGTGACGGGTGGGCAGGCGACGGCTGTCGGGGCTGGCCTCCAGGACCCCGAGGAGGAAGCCCGCGAGGCAGGCGTCGGGGTCCGTGGAGCGTTCGGCCAGGGCGACGATGGCGGACGGAGCGACGTGGAGGTTGAGCGGGTCGATCCGGCCCTGGTCCAGGATGGACTCGGCCACCGCGTCGAGTTCGGATTGGTCGGTCGCTGCCAGGACGACCAGCTCGAGTTTCGCCGCGCGGACATGTCGCACGATGTCGTCGGTGGCTTGCGTCGGATAGGCGACGACGTCGGCGCCTTGGGCGCGAAGGCGCTCCTCGAGGCTGGGGTGTTGGGAATCGTTAGGCTTGCGGCCGCGTCCGTAGCAGAGGACGATGCCTCGCTTCACGGGCGTCCCCCGCGGGTCGGACCCGTCGCCGGGGCCAACTGCGCGGCGAGTTGGGTCGCTTGGATTTCGACGAAGCGCGCGGCGAGCTGGGCGAGGGCGGGGTACAAGGGGTGGCGCGCCTCTTGTTGGACGATGCGGGCGAAGGTGGGTGTCCAGCGGGCCAAGTGATCTCGCAGGAACGCGTGTTCGGCCTCGACCAGTGCGCGGGCCTCGCGGGGTCGCCGGTTCGTCCGTCGCCGCGCGCTCTCGGCCGACAGCAGGGCCACGAACTGGAGTTCGCTGTCGAGGCTGTCCGGGGGCGCGTGCGCGTCGGGCGCCGGGGCCACTCCGAGTTTCCTGTAGCTCTCGACGACGGCCGCGGTCGCCTCGGTCATGACGCGTCGCGCGGGGTCTCGGTGGACACTCTCGTAGGGGGCCGCTGGGATGCGGTTGGGGCCAAGGAAGAGCCGCGTGAACTCGAGGAGCAAGGGGGAGACGTCGGCGCCTGGGAGGAATCCGGTCGGGATGGCGCCGA
>CAYVGY010000113.1:0-9739 GCA_964451065.1 uncultured Halobacteriales archaeon
TGTTTCTCGGCCGGGACGTAGACGGTGATGAGCTCGGTGTGCATGCCGCGCAACGACTTGATCTTCTCCAAGTCGCGTTTGAAGTCGTACCGTTGTCGGCTCGTGAGTTCCGTCATGGCAGAATCCCGGTTGGGTCCGCCCCGCTGGAACCCCCATGGTAGGGGGCCCTGCTAGGCGAAGGCGATAACGAACAGCGCGACGCCGGCCACGACGAGCATGGGGGCGAGCGCGGCGTAGAGCCAGAGCTCGTGTTGGAGGCCTCGCGCCAGTCCAATCTCGGGGTCTGCGCTCACGACCAGGGGGCGACGTTTCTTGCGGTATAAGACTTTCTCTCCGCCGTCGTGGCGCAGGGTTCCCGTGACGTACACGTCGTCGCCGGGTTCGATCGTGTATTCGTGGACCTGGAAGTCCGGGAACCGCGCAAGGTGCTTCTCGTCGATGCCGGCCCGTTCGAAGAACCCGTGCAGGTCCTCAGGAACCTTCGCGAGGCCTTGGAATCTCCGTTCAAAGCGTCGCGGGCTCGCCACGACCGCGGACCAGGCGTCCACGCGCGCCGCGCCGGTCTCGTCTCGGACCTCAACAATGGTCCATTCCTTTCCCGTCGCGAGCGTGCGCGGCCTCTTGCCTGGCACCGGTTCCAGCACCCGGAAGAAGTAGTACACGCAAGGGCGACGCTGGAGAGGGCTCGAGAGAAGGGGCTCGCCGTTGATGCGGCCCTTGACCATGCGGAACTCCGCGCCTGGCCCGGCGATCGGCGTCGGGGAAAGTCGGCGCAACGTGGCCAGGAGCTGGGCTTGGCCAAAGCCACGCCGCGCCACCGCCAGGCCGAGGATGAGCAAGAGGAGGCCGACGACGAGCGGGGGCCAACTGGGCACGCGGGCCCAAATTCGTGGCGCTCTTAAGCGTTGACGCGGCGGGTTGGCTCGGCTCCACTCCCGAATTCAGATCCGCCGCCAAGCCCGCGCGCACGCTTATCTAGGTGGAGGGGATAGGCGCGTTCCGCATGGAGAAGGAGACCGTCGTGATCTCCATCGGAGGGTCCATCGTCGCGCCCCCGAACCTGGACGTCACCTACATCGATTCCCTCGCCCGGCTCTTGGCGGAGATGTCCAAGTCGCGCAAGATCTTCTGCGTCACCGGGGGCGGGTGGGTCGCGCGCCAATACATCGAAGCGGCCCGGACCTTCGGTGCCGGGGAAGAAGAACTGGACCTTATCGGGATCGCGGCCACCCGCATCAACGCCCAACTCCTCATCGCCGCCCTCAGCAAGTACACGCAGGTGCCGGTTCGCCCCATGGCGAGCGTCGAATCGACCGTCGAATCCTCGGAAGGCTACAGCATCTCCGTGATGGGCGGGACCTTCCCCGGCCACAGCACGGACTATGTCGGGGCCGAACTGGCTGCTCTCACCAAGGCGAAGCGCTTCGTGAACGCGACGAACGTGGACGGCGTCTACTCCGCTGATCCCAACGTCGTGGCCACGGCCGAGTTCTACGCCGAGATCTCCATCGACGCCCTCATCAAGATGATGGGCACCGAGTGGAAGATGGCCGGCACCAAGAGCGTCATCGATGGTCCGGCCTGTGGACTCATCAAGCAGCATCGGATCCCCACGTCGGTGGTCAATGGCCGTAACCTGTTGGAGCTGGCCAAGGCCATCAAGGGCGAACCCTTCCATGGGACGCGCATCTCGTTTTCTGAGGCGTCGTTGACGGCCCACGCGGCCGGCGCGCGTCCAGCCACGACCGTCCAGAAGAAGTGAGCCCCCAACCGTTTTAGTGCGCCACCGGCTCGAGACGCCGTGGCGTGGCTTGTCGAACCGGACCTGATACGGGCCGCAGAGTTCTTACGGGCCGAACTTCCCGAATTGGGCCTCAACCGCCGCTGCCTTCTCGCCGTGGGCCGCTGCCAGGTGGCTTACCAAGGGCGCGCCTCGAGCACGCTCGCCGACGGCGACCGTGTCCTCGTCGTCAAGGCCGACGGGACCTTGCTCATCCATACTCCCCGCGGCCTCAAACCCGTCAATTGGCAACCGCCGGGTTGTGCCTTCAGCGTCATCGAATCCGACAATCTGGTCATCCTCCAGGCTCGTCGGACGCAGCCCGCCGAGACCGTCCGTGTGGAATTCCGCGCCCTGGAACTTCTTGGGACGACGCTCCTCGACGACGACACGGTCCTCGACCTTCGCGGCACCGAGTTCGACATCCGGGACGCGTTGCGGGCCCGCCCGGAGTTGGTCGAGCCGGGCTTTCGCCCCTGGGAGCGTGAACGCATCACGGAACGAGGCCCCATGGACCTCTACGGGGAGGACGCTGCGGGGCGACGCGTCGTGATCGAGGTGAAACGCGTGGCGGCCGGCATCGCGGAGGCGACGCAATTGTGGCGCTACGTCGAGAAGGAGCGCACCAAGCGCGGCGTGGGCGTTCGGGGGATCTTGGTCGCCCCTTCCGCCTCCGAACGCGCCTTGGCCCTCCTACGCGACCACGGCCTCGAATTCCGCGCCATCGACCTCGCGTCCCTGCAGGCCGCCGGCGCGCCTTTGGCCAAACCAAGGCAACCTTCCCTCTTTTCGTACGCGACGGAGCCGGCCACGCCCAAGCGAAGACAAACTCAAACCAAAAGGACTTAAGCCGCAGACCTCGCTCAAGAGGCCGGCACTCTAACAATGTCCTCACCGTGCGGGGACGAGCGTCGCTTCCAGATGGGGACCCAGCGGAACGTCGACGGCATCGTGTCGGCGGCTTTCTTCTACGCCCGGTTGCCGGACATTCGCGTCTCGTTCGTCACCTCGAGTTCGGGTGCACTGGACGCCTTGCGGCGCGACATCCAATCCAAGGAGTTCTTCATCGTCGACCTCGGCGCCACCGAGGAACTCGTTCATACGATCCAGCAGAAGGCCCGCCAAGGCGTGGCGGTCCACTTCCTGGACCACCACCAACAGACCGCCGACCGGTTCGAGCCTCCCATCCCCGACTTCGAAGGCCTCTCACGCCAGGGCGTGAGCGCGGCCGCCCTCGCCTACCAATACCTCGGCCTCGACGGTGACCATGAACACCTCGTCGCCGTGGCCGACCTCGTCGAATATTGCCCCAGCGACCTGCTCAGCCGATGTTCCTCCAGATTCGGGGCCGATCGCCTCGAAGAGGAGGCACGGATCCTCGACTTCGCCTGGCGGCTCGCCGTCGACGACGACCGCTTCCGGATGACCGCCGCACGGAAACTCGCGGAGGGACGGTGGCCGAGCGAAGTCCCCGAGATCTACCGCCGCTACCTCCAAGTCGTAAACGAAGGACGATGGGAACGCGCCCTCGACAAGGTCCGCACGCGGATGCGCGTAAAGAACGGCGTCGGCGTGCTCCGGTTCGGCCGCTACCGCACGAGCCTCTACGGCTTCGGCACACGCGCCCTCAGCCACGTCGCCGAAGAGGTCGGTTGCCGCGTCGCCCTCATGCTCAACTCCCGCAAGAACCTCACCAGCCTCAGCCTGCGCGGCGTCGGCGAGACGTATGCGCCCGGCCTGCGACCCCCGTTCAACCTGGGCCGCTTCGCGGAAGACTTCACCGCCCAATACGGTGTCCAAGGCGGCGGCCACCCGTCGAGCGCCGGCGCCAAGATCTACACCCGCGACGTGCCGGCCTTCCTGCAGCAGGTCTACGCCTTGGCCTGAGGCATGGGCAACACGTAGAGTTGGTCGTCGTGGCGGAAAACGGGCACGGTCTGCTTGCCCGCGTAGTCGTCCTCGACCGCGAGGTCGACGGTCCTGAGGGTGACGGGGTCGAGAAGTTGCAGCGTTCCTGGGCGGAAGCTGACGACGACGGCTTCCTCTTCGTCCTTGGCGCGCCCCACGACCTTTAGGGAGCGCGCCCGCTTCGGTTCGCGGTGGATGCGATCGCGCCGGCGTAGGTCCCAGAGGGACAGGCGGCGGCCGTCGAAGCGGAGCACGCGGAAGAGGTGGTCGTCCATGAGGATGAAATCCCCGGGAAGGTACGGCGGTAGACGGACGAGAAGGGTGAAGCGGTAGAGGTCACGGCCGTCGCGCCGGCCGACGAGTTTTCCAGATTCCTCATACTCCGCGCCATAGCGTTCCTTGAGGGCGTGGGCCGCTTGGCGCGCCGTCTCCAGGCTCCCCACGTAGAGGTCGAACCCGCCCCGGACCTTGTCGGCGCGCGCCACCCACGAGCCGGCCCGGTCCTGTTCGCGGTAGGATTCGATGGAGTCTTCGAGGATGCGGACCGGCTCCTCGCCCAGGACCTTGAAGACGTGCTCGTCCGAGGCCCGGATCTGGACGATGGCTTCGAAATAGCCGCCGTATTGGCGGCTGCAGTCCTGGCAGACGCTGGTCTTCAGTCGGACCCGGATGGTCCGTTCGCGCGCCACGGGGTGCCCGCGGAACTCCGCCGCGAGCCGGACCTGCACCATGGCGTTCTTCTCATCCTCCCAGGCGAACTGGCGTTGCACGTCCGGCGCCGTGAGTTCCGGGTCGACCCAGACGTCGGTCGCCAACGCGTCTTCGACGGCGCCCTCGGCGTCGACGGCCGCCTTCGTCCAGACGCCGCCTCGTTCCAATTTGCCGCAATGGGCGCACGTCGTGACGTCCACGACCTCGGGTGCGTCCATGAAGGGCTTGCGCTCGCTGGCGCATTGGGCGCACATGCCCGCGACGAACGTCTCGACCTCGCGGCCGCACAGGGGACACTGCAAGTGGCGGGGGTCAGGTTGCCTTCGATAAAAAGGTGACGCCGCCTAGGAGCGACCGGAGCGTCCGAGGAACCGGAGGCGAGCGGGGGGCGAGGGAAGCGCGCCGGGGGGGCTCGTGTTCGAGATTGGAGGTGGGCCGGTCCGACGATGCGAACTTCACGAACTATCCAGAAACCTTAACGAGGCACCTGCACCGGGCGCGACCGTGTTCGAGACGTGTCCAGCAAGGAGTTCCGCCGTACGATGGTTCGTGTTCGTCGTTCTTGCCGGCGTCCCCGGGACCCTGGCCGTGGCGGGCTCTTCGGCCGCGAATCCTGAGGACGACGACGAGATCGGCCGAGGCATCTGTCTCGTTCGGGTTCCGATTCCCCTGCGTCCTGCCGTCTGCGGCGTGGGATGGGATGGCGAGAACGCCTGGGTCGCCGTCGCCTTTGGGGGGGACCCATACACGGAGGGCCGGTACGTGGTGGAGGCTGGCTATTATCGGAATGATCCGCACGACAATCCGCCTCACGCGGCGGTGTGCGTGTACCAGCCGGGCGGGCTGGGTTCGTGCGTCATGGTCCCCCTCAAGCCGGACGATTCCGAAAACGTCGAATGATCGGGCGGTTCCTCGGGCCGAACGACGCCTTGCTCGCGCGCCCGACGGACGTTTTGCCGGGGGAACGAGGGCTGAATCGGACGACCAAGCCGTCGCACTCAGGGTTGCGAGGCTTCGACGCGCTTGTTGCCCTTGCCCGTGATCTTGCGCCACACCCACAGGACGGGATCGTAGTACTCGTTCACGACGCGTTCCTTGAGGGGGATGATGGCGTTGTCGGTGATATGGATGTGCTCGGGACAGACCTCGGTGCAGCACTTGGTGATGTTGCACAGGCCAACCCCCGCCTCGCTCTTGAGGAGCGGCGTCCGGTCCACAGTGTCCTTGGGGTGCATCTCGAGGCCGGCCATCCGCACCATGAACCGGGGCCCGTAGAACGCGTCGTAGCGTTTGTGGTCGCGCAGCACGTGGCAGACGTCCTGGCAGAGGAAGCACTCGATGCATTTGCGGAACTCTTGGATCCGGTCCACGTCCTGCTGCGCCATGCGGAACGGGCGCTGGGACGCTTCCGCGCTGGGCGTGAACGGCGGGATCTTCTTGTTGACCTCGTAGTTCCACGAGACGTTGGTGACGAGGTCCTTGATGACCGGGAAGCTCTTGATGGGGTGGACCCGGATCGTCGCCCCGGCGAACTCTTCGACGCGCGTCTTGCACATGAGGCGCGGGCGACCGTTCACTTCGGCGCTGCAGCTGCCGCACTTGGCGGCCTTGCAGTTCCAGCGGACGGCGAGGTCGCCGTCCTTGTGGGCCTGGACCCAGTGCAGGGCGTCCAGCACGACCATGCCGGGCGTGAGCGGTACCTGGTATTCCTTCTCCGAGCCGCCATTGGGGTTTCCGCGCCAGACACGGAACACTTGCGTAGGGGTCGCCGCCACTAGCGGGCCACCCCCTCCTTTTGCATGATGGCCTTGTACTCGGGCGGCTTGGACGCTTCGAGCGCCTGCACGAGGTGCTCCGGCATCGGGGGGCGGGGAATCTGTTTGACCCCCATGGAGCCGTCGGGTTGCTTGAACGCGACCATGTTGACCTTGCCCATGGCCTCGTCGCGTTCGAGGTGGTCCAGGCGCCAGTGGCCGCCCCGGCTTTCCCGTCGTTCGATGGCGCACCGGACGATGGCTTCGGCGAGTTTGGTCATGAAAAGGATGTCGCGCGCGGTGTTCCACGACGGGTTGTAGGCGCGGGTCCCATCGACGTGGACGCGGCGCGCCCGGTCCTGGATCTCGAGGACCTTCTCCAGGCACTTCTTGAGTCCTTCCTCCGTGCGGGCGATGCCGGCGCCAGCCTGCATGGCCTTCTGCAAGTCCTCCATCACGAGGTAGGGATTGCCGACGCCGGGGTTCTTGAAGGGACGTTCCAGGACCTCTTGCTCGTTCTCGACCTGCGCCGGGTCGATCTTCGGCATCTCCGTCTGGGTCTTGGCGTACTCCGCCGCATAGAAACCGGCGCGAGCCCCGAAGACGACGAGGTCGCTCAGCGAGTTGCCGCCTAACCGGTTGGCTCCGTGCAGGCCGCCAGAAACCTCTCCGGCGGCAAACAGTCCCGGGAGCGTGGACGCGCAGGTCTCGGCCGTGGTCTTGATGCCGCCCATCGCGTAGTGGATCGTGGGCGCCACCTCCATGGCCTCCTTGGTGATGTCGATGTCGGCGAGCTTGTGGAACTGCTCGTACATCGACGGAAGCTTCTTCTTGATGTGCTCGGCGCCGCGGTGCGTCACGTCGAGGAAGGCGCCGCCGTGCGGCGTGCCGCGTCCCGCCTCGACCTCCTTGTAGATGGAGCGCGCCACGACGTCGCGGCTGGAGAGCTCCATCTTGACCGGGTCGTACTTTTCCATGAACCGTTCGCCCTTGGCGTTGCGCAGGACCCCGCCTTCGCCGCGTACGGCCTCGGTGACCAGGATGCCCTTGACGCCCGGAGGCCACACCATGCCGGTGGGATGGAACTGCACCATCTCCATGTCGAGGAGCTCCGCGCCGGCCTCGTAGGCCATGGCGCAACCGTCGCCGGTGGATTCCCACGAGTTCGACGTGACCTGGTAGAGCTTGCCCCAGCCCCCCGTGGCAAGGACGATGGCCTTCGCACGGACGAGAATCTCGCGGCCGTCCTCACGGCGGTACCCGAAGATTCCGGCGACCTTGTCGCCGTCCTTGAGGATGCGGGTGAAGGTGTATTCCATGAGGACGTCGACGCCCAAGGCCACGGCGCGGTCTTGGAGGGTTCGGACGAGTTCAAGGCCCGTCCGGTCGCCGACGTGCGCCAGGCGCCGGTAGCTGTGGGCACCGAAGGGCCGTTGGTTGATGAGGCCGTCCTTGGTGCGGTCGAAGACGGCGCCGAACCTTTCCAGCTCCAGGATGCGTTCGGGCGCCTCCTTGGCGAAGAGTTCCGCCATCCGCCAGTTGTTAATCATGCCGCCGCCGCGCATCGTGTCAGCGAAGTGGGCCTTCCAGGAATCCTCGGGGTCCACGTTGCCGAGCGCCGCTGCGGCGCCGCCTTCGGCCATGACGGTGTGGGCCTTGCCAAGCAGAGACTTGCAGACGAGCAGGACGCGGGCGCCGGCCTGCCGGGCCGCGATCGCTGCGCGCAGGCCCGCCCCGCCCGCGCCGACGACGACGACGTCCGCATCGTGTGTGTCATAGTCGGGGCTCACGCCGGCACCCCGAAGACCTCGACGACGCCGCTCGACGCGAGCCAGCGGATGTAGAAGTCGGTGCCAGCGACCCAGAACAGACTCAGCCAGGCCCACAACATGTGACGCTCATTGAGGGCGGTGACGCGGCTCCACAAAGAGTACTGGACGCGTTCCTTGGTGCTGCAGCTAAAGCAGTCGAGTCGGCCCCCGACGAGGTGGCGGAGGCTGTGGCAGCCGAGCGTGTACGCGCTGAGGAGGAACACGTTGACGAGCATGATGCCGCTGCCGAGCCCGAATTGGAGCCCGTACGGTGTGTAGATGCTGCGGAAGGCGTCCCAGTAGTTGAAACCGAGAACGATGAGGGCCGCGTACCAGAAGTAGCGGTGGAGGTTCTGGATGACGAGAAGGCCTTTTTCGCCCTTGTAATTCGTGCCGGACGTGCCTTTGACCGCGCAACCGGGTGGGGAGAGCACGAAGCTGCGATAGTACGCCTTGCGATAGTAGTAGCAGGTGAACCGGAAGCCGGCCACGAAGGGCAGGATAAGGATGGCGGGATAGCCCAGGAAGGCTCCGACGAGGGGTATGGCGGTTAGGAATCCAGGGACGAAGTTCGTGAAGTCAGGGTTCCCAAAGGGGGTTGCGTAGTGGAAGGTGCCATCGTCGGCGAGATAGTGGGCGTTCTCGAGCGCCCGCCAGGTTGCGTAGGCAACGAAACCGGTCAGAACCGAGAACGTGAGCAGCGGAGCGACCCACCACGAGTCCTCGCGGGCGTTCATGGGTAGGCCGTGCGGGAGACGGTAGGCGCGCGTCCTCGCCGTCTCGGTGTTGGTAATGGCTGCCCCTCCTCCAGGCCACCCGTGTGCGGGAACGGGTGTTGGGCGGCGAAACTAGCCCTTGTTATTAAGACTTCTGCCGGACGACGCGCGCGAACAGCGTCGGCGCGGACACGCCCGCGCAGCGCGGACATTCGGAGCCCGGATCCACGTCTCCGCACGCGAGGCAGAAGCCGCATTGTTGGCAACGCATGGAACCGAATGGAGGGCCTCACAGCCTTGGGCCTTCGCAAGGGGTCGATGAACGTGCCCAGCCTGAAGCAAGCCTAGAAGAACCGCGCGTCCATCCGCGCGTCGTGCGCGTCCCGTTGCACGAGATTCACGCGAAGCTGGGCGCGCGCTTCGTCGAATTCGCGGGCTTCGACATGCCGGTCCAGTACTCCGGAATCCTCGAGGAACACAAGGCGGTCCGCACCAAGGCCGGTCTCTTCGACGTGAGCCACATGTCCAACCTGTGGGTCCGCGGCAAGGACGCCCAGAGACTCATCGCACAAGTGGTGTGCACGAACCCGGAGAAGATCAAACCGGGGCGGGCGTCGTACACCACGGCCCCGCGCGAAGATGGGACCATCATCGACGACCTCATCTATTACAAGTTCAGCGACGACGAATTCCACGTCGTCCCCAACGCCGGGATGAACAAGATCATCACGTCCTGGTTCACCGCGCACGCCGGGCGGGACGTCCAGATCGAGGACGTCTCGCGGGAGTACTGCATCCTGGCCCTCCAGGGACCCAAGGCCCGGGAGATCCTCCGGAAACTCATTCCTGCGGCCGCGGATGTGAAGAAGTTCGCCTTCCATGAACAGCGCTTCGGCAAACAGAAAGGGTTCGTGAGCGGGACGGGCTACACGGGCGAGGACGGCGTCGAACTCGTGGTCCCCAACGAGGAGGGCCTCTCCCTGTTCCCGCGCCTTCTAGAGGCTGGTCGCGCCGAAGGTCTCCTGCCCGTCGGGTTGGGCGCCCGCGACACCTTGCGAC
>CAYVGY010000114.1:0-9652 GCA_964451065.1 uncultured Halobacteriales archaeon
CCCTTTCCGAAGCCGATTTCGAACGCGCCGGACGGGTCCACGCGCAGGAACGGACGTTCCATCGCGACTTTGGCCTCGCCGATTCGCTCATTCTAGTCCAGGCGAAGGCGGCTCAAGCCCAGGTCGTCACGACGGACAAACCCCTGACCAAGAACCACCAGGGCGTTCGGCTCCGCCTCCTCGCCGGGTTTCGCCGTTCCCTTAATAACCAAGGCCCCTTTGCCGACGCCGGATGACCAAGCAGGTGGAGCCCGAAGCCAACGTCGGCATGATCGGGCACGTCGACCACGGCAAGACCACCCTCACGCAACGCCTCACCGGCAAATGGACCGACACCCACAGCGAGGAACTCAAGCGCGGCATCAGCATCAAGCTCGGCTACGCCGACGCCGTCTTCTACAAGTACGCCGGCGTCGAAGGGTCCGCCGCGTACGGGACGCACCCCGAGGGCCCCAACGGCGCCAAGGGCGAACTGCTGCGCTCCATCAGCTTCGTCGACGCCCCGGGCCACGAGACGCTCATGGCCATCATGTTGAGCGGCGCCGCTCTGATGGACGGCGCGCTTCTCCTCGTGGCCGCCAACGAGAAGTGCCCCCAGCCCCAGACCCGCGAACACCTCCAGGCGCTCGACATCGTGGGCACCAAGAACCTCGTCATCGTCCAGAACAAGATCGACTTGGTGAACGATGACCAGGCGATGAAGAACTACGACCAGATCAAGGCGTTCGTGGCCGGCACCATCGCCGAGACCGCCCCCATCATCCCCATCTCGGCCCACCACGACGTGAACATCGACGTCCTCATCGAAGCCATCGAGAAGACGATCCCGACCCCCAAGCGGGACGCCGCCAAGGACCCCCTCATGTTCGTCGCGCGCAGCTTCGACATCAACCGCCCCGGCTCCGCTCCGCAAGGACTCCAAGGCGGCGTGCTCGGCGGAAGCCTCCTCCAAGGCGTCCTCAACGAGGGCGACGAGATCGAGGTCGCCCCCGGTCGCACGGTCGAGGAGAAGGGCCACCCGCGCCTCGAACCCATCACGACGACGGTCACGAAACTCATCAAGGGCGGCTCGACGGTGGGCGCAGCGCAGCCCGGCGGCCTCCTGGCCATCGGCACCGAACTCGACCCCTCGCTCACCAAGGCCGACGGCCTGGCCGGCAAGTGCGTGGGGCGGCCAGGCAAACTCCCGCCCGTCTGGGAATCCTTCACGATGGACCTCAACCTCCTCGAACGCGTGGTGGGCGCCGAAGAGGACTCCAAGGTCGACCCCGTCAAGACCCGCGAACCCCTCATGCTCACCGTCGGCACCGCGACGACCGTCGGCGTCGTGACCAGCGCTCGGCCCACGAGCGCCGAACTCAAGCTCAAACTCCCCGTGTGCGCCAACCCGGGCCAGCGCATCGCCATCTCCCGGCGCGTCGGCGGCCGGTGGCGCCTCATCGGCCACGGCATCATCAAGAACTGACGCGTCGCAACCCTCTAGAACCAGTCCGCGCCTGCGCGCCCGTGGCCGCCAAGGTCGTCCTCGACTCCAACGCGCTCCTCCTCCCGTTCGAGACGGGCGTCCGGTTCGAACCGGAACTGGAGCGCCTCCTGGGAACGTATGAGCTTCTCGTGCCGGAAGCCGTCTTGCAAGAACTCGCCACGATTGCGAGCCAGGCCAAGGGCCAGCGGGCGGCCAACGCGCGGCTCGCCTTGAGCTTGAGCGCGCGTTTCGGGTACCGGCGCACCTCGCACACGGGCGATGCCGCCATCCTGGACGTCGCCAAGACGGAGAAGGCGTATCTCTTCACGAACGACCGCGACCTCATCAAGCGGGCATTGGCGCTCGGCGTCCACATCGTGCGGCTGAAAGGGAAGAGTCACCTCAGCGTCGAGACGCCGCAAGGCGAGTCGCGATGAGGTGAGGCGGCGCCGCCTGGTCAGGCGCGGCGCCGGCGCAGGTAGGCCAGGAGCCCAACGAGGCCCGCGAAGATCGCCACGGCCTCGGGGCCGGGGCTTCCGCGGCGCCGGTCGGACTTGCCGCCGCCATCCTCGTCGTCGCCGCCGCCTTCTCCGCCGTCCGAGGATTGCGGGAGCGTGGTGGTGAAGTCGAGGCTCTGGGTGCCGCCGCCTTCGGCGGTCGCCATGACGCGGCTCACGGTGGAGGCTGCGGCGCCTTCCACGGCGGCCACGGTGAGCCGCACCGACTGGCTCTGGTCCGGCGCAAGACTCCACTCGAACTCGTCGAGTTCGTGCGTCCAGCCCGCGGCGGGCGCCGAGAGCGTGAACAGGCCTTCCAGCGGGACGTTACCTACGTTCTTGATCGACATCACATAGGTCGCCTGGCCGCCGGCCAGGATCTCCTGCGAGGAGCCACCGGACACGATCGCCATCCGGATGCGCGTGTCGGGCGCGACCGGCGGGTCGTAGAGGAACGTGTAGTCGAGGCCGAACGTGGGCCGGACGACCTGGCCGGTGGCCGCGTCGGTGACGGTCTGCTGGGCGTCGTCGAGCGGATCGGCGTTGGCGGCGTCCGGCGCGAAATCCATCTTCTTGTCCTTGAACGAGGCCTCGGACCGGAAGTTCGTGAGCACGTCGCCCATGGCGGGGCCCTCCACGTCGGACTTCATGACGCGCATCTGGACGAAGTTGCCTTCGCCGCTCACGAGGCCCGAAAGGTCGGTCTTCTGGCCGCCGGGGCCGTAAAGGTAGAACCGGTGGAAGAGGACCACGTCGGGCGCCTCGGGCAAGTTGTCGGGATCGGGCGGGACGCTGCCGCTGCCGCCGGCCTGGGCCCAGGGGAGTCCATCGGCGAGCTCTTCGGCGTCGCCAAGCGTCTCGTCGACGTTGGTGAATTGGGTGTCGAGGCCTTCCTGGACGCCGGCCGCCGTCACCTGTTCATCGATGATGGCGTTGGCGTCATCGAGGGCTTTTCGCGCCTGCTTGAACGCTTCGGCCATGGCCTTGTCCGCATCGTCGTTGTCGAGGGTGTCTTTGTTATCCTCGTAGGTCTGTTCTGCGGAGTCCAGGTATGCCTTGGCGTCGGTGATGTTCTTCTGGACCCTGGCCTTGGCGTCGGCCAGCAGGGCGGTGGGCATGAGGCCGTCCACGGTGACCGACAGGTCGGTCAGTCCTTGTCGGGCTTGGGCGATGAGGTCCTCGAACAGTTCACGCGTGTTGGCCCCGGGGGCATCGCCGAGGTTGGCGAGGTTCACTTCGGCCAGTACGGCCTCGGCGCGGTAGGCCTCGCCGTTGATCATGAAGTAGGCCGCAAGGACGATCTTGGAGTTGAGGTAGGAGTCGTCCCACGTGAAGACGTCGCCTTCGGAGGTCGTGATGGGCGGAATCGGGCCGGCGCCGGGCGCGCCGGGCTCGAGGAGCCAGTCGTCGGGGATGTCTTTGACGCCGATGCGGATCGTGAAATCCTCGGTGCTTTCCAGCGCGATGTAGGTGTTGGCGATGTCGTAGAGTTCCATGTGCTCGACGGCCTGGGCGTCGGCGGGGAGCTGGGCCAGGACGGCCAGCGGGTGGACGTCGCCGGTTCCGTCGACGATCTGGATGACGGTCTCCTCGTCGGCCGAGGCCAGGGGGGCCAGGGACAGGCAGAGGAAGCCTGCCAAGATCGTGGTGGTAATGCGCGCACGTGGGGTGACCTTCGTCATGCGTGACAACTCCGGGGTTCCACGCTTCCTGGGGGGTCGCTGAAAAAGGTTCAGCAAAACCGTTTTATAGGGTCGGGAAGGGGGGGTTTGGAGCGCGTCGGGAGCCACGGGTTGCATGGCCCGGGGCCCGACGTTGGGTTCTAAAGGTAGATTGGACGGGTCGTCGAGTCGTTCCAGGCTCTTCCTAGATGGGTCCTCTAGACTTCCTTATAGAGGAGGGCGTCGAAGGGGCGCATCTTCTCCTTGTAATCCTTGGGGTTAAGAAGGAAGCAAGTGGCGGAAAGGCTCGACAGGAGCGAGTTGCCGTCCTGGGGCGTGAAGCAGTAGCCGGCCACCTCGTTCCCGTTGGGGGAGACCCAGAGGGTGGGGGCGACCAGGATGGCTTCGTCGAGGAGGCGGCCCCAGTGGCCGTGGTCGCGGCCGAAACTGTACACCATGTTGGCGACCTTCTTGTACGTGATGGCCGCGTAAGGGTACGCGTTCCAGCGGGCGAGCGCCTCGTCCTTGGTGATCTTGTTCTTGAGCTGGAGGTGGAAGTAGATCGTGTGCATGTACTGGGTGGGGATCTTCACGGCGCTGGAGAACAGGTTGAGGTCGTAGCCGAGCGTCTTGAAGAGGTGGTACACGTCGCGGGCGTGGTGGGTGCCGAAGCGTTCGTCCTTGTGGCTGCCGACCTCGGGGCTCGCCAGGAAGCCCGTCTCGTTGCTGACATCGTTGGCGCGGCGGATGCAGACGAAGCGACCCCATTCGAGGTTCTTGTCGTTGGCCTTGTCGACCAACGCGAGCGCCTTCACGATCACGGCGAGGTTGTGCGTGTTGCAGCTCACGACGTGGATGAAGCGGTCCTTGCCGGGTTCGAGCGTGGCGTCGTTCACGCCGCGCGCGTACATCTTGCCGAAGCCGAACTCGCTCCCCTGCGCGATGAACCCCTTGGCGGTCTTGTTCTTCTCGTAGACCTTGGCCTTGTTGCGGATGGCGACGCCTTCCGGCGTGCAGTCGATGACGACGTCGGATTGTTGGACGGCGTCCTCGCGCGTCCATTGGGGTTCGAGGCCGAGTTCCTTGAAGCCGGCGAACGAGTCCTTGTCGGTGGCGAATTCGGTGCCTTTCTTGATGAGTCCGTGGACCTTCGACCGGTCGACGATGGCGGGTGTGCGTTTGTGGAAGATGACGCGGTCGATGCCGAGCTGTTTCTTGCTGTTGGCCAGGAGACCGATGAGGGGTTCGCCGATGGTTCCGGTGCCGATCACCGTGACGACGGTTTCCTTGCCGACCACGCGTTTGCCCCCGGGGCGTGCGCGCCAAACGACGGTCGGCTTTAAGGGTTCCCCAGCCCGTGGAATTCACACGTTGTAGTCCTTGACGGAGACGACGTAGAGGGCGCCGAGCAGTCCTCCAATGGCCAAGGCAAGGAGGACGACGTGGCCGAGGACCGCGCCGGTGTCGCCGATGGGGTTCTGGGGATCGAAGAGGATGTCGCGGTCCATCACCTTGGCCAGGATGGCCTTCTCGTAGTGGACGATGCTCGCGCGTTGGATGAAGCGGGCCGGGATGTTGCTGAGGCCGGCTTCCCAGATGAAGAGGTAGAGGCCGATCGCGATGGCCGCGCGTTTGAAGAGGTTCCCGATGAAGGTGAAGAGGGCGGCCGTGGCGAAGATGGTGAGGACGACCACCCAGTAGACGCCGAAGAGTTGGCCGACATGCTTGAACGGGTTCTCGGTGATGGAGACGCTCACGAACCAGAAGACGGTGAGGGTCGCCCCCACGAGGATGGAGAGACTGACGCAGATGGCGAGATACTTGGGAAGGACGAACCAGTTTCGATAGATGGGTCGAGTGAACAAGTAGGGGAGGGTCTTCGCGTCGACTTCCTCGCGGATGATGCCCGCGGCGAAGATGGCGACGACCAGCGGGATCAGGAACGGGAAGAGGAGCCCCAGGGCCATGTCTTGGAACCACAGGAGTCCGCCGGTGTAGTCGTCGGGGAGGGCCGATTCGGCGAACTCGGGGTTCTGCT
This sequence comes from uncultured Halobacteriales archaeon, assembly GCA_964451065.1. Taxonomy (GTDB): domain Archaea; phylum Thermoplasmatota; class E2; order JACPAO01; family JACPAO01; genus CAYVGY01. The sequence goes on from CAYVGY010000114.1 coordinate 5,662, forward strand.
CGTAATCGTCGCCGTACTTCTTGAGCCCGCCCGGGGAGTTGGCGATGACGATCGTGATCAGGACCGGGATGAGGAGCAGGAGCCCGAGGAAGATGGTCTTCTTGGCGGCCAGGATGCTGCGGATCGTTGCCCCGAACATGGGCCAAGGGTTCCCGGGGCCGGGATGGAAGTTGAACGTCTTGACGCTCGCCACGAGGGCAGCGGGCGGTTCCTCGCGCGCCGCGGGCTTGGGCGTCGGCGCGGCCGCGGGCGGCGCGGGCGGTTTGGGGGCGGTCGGCGTTGAAGCGGCCAGGGTCATCCCACCAGGTACTTGAAGACGGCTTGCAGGTTGTCGTCGGGGCTCGTCAAACCGGTCACGTTGAACTCGGCCTTCTGGAGGACGGGCAGGATTCGGGCGTAGAACTCGTCGGGGGTCCTCGTCTGGACTTCGAGTTGTTTTTCGCTGGTGATCTTGATGGCGATGACGCCAGGAAGGCCAAGGACTTCGCGCGCGACCTCCCGGGGTTTGTCCACGTCGATCCTCACGTTGTGCGGGTGTTCGTCGATGAGTTCGCGGATGTGGTGGAGGTCGCCCTCCGCCACGATGCGGCCCTTGGCGATGAGGAGGATGTTGCGCGTCATCGACTCGATCTCGTACAGGACATGGGAGGAAACGAGGATCGTCTTGCCTTGCCGGCCGAGGTTGCGCACGAACTCGATCATCTCGCGGCGCCCCACGGGGTCGGTGCCGGTGAGTGGCTCGTCCAGGAAGAGGACTTCGGGGTCGTGGACGAGGGCCTGGGCGATCTTGGCGCGCTGCTTCATGCCCTTGCTGTAGGCGCCGACGCGGCGGTCGACCGCCTCCTTCAGGCCGACGAGGTCTAGGATCTCGCGGGCCCGCGCCCCGGCGCGGACGGGCCCCATCCCGTTGAGGCGCGCGATCAGTGTGATGAACTCGAGGCCGGTCAGGTGGTTGTAGAATGTGTCGTATTCGGGCGCAAGCCCGATGCGCGCCATGAGGTAGGGGTTGTTCCAGGGATCTTGTCCCAGCAGGCGCATCTGGCCACGGCTCGGCCGGACGAGACCGGTGGCGAGCTTGAGGAACGTGGACTTGCCGGCGCCGTTGGGGCCCAGGAGGCCGGTGATGCCTTTGGGGACCTGGACCGTCACGTCGTTGAGGGCGATGACCTGGCCGAACCACTTGCTGAGTTCGTGCGTCTCGAGGATGGTCTCGGTCACTCCGCCACCTCGAGTTTGAGGATGCGCCAGAGGAAGAGGACGAAGGCGGTGCCGATGACGCCGAGGATGATGAGGAGGCTCAACGGCCAATCGGGGTTGGTCGAGGGGACACCATAGAGGGACTGGGCGAGGTTCACGATGTTGTCGACGATGCTGATGTAGTACCATTCCTTGATCTTCGTCGCGTGGACGATCATGTTGGCGATGATCCAGAGGCCGATGTAGCCGCCGAGGAACGCGAGAAAGCTGGTTTGCCATTGTTTGGTGAAGCTGGAGATCGCGAGCGCAAGGAGCACGAGGAGGGCCATCACGATGACCTGGATGAGGAGGATCTCGCCCAGGATGGTCCAGGGTTCCTGGACCTGGCTGCGCTTGCTCTGGCTGGAGATGACCATGACCCACAGCATGAGGTTGGGCAGAACCGTGACGGGGAACGCCCAGATGGCGACGGCGACCATCTTCCCGATGATGTAGTCGGAACGCCGCAGCGGCCGAGACAGGTAGATGTACATCGCGTTGGAACGCAGGTCGCTGGAGACGAGCGGGGCCGCCACCATGGCGATGAAGAGCGGCGCGATGAGGAATTCCCAGCCGCGAAGCATGTCGTAGAGGTTGCACCGGAACGCCTCGTCGGGGGACTTGAAGAGCCGGCTGTTGTCTTCGAAGGATGGCTGGGCGCATTCGAAGCTCGCGGCGCCGGGGCCGGCAAGGAACGAAGCGACTCCGTTGCCGACGTACGGGGCCCAGACGACGAACATGAGGAGGAGGAGCGCCGTGAGGCGCAGCTTGTTGAAGACCGTGGCGCGGATGCCTTGCTTGGCGATGCTCCACCATCGCGTGCCGTGGCTCGTGTATTGCCCGTCCCAGTGACGGTAGCCGAGGTCGCGGATGCCCATCTAGAGCGCCCCCACGGTCTCGAGGAAGACGTCTTCGAGGGTGTTGCGGGCCGGCACGAGGTGGCGGATCTGCACGTGGGTCTGCGTCGCGGCGCGCAGGATGACCTTGGTGTCCTTGCCCTTGGGAAGGGTGACGCGGATCATGCCGCCGTCGTGTTCTTCGACTCCGCATCCGGCGCGTTTGAGGAGGGGGACGAACTGGGCGCCGTCGCCCTTGAGGCGGACCTCGTAGATGGTGAAGTCGCGCTCCTTGAGCTGCTCGATGGGTCCGGCCGCGGCGACTTGGCCCTTGTTGAGCACGACGACGGACTTGCAGACGTATTCGACGTCGGGCAGGAGGTGGCTCGAGAGGATGACGCTGATGTTCTGCTTGTAGCAGATGTCGCGCACGAGGTCCAGCATCTCATCGCGGCCCTTGGGGTCGAGGCCGTTGGTGGGCTCGTCGAGGAAGACGAGCTTGGGGTCGTGGACGATGGCTTGGGCGAGCTTGGCCCGCTGCCGCATGCCTGTGGAATAGGTCTCGACGGGGCGGTAGCGTTCCTCGGTGAGACCGACGAAGTTGAGGACCTCGTGGGCGCGCTGGATCGCGTCACGGCGTGGGAGTCCGCTCAGTTCGCCCGCATATGCGACGTACTGGAACCCGCTCATGTTGAGAATCTGGGCGTCGAGCTCCGGCATGTACCCGACGCGTTGGCGGATGTCCAGCGATTGGTGGCCGACCTGGAGTCCCAGGACCGTGGCCTCGCCTTCGGTCACCGGCACGAGGCCGAGGAGGGTCTTGATCAGGGTGGTCTTGCCGGCCCCGTTGGGTCCCAGGAGGCCGACGGCGCCTGCGGGGACGTCGACGTTGATGGGGCCCAGGGCCCGGATCGGCCCGTAATCCTTGACCAGGCCCCGGGCCTGGACGACGGGGGGCGCGGGGCTTGTCATTCCAGCCCGCCAAATGCTGGTTTCATAAGACCCTTTTGGAGCAAGGTTGTGCTCGAAGGAGCCGCAGGCCGCCGGGACAACGCTTTTACCGAACGCGGGACTGTGCGCGTGCATGGAGAAGACGGTGCTTCCGCCCGTCATGATGGAGTCCCAATTGGCCGGCGTCTCGTTCCTGCGACGCGGAAAAGTCCGCGACATCTACGAGCATGAGGGCCGGCTCCTTCTCGTGGCCACGGACCGTCTGTCCGCCTTCGACGTCGTCATGCCCAACCCCATCCCAGGCAAGGGCGTGACGTTGACCCAGATCAGCAACCATTGGTTCGCCTTCTCGAAGAAACTGGTCCCCAATCACCTCGTCGAGACTTCGTTCGACCGCTTCCCAGCGGCGCTCAGGCGGTTCCCCGAGCTTCGAGGGCGTGCGGTCCTCGTCCGGAAGGCGAAGCCGTTACCGATTGAGTGCATCGTCCGGGGCTACCTCTCGGGCTCCGGCTGGAAGGACTACAGGAAGATGGGGTCCGTTTGCGGGGTCCGTCTGCCGCCGGGCCTCCAAGAATCGGCCCGGTTGCCGGAGGCGATCTTCACGCCCAGCACGAAGGCGGAGGTCGGCCACGATCAGAACATCACGGAGGCACAAGCCGAGGCCGTGGTGGGCAAGGACCTCTACCGGACCATCAAGGAGTTCAGCCTCAAGATCTATGCTGGGGCGGCCCAGGAGGCAGCGGCGCGGGGCATCATCATCGCGGACACGAAGTTCGAGTTTGGTACGGCCCCCGACGGGGTCGTCCTCATCGACGAACTCTTGACGCCGGACTCGAGTCGGTTCTGGCCCGCCGACTCCTACCGCGCCGGGACGAGTCCCCCCAGCTTTGACAAGCAGTTCGTGCGGGACCACCTGGAACGAACCGGGTGGAACAAGCAGCCGCCGGCGCCGCCCTTGCCCCCCGAGG
>CAYVGY010000115.1:0-9603 GCA_964451065.1 uncultured Halobacteriales archaeon
TTTTGGGCGATGTATTCCTTGAGGATGTCGTTCTGGATGGTGCCGCCCAATTTCTCGATCGGGACTCCCTGCTTGCTGGCGTTGGCGATGTACATGGCCCAGATCACGGCCGCCGGGCCGTTGATTGTCATGGACGTGGTAATTTCGCCCACGGGGATGCCGCGGAACAGGATTTCCATATCTTCGAGGCTCTGGACGCTTACGCCGCAGACGCCGACCTCGCCCTCGGACTCCGACGAATCCGCGTCGTAGCCGTAAAGCGTGGGCATGTCGAAGGCGACGCTGAGGCCGGTCTGGCCGTGGCGCAGCAGGTAGTGGTACCGGGCGTTCGTTTCCTCCGGCGTGGCGAACCCAGCGAACTGCCGCATGGTCCAGGGTCGCCCCCGGTACATGGTGGGGTGGATGCCGCGCGTGTACGGGTATTCGCCGGGCCAGCCGATATCGCGCTCGACGTCAGCGTTGGTCAGGTCGACGGGCGTGTAGAGCCGGTTGATCGGCATCGCGGACGTCGTCACGAACTCTTTCTGGCGCTCCGGCGCACGGGCCAGGGTCGGACCCAAGGTCTCGCGTTCCCAACGCGCCAGCCTGCCCTCGACGCCATTGACGCCCTTGGAGGCCTTCTTGCCGCCGCCGTTCCGTTTCTCGAGCAGGGTGCGCGTCGCCAAGGTCTGGGTCCCTCGCTTTAAAGTGGCAGGTTCCGTACGGCCTCATCGATATTAAGGCTAGGGCGCGGCGCCCGGCGGGTGGAGCCCGCCTCGCGCAATTCTTTTGAGGGCCTCGCTCTTGCGAGCCCCTCGTTCCCGGACGGCGATAGGGATGCAGACATACGAAGTCAAGCGCGGAATGGCCAAGAAGACCGACCTCAAGACGCTCGTCGAGATCCATTTTGGGTCCGTGACGGAGCAGGAGGGCTGGTTCGCCTCGACCTTCGGGGCCATGCCCATGATCAAGGCCAAGTACGACAAGGACAAGCTGCTCGTGGACACCCAGAACGACCCGTCCATCGCGGTCCGCGTCGCCAAAGGAGACCAAGAAGCCGCGAAGATGGCCACCGAGACGCATCAACGCTGGAACGCGTTCCTTTTCGACGCGACCGGTTATGACTCCAAGACGCGCGGCAAGAAGGCCCAAGAAGCCGCGAAGAAGACGCCCGCGTAGCCGTTCGGCCGTCCCTCTCACCGTGGGCGAAATCCGGCATCGACGTTTGTCCTAGAAGCCTCTAATAGGGTCCCCCAGGGTCGCTTTCCTCGGTGAAAGCATGGCCCCATGGGGACTCATCACGATGTTGATTGGAATCGCCTACGGTTGGCTCTCCCCCGGCCGCCAAAGCAAGATTCGGCTGTTCAAGCTCGGCCTCGTCATCGGGTTGGTCGTCGCGCTCGTCTTTGGAGTCTTAGGCTACGCCGCCAAGGCGGACCCGCTCGGCTTCGGCACGAACTTCCTGGGCATCTTCCTCGGCATCGTCGTCATGACGCTGCTGTTCATCATCGGCGTCTGGCTGGGCGACCTCATCGAAGGCGCCACGCATCGGGGACGCACCGCCTAGTCACGTTCGTCCAATCCCAAGGCCCAAAACCCGCCCCGCCGCGGACGCAGCCCTATCCCTATCCCGGTCCCGCGCGCGGGCCGGCCTTGGGTCTCTTTTTCCATCCTACGCGAACTGCCGCAGCTTCTTCTCCAAGTCTTGGAGCGGTCACGATGAGCGGGATGTTCTCGTATTCGGCCAAGCGGTAGGCGAGCTTGTCCACCTCTTCCGGCTTGTGGTAGACGACGATGGCCGGCTTCATCGGGTGGACCCGGATGGCCACCATGGGACTGCGGCCATACTTGATGCCGGAAAAGACCAGCGCCCGCTGCGTGCTCCACCCGTAGACCCGGATGTGGTCGACGGCCGAGAGGCTGGCGATGGCACGTAGGGAATCGATGAGGGTGTAGCCCTGGACGCGTTTCTCCTGGAGGAGTGCCTCCCCCACGAGGACGCGGCCATCGATCGCCTGCGCGAACTCGGGCCCCATCACGGATTTCGGGTACTCGGCGATGGAGATGATTCCTTCGCCCGGATTGAGCATGCTCGTGTACTTCGCGATGACCTTCCCGCCGTTCGCGCGGTCCAGTTCCACGAGGCTGTCGATGATCTTCTTGATGGTGACGATGCCGGGCGAGCGCCGACGGCCGGATTCGTAGTCGGAGACGACACTGGGCGAGATCGTCAGTTGCTTGGCCAGTTGGGTCTGGGAGACCTCGAAGATTTCGCGCCACTTCCGGATCGTGGACCCCGGCTCGCTGGAAAGCGTAATCTCGCCCGCGATTTTTTCCTTGATCGCGTTCTCAACCATCGTACACAGTCAGCCGGGCTTCGTCGCTCGTCGAGCCCAACGCGGAATCCAGGCGCTTGTTTATTAATATGGTTCGTGGGAGGGGCGGATGGCATCGCTGTCCAACGATGCCCCGAAGGCATCGTCGGGCGCCGAAACGGGCGCCTTTTTTAACGCGTCCCGGCCTACGGCGCCGACACATGCCGCTCGTCGTCTACAACACCCTCGCCCGGCGCAAGGAGCCCTTCGTCCCGCGGCAGGACGGCAAGGCCGGCGTCTACGTGTGTGGCCTCACCGTGTACGACTACGCGCATATCGGGCACGCGCGGACCGCCGTGGCCTTCGAGACCATCCGGCGGTGGCTCCAGTTCCTCAACCTCAAGGTCACGTTCGTCCAAAACGTCACCGACATCGACGACAAGATCATCAACCGCGCCCGGGAGCTTGGCGTGGATTCCAAGGAACACGCCGCCAAATGGGCCCGCATCTGCAACGACCACATGGCCCAATTGGGGGTTTCGCCGCCGGACGTCCAACCCAAGGTCACGGACCACCTCAAGGAGATCACGGACCTCATCCAGGCCCTCATCAAGCAGGGCGTCGCCTACAAAGGACCCGACGGCAGCGTCTATTACGCCGTCGAGAAGAAATCCGATTACGGGAAGCTGAGCAACCGGACGCCCGAGGAGATGCTGGCCGGCGCACGCGTCGAACCCGCGGAGGGGAAGAAGGACCCCAAGGACTTCGCTCTCTGGAAGGCGGCCAAGCCCGGAGAGCCGACCTGGCCCAGCCCGTGGGGCCAGGGCCGGCCGGGATGGCACATCGAGTGCAGCGCCATGGGCATGAAGTACCTGGGCGAGCAGTTCGACATCCACGGCGGCGGCGTGGACCTCGTCTTCCCGCACCACGAGAACGAGATCGCCCAGAGCGAAGGCGCCACCGGCAAGGTCCCCTTCGTCAAGTATTGGCTCCACACGGGCTTCCTCACCGTGAACGGCGAGAAGATGAGCAAGTCGCTCAAGAACTACATCACGATCGAAGAAATCCTCAAGAAGCACGACCCCGAAGTCGTGCGTTTCTTCTACGCCAACACCCACTACCGTAGCGGCATCGACTACAGCGAGGGCTCCATCGACGAGGCCAAGCGGGGCCTGGAACGCCTCCGACGCCTGCGCGACGAACTCGCCCGCCCCAGCAGGGCCGTGAGCGTCGTCGGCGACCGCAAGGACGTCGACCCGAAGCTCGAGAAGGCCGCCCAGGAGCTGCGCGCGAAGTTCGAGGCCGGCATGAACGACGACTTCAACACCCGCGCCGCCGTCGCCGCGCTCTTCGACTTCGCCACGGTCGCCAATACGCTCTTGGCCTCGAACCCATCCGACGCGGCTCGGCGCAACGCCCTTGACGTCTTCCAAAAGCTCGGCCGCGTCATCACCATCTTCGCCGACGAGCCGGCCGCCCGCGGCGACGACGGCCTCGCCGGCTGGGTCGAGACGAAACTGAGGGAGCGCGAGGACGCGCGGCGCAAGAAGGACTTCGCCCGCTCCGACGCCATCCGGGCCGAGCTCCTCCAAAAGGGCGTGGAAATCTCCGACTCCAAGGAAGGGACCACGTGGCGCCGCGTCAAGTGAGGCGGGGCAACCGTGCGCAATGAGAAGATCTTCGACAGCCTCGCTTGGCAACTCCACAAGTTGGGCGTACGCCCCGACCACATCACCTACCTGCAAACGCTGCCGCTGGCCGGCCTCGTCTGGGCCGGCTACTACGGCCACCTCTTCTGGTTCGGCACGTTCCAGATACTGGTCATCATCGTGGACGGCGCCGACGGCATCCTGGCCCGCCGCACGGGCACCACCTCCCGCCGCGGGCACTTGCTGGATTCGATCTTCGACATCCTCGGCATCGGCATCACGCTGTGGGCCGTCGCCCATTTGCGGCCCGAATACGCGCAGTGGGCCCTCGGCCTCCTCATGGTGAACTTCCTCGTCTACATCCAGAACGAGATTCAGGGCACGAAGTCCGTGACGTACACGCGCGGCCCCGTGACCGTCGGACTCTACCTCGACCAGTGGTTCCTCTACGTCTTGCCGGCAGGCCTCATCGTCCCGTTCGCCTACGGGCTCGTCCTGATGGTGTCGCGCGTCGAATGGCGCAAGCGGCTCTGGAACTGGTACCAATTCTTCACCGCCGGCCGCCGCCGCGAATACAAGGCGACCCCCCGCACCGAACGGGCGGGACTTTCCCACCCTCCGGGCAGCACCCCCCCGAAGCCGCGCGGCGGCCCCGAGGAAAAGCCCCCGCGATCGGGGGAACAAACCTAAGTCGGCGGTGATACGCGACCACGGGGTTTTTGGTCCGCCGCCGGACTTCCGGACCCTCGGCATGGCCCACTTCAACGCGAAGGTCCAGAGGATTGGCGTCAACCCCTACGTGCGCGTTCCGCGGGAAGTTCTCGAAGAAGTCATGCGGCAGGCGGGGCGGTCAAAGGGGCCCCTCGCCGTGCGGGGTCGGCTCAACGGGAGCCCCTTCGTGCAGACGGTCGTCAAGTATCGCGGCGTGTGGCGCCTTTACCTCAACACCGCCATGCGGCGCGCAGCCGGCATCGATGTTGGAGCCGTCGCTTGGATCCATTTGTGGCACGACGAGGCGCCCCGCACCGTGGCCATGAACCCGACGCTCGACCGCGCCCTGGCCAGGAACCCCGGGGCCCGCGCGGCCTTCGAAGCGCTCGCGCCCTCTCGGCAACGCGAAATCCTGCGGTACCTGGGTTCCCTCAAGGCCCAAGCGACGGTGGACCGCAACGTGACCCGGATTCTCCAGAGGTTGGCCGGGAAGAGTGCGGACCGCCTTGCCGCCCTCTGAAGGGAATTCGGGTTCAGTTCAACCAGCAACTTCCCGCGGGCCCTCCGTACGGGGCACACTGCGGAAGAATGGGTTCCCCAAAAGGTTATACGCAAGGTATGTACAATTCATACCTTGGGTATGCCATGACTCGGATTCGAACTCAGGTCGGAACCAAAGGTCAGATCGTGATTCCAAAGGCAGTGCGCGATGAGCTAGGCCTGCGCCCAGGCGATGCGGCCTACGTCTTCACCCATCAGGGGCACGCCCATATTGAAAAAGAGAAAGCTCCGGCTTCATGGGACGCATTCTTCGCCGGCCCCAAGAAGAGGTTGCCGAAGGACATTGACTTTGACGCCCTTTTTGAGGAGTCGTACGACCAATGAAATTCCTCGACGCGAACGTCTTCCTGTTTGCGCGGCTCGACGAAGGATCGATCGGGGAGGCGGCGCGCCGACTGTTGCGCAAGATTGATGGCGAAAATCCCGCCGCCACTAGCACGGTTGTTCTCAACGAAGTATTCTGGAACCTACGAAAGCCCCTAGGTCGCGGCGAGGCCTTGGATCGGAGTCGTCAACTCTCGATCATGCCGGGCCTGCGAATCTTAGCGGTTGGGGACCGCGAGTGGGTAAGGGCCCTGGACTTGATGACGAACCACGAGCGTCTCAAGCCCAACGACGCCATCCACGCGGCCTCGTGCATCGAGGCAGGCATCGAATCCATCGTCTCGACGGACGAAGATTTTGACGGTATCGCCGGACTCCGGCGCGAGGCCGTGCATTAGGTTCCCTTCACGAGTCGACCTCAACGCGCGGCCCGCGCACGCACTGAGCAAATTGGCGCAAGCCTCCGGCGGGAATTGAACCCGCGGCCTACTCCTTACCAAGGAGTCGCTCTACCCCTGAGCCACGGAGGCGGAAGAGGCGCGGCGAAAATCCGTCCGCTATAAGAACATACCTTCAACGCTCGTCGACGCAAGCCCCACCCGAGAAACCATAAGGACTTCCAAGGTGCTGGCGCCCGACATCGTGACCGACGGCGCGAGGACGGAGACCAAGAGGGGGCTCGCCCGCCACCCCGCACGCATCCTGGCCGTGGAACGGCCAAGCCCTTCGCTTCTTCTTCTCCGATTGGAACGCCCGCCCGGCTACACGTTCGACGCCGGCCAATTCTGTTACGTTTACGAACCCGGCCACGACGAACGGCGCGCCTACTCGATCGCTTCGCCGCCGCAGGATGCCCGCCACATCGACCTCTGCATCAAGAAGGTCAAAGGCGGCACGCTCTCGCCCTCCCTTTACGAGGTCGATGCCGGTCAAGAACTCGAGATCACGCCGGCGCTCGGCGGCTTCCGGTTCGCGACGCCGCCCGGCCGAGAGGCCGTGTTCCTCGCCACCGGCACCGGCGTGGCGCCCTTCCGTTCCATGCTCCTCGACCTCGAACACCAGGGCGACGAACGCGGCCAATGGCTCCTCCTCGGTTCGGGCGTCGAAGCCAACCTGCCGTACGCGACAGAATTCCAAGACCTTGAACGGCGCCGGCGGAATTTCCACTACATCCCCATCCTCAGCAAGGGCGAACTCTACTGGCAAGGCGACCGCGGCTGGATCCAAGAGGCGTTCCTCAAACGGTTCGCCCACCGCACCGACTTCGACGCGTACGTATGCGGCGTCAAACGCATGGTCGACGACGTCCTCCAACTGCTCCGCGAACGTGGCCACGACGCCAAGCGCATCCATCTCGAACGCTACGTGTAGCGGACCACACGGAAGCGACAAACGATTAAGCCACCCCACAATCGGGAACGTGGAGGGTCGCGACGCCGATCAATCCCGAACGCCTGGCCAAGCTCCAGTCGCTCGGCCTCAACGAACAGCAGGCGCGCGCCTACCTCGCCCTCCTCGACCAGGCGTACGCGACCGTCCACGAGCTCGCAAAGTCCAGCCGTGTACCCCGCGCGAAGCTCTACGAGGTCCTCGAGAGCCTCAACCAACGCGGCCTCGTCGATGTCATCCCCGAGACGCCCCAGCGGTTCAGGGCCAACCCGCTCTCGGCCCTCTTTGACGCGCCCGTAGAAGAGTTGCGCGCGGAAAAGGCGGAACTCAAACGCGCCGTGGGGGAGCTCATGGTCGACCTGCTACCGCAGCCCAAGCCGCCCAGAGAGGATCCCGAACGCGAATTCGTCGCAATCTCCCACGGTCGGCCGCATTTCGCGGTCCTGCTCCGCCAACTCCTTCACGGGGCCAAGAAGTCCGTGGTCGTCGTGGGCGACCGGCTGTTCCTGGCCCGGCTCCGAAACTATGACGACATCGTCCAGACCCTGGCCACGCACGCCCGGACGCTACCGGTGCGAATCCTCGTCCCCGACAACGTCGTCGACCTCGTGGATGGGCGTCGCGTCCGGATGGATGAGCTCGCCGACCAGATCCGCCGGCTCCCGGTCCCGCTCGGCGACGTCACCATCGCGGTGCGCGACCAAGAAGAATACCTCGTCACGCGGTTCCTGCCCAACGACCTCCACCCGTCGCGCGGCAGCGACCGCGTCGAGATGGGCCATGACACCGAGATTGCCGCTTTGTGGCAGCGTATGGCGCAGGCGCTGTGGGATCAAGCCAAGCCCTGGGCGGCGGCAAGAAGCGGCTAGTCCAACGTGGGAAGGGGCGTCGCGGCGCCATCCGGCGCCACGGGCATGTGCCGCATGCGGAACCGAAGCAGGAACACGGCCTGTTTCACGTACGAGCGCTCCTCGTCGGTGGTCGGTCGGCCGGCGACGCCGATTTGTGGGGAAGAGGCCCGAACCCCAGGGAGGTCACGCATGGTACGAGATGCGTCCTCGAATGAGTTAATACTCCCCGGTACCGGCGTTTGCCACCCGCGACACCTGGGCCGGCGACGCACCCGAGGCCCTGCGGCCCACCGTCCTCCCGTCCGCGACCGCTTCCCGTGCACGCGTTCCCCGAAGGCGAGGCGCCCACGCCCGTCGCCCTATATCGTCCCGCGCAAGCAAGGCCAACCCTGTGCCGCCTTCGGCCAATCGCATCACCGTCGTGCTCGGCGTCGCCGTCGCCGGCGCCCTCACCATCTCTTTGGTCGCGCCCGTGCAGTCCTTCGCGCTCGGCCTGGTGAGCGCCCTCTCGGTGGCCCTCCTCTCCGTGCCCGCCTGGGCCGCCCGAGGCCTCTTCCTGTTCCCCCTCTTCACCCGTCTGGCCCCCGACCGCCTCCTGGAGGACGGCGTGCGGCCCAAGATCATCGCCCTCCTCCAAGAGCAACCGGGCCTCGGCATCACGGACGTGTGCCACCGCCTCGGAATCGGCTGGGGCACCGCCGTCCACCACCTGACCCGCCTCGAATCCGCGGGCCTCGTCCACTCGCAAGACGCTGGGCGACGCCGACGCTTCTTCCTCCCCGGCGAATCCGCGACGCGCCGCACCGCCGTCTGTGTCCTCTCCAGCGACCTCAACCGTCGCCTCCTCGACTACGTGCGGTCGCATCCCGGCGCCTCACAGACCCAGTTGTGTGCGGCCCTCAGCATCAGCGCCCCTTTGGCCCACAAGTACCTTGCGCGCCTCATGGAGCACCACCTCGTGACGGCCACGCGCCAGTGGCGTACGGTTCAGTACTATCCCGCCGAATCCGTCGAAGCGGCGTTGCACGAATACGCGCAGATCTCCGGGACGCAACGGGAAGAGGGCCTCACGCACCCCGCGTAACCTCCCGGCCCACCGGCCAACCGGTGGCTTCCAACAGCCTAATTACGCGGCCCGCCGAGAACCATGGTTTGCTCCGGGACCCTCGGGCCCCGGAACGAGGGAGATGAAGATGCAGACCACCCCAACCGCCGCCGACTTTGAAGAGCGCCTCTTGGAGCTCAAGGAAGTCAAGCTGAAGCTGCCGCTCAAGCACCACGTGCACCTGCACAGCCTGAAACTCCTGCGCAACCAGTCCATCAGCGAGCTCGTCGCCAACGCCCTGGACGCCTACTTCAACAAATCTGGCGCGCCCGCCTTGGGCAGCGTCGCCGGGGCCGTCGCCAGCGTCCCCCCGGGCCCCGAAACCGGCGGCCCCGACGCCTCCTCCTCTTCCCACTAAACGCCACCCGCCCCCCAACCACTCGCACTCCGGGGCCGCCTCCGTGTGGCCCCGGAACCCCCTTTTTCTTCGGTCCGATTCTCAGCGTTCCCCTCGCTCACGGGCGCACCGCTCCGCGCACAACCCTCACACGTGCCTGTCCCCGTTGGGGACATGCGCCTCGGCTTTCGGTTTCTCCCGAAAGAACCCAGGGACGTTTGGCTCCACGGACCGAATCGGGGGATTGTCGACAAAACAGCCTCCTTATGAAAGAGGAAAAACAGAGTCTTGGCCGATGAAGGGGTTTCGAGGGACGCTGAGTCTTCTGGGCCTCGCGGCATGCCTCATGGCATCCTCGCCCGCGTTCGCCCTCCCCCTTCCC
>CAYVGY010000116.1:0-9547 GCA_964451065.1 uncultured Halobacteriales archaeon
CGGCCATCCACGCACAACATGCCCGGGTGTGCTCCGAACCGCCTTCTCGGGTCGAACCTTCCCGTCCCCCGGCACCCCACCAGCCCCCGGCGCCGCCGACCCCAGCCACGGCAACATGGTTCCCCTCGGCCCGGGACGCCCCGATGGCCGAGGCCCCGTCTTCGCCGGGCTTTGCGCGGACTCCCCTGCCGAACGCGGCCTTGACGCACCCGCGCGGCCAGATCCACGTGTCCCCTGCCCGCTGCAAGGAGTGCGGCTTCTGCTGGGAGTTCTGCCCCCTCGACGTCCTCGAACGTGGCCCCGACTCGAACGAGAAGGGTTACCGGTACCCGCGGGTGCGCGCCGACAAGGCCGACGCCTGCGTCAACTGCGGCATGCGCGGAGAGATCCGCCCCGAGTCCGCCATCCACACGCCGGAGGTGCCCACCAGGGCCTGACGACGCCACGCTCACCGGGACCCACTTCCTCAAAGGGAACGACGCGGTGGCCGAGGGCGCCATCGCCGCCGGGTGCCGCTTCTACGCCGGCTACCCCATCACGCCCTCCTCCGAGATCGCCGAACGCATGTCCCACCGCCTCCCGGTCCTCGGTGGGGAATACATCCAGATGGAGGATGAGATCGCCAGCCTCGCCGCCGTGGTCGGCGCCTCCTGCGCCGGCGCCAAGTCCATGACGGCCACCTCCGGCCCCGGCTTCTCCCTCATGCAGGAGAACCTCGGCCTCGCCGTCATGCTCGAAGCGCCCTGCGTCATCGTGGACGTCCAGCGCGGTGGGCCCAGCACAGGACTCCCGACCCTGACGTCGCAGGGCGACATGCTCCAGGCTCGCTACGGCAGCCACGGCGACTACGAGATCATCGCGTACGCCCCCAGCACGATCCAGGAGATGTTCGACTACACGGTGCGCGCCTTTGCCGCCGCGGAAACGTACCGCACGCCCGTCCTCGTCCTTGCGGACCAAGTGCTCGGCCAAATGTCGGGCCGGCTCGTCATCCCGCCCGCCGGCGAGATCCCGCGCGCCGAACGCCGCCGCCCCGCCGCGCCGGTCGCCGACTACCGTCCGTTTGCCGCCAACGGAGGAGCGCCCCCCATGGCCCTGGCGGGCGACGGCTACTTCTTCCACATGACGGGCCTCACCCACGACGAGCGCGGGTACCCCGCCACCAACCCGGCCGCGCATCAGACTCTCGTCAAACGCCTCGTCTCCAAGATCCGCGCCCACGCCGCTGCCATCAACGAAGTCGAGGAACGCCTCGTCGACGACGCCGACGTGGTCATCGTCACCTACGGCTCCACCGTCGGCCCGGCATGGGAGGCCGTCCTCGAGGCGCGCAAGGTCGGCCGACGCGTCGGGCTCCTGCGCCTCATCACGCCCTGGCCGTTCCCCGCCGAGGCCATCCAGCGCGTGAGCGCACACGCCAAGGCCCTCCTCGTTCCGGAGGTCAACCTCGGCCAGATGGTCCACCCGGTCCGCGAACACGCTACCTGCCCCGTCCACCACGTCGGCCTCCCCGGCGGACGCATGCTTCGGCCCCGCGAGATCCTCGACGCCCTGGGAAGGATCCCCGCATGACGACGCCCACCCATCCCAAGGAAGGGCTCCTGCGCACGGACCGCCTTCCCCACATCTGGTGCCCCGGCTGCGGACTCGGCGACGTCCTCGGCGCCTACGCCACCGCCATCGAGGCCGACCCCAAGGGACGCCAACGACATGTCTGCGTCTCCGGCATCGGCTGCACCGGGCGCTCCGCCGGCTACGTCAACGTCGACTCCTACCACACGACGCACGGCCGACCCATCCCGTTCGCCACCGGCTTGAAGCTCGCCAACCGCAACCTCGAAGTCACCGTCATCAGCGGCGACGGCGACCTCTCCACCATCGGCGGCAACCACCTCATCCACGCCGCCCGCCGCAACATCGACCTCAACGTGATCCTCGTCAACAACTTCAACTACGGCATGACCGGCGGCCAGTTCGGCGCCACCACTCCCCATGGCGCCCGCACCACGACGACGCCCTACGGCAACTACGAGTGGCCGTTCAACCTGCCCCTCCTGGTCGCCGCCGCCGGCGCCCCCTTCGTCGCCCGGTGGACCACGCTGCATGTGCGGCAACTGCGCCGGACCATCGAGGCGGCGTTCCAGCGCGACGGCTTCACCTTCATCGAGGTCATTTCCCCCTGCCCGCCCGGCTTCGGAAAAAAGAACCAGTACGCCGACGGCCTCGACGAGATGAACCACTTCCTCCACCACTCCGTAGAACGGCCCGAGGCCGACCTGTGGGACCTCGGCATCACGATGCGCAAGGAAGACCCCATCATCGTCGGCCAATTCCGCGACCAAACCCGACCCGACTACGACCACGGGAAACGCGAACTCCTGGCCTCGTCTCCCCGAGGTGCCCGATGAGGACCGAGGTCCGCATCGCCGGCTTCGGCGGCCAAGGCGTCATCACCGTCGGCCGCATCCTCGGCCGCGCCGCCGTCCTCCACGACGCGCGCCACGCCGTCCTCACCGAGGACTACGGGCCCGAGAAGACGGGCGGATGGTCCCGCGCCGACCTCGTCGTCGACACCGAAGAGATCCGCTTCCCCCTCGTCGAATCCCCCAACGTCTTCGTGGCCCTCGCGCAGGACGGGTACGAGCGGTTCCGCAAGACGATCCGCCACGACGCCCTCGTCCTCGTCGAATCCGAACTCGTCCACCCCGACACCGACTGGGACCACCCGCCCCTTGCCCTCCCCGCGCGCCAGATCGCCCTCGAGCTCGGCGCCCGCGTCGTCGCCAACATCGTCATGGTCGGCGCCCTCGTCGAGGCCACCCAGATCGTCTCCCACGCGGCGGCCCGCCGCGCCGTCCTGGAGAGCGTCCCCAAGGGGAAGGAAGCCCTCAACGAGGCCGCGTACGAACGCGGCGCCGCCCTCGCCCGGGAGGCCGCCCGATGACCAACCGCGTCATCGTCATCGGCGGCGGCATCGCCGGCATCCAAGCTTCCCTTGACCTCGCGGAGGCCGGCTGCCCGGTCACCCTCGTCGAACGCGAGCCGGCCCTCGGCGGGAAAATGGCGGCGCTCGACAAGAACTTCCCCACCCTCGACTGCTCCATCTGCATCGAGGCCCCCAAGATCGGGGAAGTCGTCCGCCACCCCAACATTGAGGTTCTCACGCTCGCGGACGTCGTTGGCCTCGAAGGCCAAGCGGGCGCCTTCCGCGTCGCCATCGAGCAACGCGGCCGCTTCGTCACCAGCGCCTGCACGCGGTGCAACGACTGCGTCACGGCCTGCCCCCAGACCGCCCCCAACGCCTTCGACGAAGGGCTCGCCGCCCGCAAGGCCATCTATACGCCGTTCTCCCAGGCCGAGCCCGGCGCGTACGCCATCGACCTCGACGCCTGCCTCAACGACCCGCCCAACTACCTGGCCTGCAACCGGTGCGTCGCCGCCTGCCAACCCAACGCCATCGACTTTTCCCAACCCAAGACGAAGCGCGTCGACCGCGAAGCCGCGTCGGTGATCGTGTCCACCGGGTTCCGCCTCTTCGACGCGCGAAGCATCCCCGAGTACGGCTACGGGACCCACCCCGACATCCTGAATTCGATGGAGTTCGAACGCCTCATCAACGCCGCCGGACCCACCCAAGGAGAGGTCGTCCGCCCCAGCGACGGCAAGCATCCCCACAACGCCCTCTTCGTCCTCTGCGTGGGCTCCCGCGACCAACGCTTCTGCCACTACTGCTCCCGCGTCTGCTGCATGTACTCCGCCAAGGAGGCCTACCAGGCCAAAGAACACGGCGTGGAGGCCGTCACCGTCCTCTACATGGACCTCCGCTCCTACGGCAAGGGCTTCGACGAGTTCATCGGCCGCGCCGCCCAGGAAGGCGTCCGCTTCGTCCGCGGCCGCCCCGCCCTCATCCGCGCCCACGACGGCGCCCTCCAGGTCCGCTATGAGAGCACCGCGGAGGCCGTCGTCCACGACGAACCCTTCGACCTCGTGGTGCTCGCCCCCGCCCTCCTGCCCTCCCCCGGCACGCCCGACCTCGCCCGCGTCCTCGCCGTCGAGCTCGACCCCGACGGGTTCTTCCGCACCGGCGGCGACCACGGCAGCCTCCAGGCCACCACGCGCCCCGGCGTCTACGTGTGCGGCGCCGCGAGCGGCCCCAAGGACATCCCCGACAGCGTCGCCGAGGCCAGCGCGGCCGCCGCCGAGGCGATGACCCATGTCGACGCCCGTTCCTGGCCCGTGGCCGAAGCCGTGCCTCCCCTCGACGTCTCCGGACCCGCCCAGGTCGGCGTGTTCCTCTGCGACTGCGGCTCGAACATCGCCGGCACGATCCGTGTCCCTGCCCTCGTCGAATTCGCCCGGACCCTGCCGGGCGTGGCCCACGCCGAGGAGATGATGTTCGCCTGCTCCGCCAACGCCCAGGAGAAAATCGCGCAGGCGATGAAGGAGAAAGGGCTCAACCGCGCCGTCGTCGCCGCCTGTTCCCCCAAGACCCACGGGTCCACCTTCCAGAAGGTCTGCGCCCGCGCCGGCCTCAACCCGTACCTCTTCGAGATGGCGAACCTGCGCAACCACGCCTCCTGGGTGCACAAGGCGGACAAGGGCGCCGCCACGACGAAGGGCCGCGACCTGTTGCGCATGAGCGTCGAGAAGGCGAAACTGCTCCAACCTCTCGACCCCTTCGAACAGGCGGTCGTTCCCCACGCCCTCGTCGTGGGCGGCGGACCCTCCGGCATGGCCGCCGCCGCCAACCTCGCCCGCCAAGGCTTCGAAACCCACCTCGCCGAACGCGCCCCCGCCCTCGGCGGCCTCGTGGGACGCCTCCACCACCTCGCCGGCATCGACCAGCCCGCCGCCGACCTCTTGCACCGCCTCGAGCACGAGGTGAAGGAGTCCGGCGTCCACGTCCACCTCAACGCCGAGCCCGCCGTCGTGAGCGGCCACGTCGGCAACTTCCACGTCCAACTCACCGACGGCTCCGGACTCGACGTCGGCGCCGTCATCGTCGCCACCGGGGTCCACCCCGCGCCCACCCAAGCGTTCGGGCTGGGCCAGGACGCCCGCGTCCTCACCAACCTCGACCTCGAACGCCGCCCCGAACCCCAAGTGGGCGACCGCGTCACGTTCCTGGGATGCATCGGCTCCCGCCAAGGCGCCTTCGGGTGCTCGCGGTACTGCTGCACGTCCATGATGCGGCAGGCCCTCGACCTGCGCCGCCGCGGCAAACACGTTCGCGTCCTCACCAAGGACATCCGCACCTACACGCGCCACGGC
This sequence comes from uncultured Halobacteriales archaeon, assembly GCA_964451065.1. GTDB lineage: Archaea > Thermoplasmatota > E2 > JACPAO01 > JACPAO01 > CAYVGY01. The sequence continues at coordinate 5,272 of CAYVGY010000116.1, forward strand.
GAGGAACTCTTCGAGGAGGCCGCCCGCGCCGGCGTCCAGTTCTACCGCCTCCCCCACGAGGTGCCCGTCGAGGACCACGTCCAGTGGGCCGAGGGGGACCTCGAATTCAACGACGTCCTCTCCGGCGCCCGCCTTCGGCTCCCCACCGATTCCCTCGTCCTCGTCCAGGGCCTGCGGCCCAACCCGCCGGGGGCCGTCGCCGACCAGCTCAAGCTCTCCCTCGGCGAGGACGGGTTCCTCCTCGAGAGCCACCCCAAGCTCGCCCCCGTCGAGGCCGCCGTGAGCGGCGTCTACCTTGCCGGCGGCTGCCAGGGCCCCAAGGATGTCGCCGAGTCCGTGGCGCAGGGCGCCGCCACCGCCGCCAAGGCCGCGGTGCTCCTGGCGCGCGGCAAGGGCGAGCGCGAGCCGCTGCGCGCCATCATCGACGCCGAGAAATGTACCGGATGCACGCTCTGCGCCCAGGTGTGCCCGCACTCCGCCATCGACGGCAAGGTGAAGGAGACCCACCAGGTCATCTCAGCCGCGTGCCAGGGCTGTGGCACGTGCGCCGCGGCCTGTCCCGCCGACGCGATCACCATGCCGGGGTTCACGGACGCGCAGGTCCTGGCCCAGATCGACGCCGCCACCGAGGAGAACGCCGCGGACAAGGTCGTCGTCTTCGCCTGCAACTGGTGCTCGTACGCCGGTGCCGACCAGGCCGGCATCGCCAAGCTCCAGTACCCCCCCTCGTCCCGCATCATCCGCACCATGTGCTCGGGCCGCGTCTCGGAGAAGTTCGTCCTCCACGCCCTCGAGCGGGGCGCGGGCGGCGTCCTCGTCACGGGGTGCCACCCCGGAAGCTGCCACTACCTCACCGCGAACCTGGAGACGGAGAAGCGCGTCGCCAAGTGGAAGAAGCGACTCCAGCACAAGGGCATCGACCCCAGGCGGCTCGAACTCGTCTGGATCAGCGCCGCCGAGGGCAAACGGTTCGCCCAGACCATGACCGCCATGCACGAACGGCTCCACAATGGCGCGACGCCCGGCACGCCGCTGCCCGCCGTGGAGGCGAAGCGGCCATGAGCGTCCAGGCCATCCTCGTCGACGACGCCCGGTGGGAGCGCGTCCACGCGGCCACCGGCGGCAGCATGGACGCGTGCTTCCAGTGCGGCACCTGCACGGCGTCCTGCCCCGTCCTTTCCCGCGGCGGCGAATCGTTCTCCGCCCGGCGGCTCCTGCGCCGCGCCCAGTTGGGCCTCGACGGCGGGTACGCGTCCGCGTGGCAATGCACGGCATGTCGCCAATGCGAGACGCGGTGTCCTCGCCACGTCGGCGTCGTGGAATCCATCATGGGGCTGCGAACCATCGACTTCGAGACCGGGCGCGCCCCGCCCGAGGCCCACGAGGTCCTCTGGAGCGTCCTCGAAGAGGGCAACTCCTGCAAGGCGCCCCGCCTCGAACGGGCCAAGTGGGCCGCCGGACTCGGGCTCAAGGACGCGCGGGCGGGCGCCAACGTGCTCCTCTATGTCGGATGCGCCTCCTCGTACGATGCCCGCCTCCAGCGGACGGCCCGCAGCGCCGCCGGCCTCCTGACCGCGGCCGGCGTCGACGTCGGCATCCTTGGCGTCCACGAGCGCTGCTGCGGCGACGCCGTGCGCGTCAACGGCGAGCGCGGCTTCCTCGAACGCCTCGTCCAGCAGAATGCGAAGACGTTCGGGGACACGAAGGCGCAGACCATCGTCACCCTCTCCCCCCACTGCTACGACATCATCCGCAACGTCTACCCGCGGTACGGCCTCGGGGCGGAGGTGCTGCACGCGACCGAGTATTTCCAACGCCTGCTCGACGCTGGAAAGCTTCAACCCGCCCGACGCGACCCCGTCGACGTGGCCTACCATGACCCGTGCTATCTCGGCCGGTACAACCACGTGTACGAGGCTCCGCGCAAGCTCCTCGAATCCGTCCCCGGCGTCCGCCTCGTCGAGATGTCCAACAGCCGGTCCAACGCGCTCTGCTGCGGGGGCGGGGGCGGCGGCGTGTGGCGCCGGGACGACGGCAACCGCCTCTCTACGCAACGCTACCAGCAAGCCAAGGACACGCGGGCCCAACTCCTGGCCACCGCCTGCCCCTACTGCATCCAGAACTTCGAAGACGACGGTCGCCGCCTCCACGGGCCGCGCGTGCTCGACGTCGCTGAACTCCTCGCACCGCCTCCCGGGGTGGCGCGATGACGACGCCCGCCGCCCCGACGGGCCTTTGGGTCTGGATGGAGCAGGAAGCCGGCCGCACGCTCCCGGTCGGCCTGGAACTCGTCGGTCGCGCGCGTGAACTCGGCGACGCCCTCGGCGAACCCGTGACGGCTTTGTTCACCGGGAAGACGCCCCGCGAGGCGGGAGCCCAAGCGGTTCGTCACGGCGCCGACGAGGCGCGCATCGTCAACCACCCGATGCTCGACACGTACACGACCGACGCCCACACCAAAGCCCTCGCCGCCCTCGTCGCCAAGCACCACCCCAAGATCCTCCTCCTCGGCGCAACGCCCAACGGGCGCGACCTCGCGGGGCGCCTCGCCGTTCGCCTCCGCACGGGCCTGACCGCGAACGCCACGCGCCTGGACGTCGACGCCGCCAAGGGCCTCCTCATCTCGGGCGTCCCCGGCTTCGGGGGCAGCGTCGTGGCCCTCATCAAGAACGACAAGGCGCATCCCCAGATGTCCACGGTCCGGCCCGGCGTGTTCGCCGCGCACAAGCCGGACGCCGCCCGGATGGGCCGCATCGTGCGCGAACGCGTCGACCTCCAACCGGGCGACGAGCGCGTCGTCGTCCTCGAGCACCGCGCCCTCGGACAAGCCGACGTGGCCTCCGCCGATCGCGTCGTCGTGGCCGGGCTCGGAACGGGCGGCGACCTGGCCGCGCTCCAAGGGCTCGCCGACGCCCTCGGCGCCGCATGGGCCGTCACGCGCCCCCTCGTCGACCTCGGCATCGCGTCCCGCGACCGCCAGGTCGGCTCCACCGGCATCGCGCTCCGCTCCAAGGTCGCCGTCATCGCGGGCGCCAGCGGCGCCAGCCACTTCACCTCCGGCCTCAAGGACGTCGGCCTCCTCGTCGCCATCAACCAGGACCCCGCCGCCGAGATCTTCGACCACGCCGACCTCTGCATCGTGGGCGACCTCTTCGACGTGGCCCCCCTCATCGAGGCCGAACTGCGAAAACTCCTGGAAGTGCCCGCGTGAGGCTCGACACCGTGGTTTGTCTCAAGGTCGTCCCCAAACCGGAGGAGGTCAAGTTCAACCCGCAGACGAAGACCCTCGACCGCACCGCCGCCGAGAACGTCCTCAACCCCCCGGACAAGTCCGCCCTGGAGATCGCGCTGGAGCTTCGCGACGCCCACGGGGGCACCGTCACCGTCGTCTCGATGGGGCCGCCATTCGCCAAGGACCTCCTGCGCCTCTGCCTCGGCATGGGAGCGGACCGCGCCCTCCTGGCCAGCGACCGCCGCTTCGCCGGCGCCGACACGTACCCGACCTCGCTCGTGCTCGCCCGTCTCGTCCAACGAGCGGGCCCCCACGACCTCGTCCTGTGTGGCGACGAGTCCGCGGACGCCGCCACCGGCCAAGTCCCGGCAGGCGTCGCCGAATGGCTCAACGTCCCGCAAATCACCTTCGTCGACCAGCTTCGCATCCACCAGGGCTGGTTCTTGGCACGACGCAACCTGGGCCCGGTCACGGAAACCGTCGGCGTCCCCCCGCCGGCGCTCGTCGCGGTCGTCTCGGGGGCGAACCAGCCCCGGTTCCCCAACTTCCCCCGCATGGACGCGGCGCCGGAGGATCGCGTCCGCGTCCTCTCCGCCGATGACTTGGGGCTCGGCGAGTCGGACGTGGGACTCAAGGGGTCCTATACGACCGTCGACGGATTGATCGCCGGCGACACCGTCGAACGCAAGCGACAACGGGTCGAAGGCACGCCCGCGGAACAGGCGCGCATCGTGGCCGAAGCGATGCGACCGTTCCTTCACCGTTGAGGGACGGCTTCGGCTACCGGGCCGTGGGCGGCGCGCTGGCCTTGGGGACCTTCTGGCCCGCCCTGTTCCACACCTTGAGCGGGAGTCCCCAGATCTTGATGAATCCGGCTGCGGCGGCGTGGTCGTAGCTGTCGCCGGTGCCGTACGTGGCGAGGGTCTTGTCGTAGAGGCTGTAGGGACTCGTGCGGCTGGCCACGGTGAGGTTGCCCTTGTAGAGTTTGAGCTTGACCTCGCCGGTGACGCGGGTCTGCGTCTCGGCGAAGAACGCCTTGAGGGG
>CAYVGY010000117.1:0-9395 GCA_964451065.1 uncultured Halobacteriales archaeon
AGGCGTAGCCGACGATGACGGCGTCGCCGAACTCGTAGCCGGCGCGTCGGTGGAGGAGGCCACCCACGCCGACGATGATGAGGAGGAAAAACTCGGCGCTCAACGCGGTGAAGGCGCTTCGGCGGCGATCGAAGCTGCCGCCGTAGATGCGGGCCAGGCGCCAGGCGCCGGCGGCGGAAATCGTGGCGGGGAGGGTGAAGACGAGGGTGAGGTTGCGCACGGCATACCAGAAACTTTGGTCGGGTTCGGAGAGGAATTCACGCCAGAAGAGGGGCAAGATGAGGTAGGGGAGGAGGAAGATGAACGTGTACGAGAAGAGGAAGTGGGGGGCGCGGAACAGGATGTCGGTGACTTCGCTGATGCGTTCGACGGCTTCTTGGCTCGTCTCGCCCTCGACCTTGAATTGGGGGCGGCCTTGGGCCATCGGGCGCCGGTCAAGGTCTGGCGGGATAAGACCGTATCTTGTGGCGTCGGACCGCGACATTCTTTAATACGCTCGGGCGGGTTCCACCGGTTCCTGGAGGATTCCGTTGGTCGTCACGGTGGACCCCAAGGTCTGCGTGTACTGCGCCGGGTGCGTGGGGTTGTGCCCCGTCAACTCGATCGAGCTCTACGAGACGCGCCTCACGATCCTCGACTCGTGCACGGATTGTGGGATCTGCGTCAAGTTCTGCCCCGTGGAAGCGTTGAGCGGGGGTCGCCCGCTTGACTAGTGGGAACGGCTCGGGGGAGATTGTCCGCAACGTCGACGCGGTCATTGTGGGCGCAGGCCCGGGCGGTTCGCTGGCGGCGCGCGAGTTCGCCCGCGGCGGCGCCAAGACCTTGTTCGTGGACCGGCGCCAGGAGATCGGGGCGCCCAAGCGTTGCGCCGAAGGCCTGAGCCTGGAAGGGCTTCAGGCGGTCGGCGTGGAGCCTCATCCCACTTGGGCGGTGGGAAGGATCCAGGGCGCCGTGCTTTACAGTCCGAGCGGAAAGACGGTCACGGTGGACGACCCCGGCGCCGTCGGGTACGTCCTCGAGCGGAAAGTGTTTGAGAAGGCGCTCGCGGCGCAGGCGATCGAGGCCGGCGCGCAGTGCATGGTGAAGACACACATCGACGGCGTCCTCAAGGATGGGGACCGTGTCGTGGGCGTGACGGGCGATTACATGGGGCGGCGCGTGCACGTGAACGCCAAGCTCGTGGTGGGCGCCGACGGCATCGACAGCATGGTCGGCAAGAAGGCCGGACTACGCTCGTTGCAGCGCATGTCGGACTATCATAGCGCGGCGCAGTACGAGATGGCCGGCGTCAGGTGTGACACGACGCGTCTCCATCTCTTCTTCGGAACCAAGGTGGCGCCGTTCGGGTACGCATGGATCTTCCCCAAGGCGAACGGGCTGGCCAACGTCGGCATCGGGATCCTCACGACGGAGTCGCGCCATGGGGAGCGCGCCATCGATTACTTGGATCGGTTCATCGCGGACAACCCCTCCCTGTTCGGGCGCGCGAGCCCCGTGGAGGTGAACGCGAGCGGCATCCCCGTGAGCGCCGGCCTCAAGAAGTACTGGGGTGACGGCATCCTCCTCGTGGGCGACGCGGCGCACCAGGTGAACCCGGTGCACGGGGGCGGGATCGCGCTGGCGATGCGGGCCGGCGTCATCGCGGGCCAGGTGGGCAGCGCCGCCCTGCGCGAGGGAAACGTCTCCGCCGCGCGCCTTGCCGAGTACCACACCCGTTGGATGGAGGCGGAGGGGAACACGCTCCAGAAACTGTACCGGTTCCGGATGTTCATGGAGCAGTTGACGGACGAGGACATGGAACGGATCGCGGACGTGATCTCGGGCGACGTCATTGTGGACCTCACGTATGCGCGGTTCCGGACCTTCGCGAAACTGTTGCTCACGCGGATGCCGACGATGGTGCCGCTCTTGATGAAGTACATGCGGGCGCCGGGGCCGCGCGCGGACGACCTTGAGGAGATTCCGGCGTGACGGCCAAGGAGCGCAGCGAGACCGTCGAGTTGGCCGGCGTCATGATGGAGCGGGCCCGCTGGGTGGATGCGGAGCTCGACCGGATCCTTCGCGAGGTGCGGCCGTTCAAGTTTTATGAGTCGATCAAGAACGCGCTGGACGCGAGCGCACAGCGGGTGCGGCCGAGCATGGCCAATTATGAGCCGATCCGGCACGTGGTCGAGGCGGGCGGCAAGCGGGTGCGGCCCACGCTGTGCCTGTTGGCGTGCGAGGCCGTGGGCGGCGAGCCGAAGCGGGCGTTGCCGACGGCGGCGGCGGTCGAGCTCATCCACACGTTCACGCTCATCCACGACGACATCATGGACGAGGACCAGTTGCGACGAGGCCGGCCCACGGTGGCGGCCATCTGGGGCAACCCGATCGCGATCACGGCGGGCGACGCGTTGTTCGCGTTGGCGTTCGGAGCCATCACGCGGAACGCGGAGGTGCCGGGCGTCGATCGCGACACCATCCTCACCCTGCTGCGAAGGGCCAGCGAGACCTGTCTCGAGCTCTACCAGGGGCAGACCATGGACCTTCTCTTGTCGGAGAGCGACGAGTTGGCCACCGTGGAGGGCTACCTCGAGATGGTGCGGCTCAAGACCGGCGTTCTCTTGGAGTTCGCGCTGGAGGCCGGCGCGTCCTTGGGCGGCGGGAGGCCCGACCAGGTGGATGCGATTCGGCGCTTCGGGGCGCCGCTGGGCATGGCGTTCCAAATCAAGGACGACCTCCTGGGCATGACGGGCGCGGAGGACGTGACCGGCAAGCCGCGGGGCACCGACATCGTGCGCGGCAAACGCACGCTCATCGCCGTGCACGCGTTGGAGAACCTCCCCAAGCCGGAAGGCCGCCGACTGCGCGCGATCTTGGACCAACCGGAGCACAAGACGACGCCGCAGGACGTCGAAGAGGCGATTGCCCTCATGACCCAGGCGGGCAGCCTCCAGCATGCGGAGAAGACCGCCGAGGACCTGGTCGCCAAGGCCAGGACCGCGCTCCGCTCGCTGCCGCACACGGAAGCGGGTGACGCGTTGCGGGCACTCCACCACATGTCGGACTTCGTCATCCATCGACAATCTTAGGGCATCCGCGGCCGCTTTGTTTTTCAGACAGCGTCCTACGCACATAAACCCGGCCGACCTCCCGATGAGAGTGACGGCGGCGAAGCCGGCGACCCGGATTCCTCGGATTCCCAAGCGTCGCTCCCCAGCGCTGGCATCGGCCCCCAATGCGGCCCCGGCGCCTCGACCCGTGTCGCCGCCGCCACGCCCGGATTCGTTCCTCGCCTCGTGGGGCCGCGTCGTCCACCGGCGCCGCCGCGTCGTCTTCGTCCTCTCCGTGTTGGCGCTGGGCGGCACCATCGCCCTTCTCGCGACGGGGGCCGAACTCCAACCCTACAAACCGCCCACGGTCACAGAATCCGGACGCGCCCTCGAACTCTTGGCCGACGAGTTGCCGGTGGCTCCCGACGCCATCTTCTTCCTCGTCTTCTCGCATCCCGACCTCGAGAGCGACGATCCCGCCTACGAGACCGCCGTCCAGGCCGCCCTGGCCCCCATCCAAGGCGATGAACGCCTCGCCCAACTGATCACGCCCTACGAGGCCAGCCCCGACTTGGCTCGCTCGATGGTCTCCCACGACGGCCATAAGATCCTCGTGGTTGGAGCCGTCCACGGAGCGGAAACCGTCGCCCGTGAAAACTACGTCGCCCTGCGCGCCGAGATCCACTCCCCCACGTTGGAGATCCGCGGCACCGGCAACGCCGCCATCCACCAGGACATCGAGTCCATCCTGGCCGAGGACCTGGCCAAGGGCGAGACGTTCGCGCTGCCCTTCGTCGCCGTCCTCCTCCTCATCGTCTTCGGCACGTTCATGGCGGCCCTCCTTCCTCTGGCCATCGGCGTGTTGGCGGTGGGCGGCGGCGTCGCGCTCACCTTCGTCCTGGCGCAGTTCGTGGACGTGAGCGTCTACGCCACCAACGTCGTGACCCTCGTCGGTCTGGGCGTGGTCATCGACTACAGCCTGTTCATCGTGAGCCGGTTCCGCGAGGAACTGCGCCAAGGCCACGACACCGAGGCTGCGCTTGCGCGAACGCTCGCCACCGCGGGCCGCGCCGTCGCGTTCAGCGGCCTCACGGTCGCCGTCGGCCTTTCCGGCATGGCGTTCTTCACGGGCCTCTTCATCGTCACGATGGGCGTCGCAGGCGCCATCGTCGTCGCCGTCGCCGTCCTCTACGCCCTCACCCTGCTCCCCTCCATCCTGAGCCTCCTCGGTCCCCGCATCAACAAGGCTCGCGTCCCGTTCATCCATCCCGAACGAGCCTCGACGGCCACGGGTTTCTGGCACCGGCTCGCCATCGGCGTCATGAAACGACCGACGCTCGTGCTCGTGCCGGCGCTCTCCCTCATCCTCCTCATGGGGGTCCCGCTCCTCGCCCTCCATACTGCCGGCGGGGGCCCCCATGCGCTGCCCGCCTACGCCGAGAGCCGGCAAGGCTTCGAGGCATTGGCCAACGACTTCCCCGGCCAAGGAGGGACCACGCTGCGCGTCGTCGCCGACTTCACCGACGGCAATGTCCTTTCCGCTGGCCACGTGAGCGGCCTCTACGACTACGGCCAACGTCTGGCGACCTTGGACGACGTGGCCGGCATCGACAGCGTCGTCTCGCTTGACACCGCCCTCACCCAACAGGACTACGTGGACCTTTATGCGTCGCCCCGCGCCGAATGGCCCACCGGCGTCCAAGATCTCGTCGTGCGGACGACCGGCGCCCACATCGTCGAGTTCACCGTCCACGCCCACCTCGATCCCACCGGCAACGCGGCCCGCGACCTCACCGTCGCCATCCGCAGCCTCACGCCACCCCCCGGCGCCGACGTCCTCGTCACGGGCCAGCCCGCCATCGACCACGACACGCTCCAGATCATCGAAGACAAGACCCCGTGGGCCGTCCTCTACATCGTCACCGCGACCTACGTCCTCCTCTTCCTCCAGACCCGCAGCCTGCTCCTGCCGCTCAAGGCCGTCGTCATGAACTTCCTCTCCATCGTGGCCGCGTTCGGCCTCGTCGTCTGGATCTTCCAACAAGGATACTTGAGCGACGCCCTCGACTTCACGCCCGGACCCATCGACCCTTCCACCCTCATCCTCCTCTTCGCCAACATGTTCGGCCTCTCCATGGACTACGAAGTCCTCATGCTGGCCCGCATGCACGAAGAATGGAACCGCACCCACGACAACCGCGCCGCCGTCGCGTGGGGCCTCGAGAAGTCCGGCCGCCTCATCACGAGCGCCGCCGCCATCATGGTCCTCGTGTTCGCCGCGTTCGCCTTCGGCGACGTCGTGTTCATCAAGGCCTTCGGGCTCGGGCTCGCGCTCGCCATCCTCATCGACGCCACCATCGTGCGCGGCCTCATCGTCCCGGCGGCCATGCGGCTCATGGGCCGTTGGAACTGGTGGGCGCCCGCGTGGATGGGGGGCACCGCTCGTCGACCTGCCGCCGTCCCGACCGCCGCCCTCGTCCGCGCCGCCGCGGCCCCGCGCGTCGTCGTGGCGACCGCGCCTTCTCGGAAGGTTGATACTTCGCCGGCGGCTGCGAACCAGACGGGGACCCGATGACGGAACTTCAGCGGGGCGAACTGAAGGAGATCTTGGGCGCCATCCGCGAGGTCGAGGCGAGCCTCGAGCGACGGCGCGGCCGGACGTTTGGCGCCGTCATGATCATGTGGGGCCTCATCGCGGGCGCCATCTTCGCCTTCTACCAGGTCATCCACCTCGACAAGGAACACTACGAGACCACGGTGGGCCCGTCGCTTCCTTGGCTGTGGGTCATCCCGTGCGCCGTGGGCACCATCGTGACGCTCTTCATCGGGGCACGCGTCGGACGCCTGACGCACGGCGAGGGGGAACGAAGAGTACTCTACCGCTTGATCTTCCTCATGGCCGTCCCGGCCGCCGCTACGGTCTGGTTGATTGCGGCGCGGGACAGTTTCGACTACCTTCCGGGGATCTGGGTCCTGTTCTTGGCCGTCGTCGTCCAGATCTTTCCCAGGCCCAAACGAGCCATGCTGCTTTGGCCTCGACATGCCTTGTCGTTCCTTGCACTCGCCGCAGCCATCGCCCTCCTCGTGCATCCGTTTCACTGGGGCGACGGCGTCGCCGCCTTCTTCTTCGGGATTGGCCAGGTAGGCATCGGGTTCCTGAAGTACCTCCACGGCGAGTAGGAGGCGGCCCCATGGAGGACGCGCCCCCACCCGTCGACTTCGACCCCTTGCTCCACTCGGCGCCGCGCCTCAAAATCATGATGCTGTTGGCGGCCACCGATGTCGGCGTCTTCAACGACCTCGCCCGCGATGCTGCGCTCACGCCCGGGAACCTCGCATCGCACCTCAAAGGGTTGGAGGAGGCCGCTTACGTGGAGACGGCGCACGCCCTCATCGAGCTCAAGCCCCGCAAGCGGTACCGGCTGACACCGAAGGGCCGCGACGCGCTCAGGGCCTACATGCGGTCGCTGGAGTCGGCCCTCCTGCGGCTCCGCGAGCTTACCGACGACGGGGAAACGCTTCCTTCTTAGACCTCGGGGGCGACCTCACGCCGTCGCTGTCGAGTAGATGGAGACGTACGGTTTGAGGGACTGCATGATCTTGCTTTCGGCTTTCCGCACGTGCTCCTCGAAGGTGGTCCGGGGTGTCTTTCTCGCCTTCGCGATGTCCTCGAAGCGGATCTTGCGGGGGACCTGGTAGTAGCCGTGATCGATGGCGGCCCGCAGCGCGTCGGTCTGTTTGGACGTGAGTTCCGCAAAGAGCTCGCCCGTGGAGACGAGGAAGGAGTGGCTGAGGAGGCCTTCCTCGGTGCGCTTCTTCATCGTGATCTCGAGGTCGCCCTTTTGCCGGAGGGTCTCGAAGAGTTCTTGGACCTTGGTCTCGTCGACGGCGACGATGCGGTAGTGCTCCCAGCCATCGCGGTAGACGACGGGGTAGAGGACGAGGGCGCCGTGGCGTTCGATGACCTCGTCGACGGATTGGCCGGGTTTGTGGGCGCAGCGCATGAGGACGGTCTGGGTGTTGCCGCCGCGGGCGCTGGGGCTGAGGACCTTGAAGCCGAGTTTGGAGAGTTGGGCGAACCCTTTCTGGATGGCGTCCGCGGTGGGGGCGTCGCGGGTCTGGTATTCCATGATCTCGAGGGCGTAGTTGCACCAGTTGGAGAACGTGATGTGGGGGAACTGGCCGGAGAGTTTCCCGAAGACGCAGGCGTGTTTGAGGCGGAAGGAGATCCCGAGCACGTCCGGCGCTAGGCGGCGCTCGCCTAATATGGGTTTGCCGTCATATGGCGGCTAGTTCATAAGCCGTCATTTGGCGGCTCGAAGGCTATTCGGGGCGGGGAGCGTACCGGGGCTTGGGGCTCCGGCCGTGGACCACTATCACATCTGGGTCAACCTCAAGGACACGACGAAGGACGTGGAGTTCGCGAAGCGCGTGCACGCGTACCTCGACCACCTGAAGGCGCAGGGGCGGATCGAGAGCTACAACCTCGCCCGCCGCAAACTCGGGTTCGGTCCGCCGGGCCTCGGCGAATTCCATATTGAGATCCTCGTGCGGGACCTGGCGCAGCTCGAGTCCGCGTTCCAGACGGTGGCGGCGCGCAGCGGCGTCGTGGAGGACCTGCATCATCGGGTGTATTCGGAGGTCACCGAATTCGTCTCGGGACTTTGGCGGGACTTCCCGGATCCGGTCCGGGTCGCTGGGCCGACAACCTAGGATTTCCTCTTGGCTTGCTGTTCTTGGCGGTATTCCTGTTCGAGGACATCGGGACGGTCGTCCTGGAAGAAACCGTAGAGGTTGCCGGTGGGGTCTTGGAACGTGTAGCAGGGGCCGTCGGGGATTCCGAAGGGGCCCGCGGTGGGTTTCCAGCCGCGCTTCTTGAGCGTCCGGGCGGTTTCTTTGGCGTCTTCGACGATGAAGAGCGGGATGCAGGTGCGCGGGGGTCGGTGGTCGGCCAGGAGGACGAGCGGGCCTTCGCCGAGGCGGAAGGCGGCGACGTGGGCGTCGAAGGCGAAGAAGTTCCAGACGAGCTGGGCGCCTAGCACGTCGCGGTGGTAGGCGAGATCGTCCTCGAAGTGGTCGGATCCGATGTAGAGGTACTTGAGGGGGCCGAAGGGGCCGGGCATCCGCGGGGCATGGAGGCCCACGAATTTACGGGTTACGTGGCCGCCAGGGTCTATATCCGGCGCGCCGCTCGTGGTTGTGATGGGTCGGGGGGCTGCGTTTGCGGAGCTGGGGCGGCCCGGCAACGTCGTCTTGGCCTTCGTGGGCGTCGTCGTGGGTGGCCTCGCCGCCGTCGGTCGAGAACCGCCGTGGACGGCGTTGCTCTTGGCCGGCCTAGCCGGCGCGTTGGGCGTGGCCGGTGGGAACGCGCTCAACGATGGCCTGGACGCGGTGATTGACCGCTCGGCGCATCCGCGGCGGCCCGTGGCGCGCGGCGTGGTGTCGCCCAGCGAGGCCGTCTGGTGGGGCGCCAGCCTCGTCATGGCCGCGCTCCTGACGGCGGGCCTCGTGAACTTCTGGACGCTGTTGCTCGGTCTCTTGTTGGCGGGGAACCTCTTGCTCTATGAGCTCCTGCTGAAGCGGTTGGGTCTAGCGGGTCATTTCTTGGTAAGCTACAACGCGGGTGCCTTGTTCCTGCTGGGCGGCCTGGCCGCCCTGGCACCGGTCTTCACGTTCGTCCCGGACCGCGTGGAGGCGTTGGTCTTGGACGAGCGTCTCGTGGCGCCGCTCGTGATGGCCGTGCTCGCGATGTTGCTCAACCTGGCGCGCGAACTGTACAAGTCCGCGGAAGACGCGACGCATGATGCCCTGGCCCGGTCCACGTTCGCCGTGCGCGTCGGTCCGGTGCGGGCGCGGCGCGTGGGCGACGTGTTGGCATGGGTGGTGGTCCCGTTCGCGTTGTGGCCGTGGTTTCTCGGGCTGTTTCCCGACGTCTATCTCTATTCGTTGATGCCGCTCATCGTCGTGCTTCTGGTTGCGCCGTTCTTGGGTTCGGCGCGCGCCGCACAGAACCTGCTCAAAGTGGGGATGGTGCTGGGGTTCTTGCCGTTCCTGGCAACAGCGCTCATATAACCCCCCTCCTTTGGGAACCGTCCTCATGAGCCGGAAGGTCCATAGTTACCTTCACCGGAACCTGCGGTGGAGCAGTCTCCACTTCACGCTCATTGATCCGGAGAAGCAGGCGCCGGAGAAGGCGGGGCTCATCGCGGAGGCGGCGCAGGAGGCCGGCAGCCATGCCATCCTCGTCGGCGGTTCGACCGGGGTGGACCATGAGGGCGTGAACCGGACCGTGCGTGCCATCAAGGACAAGGTGCACGTGCCGGTGATCCTGTTCCCGGGCGGGGCGGAGGGGTTGTCGGCGCA
>CAYVGY010000118.1:0-7061 GCA_964451065.1 uncultured Halobacteriales archaeon
GGCCGCTTCCCGCCCAAACTCTTCATGCTGCGCGTCGTCGACGCCCGCGACGGCGCCGTGCAATGGTTCCACGATGAACCGTTCTCCAACGACAGCTACCTCCCGTACCAATTCGCCCTCACCCAGTTCGAGCGCGTCCTGGCCCCCTACGACTGGAACCGGGACGGCGTCAAGGACGTCGTCTCGCCCAGCCGCTACATCGCCCCCGCCGCCACCGAACAGGGCCTCCTCTCCACCAGCAAGCACTCGTACCTCGTGCTCAGCGGAACCGAGGGAATGGACGATGTCCTCGCCACGCTCACCGCATGGGGCCCCATCGGCCTCGTGGTCCCCTGCGTCGGCCCCCACGGAGAACTCACCGTCGTCTCCGGCCACGCGCGCCGCCTCGACCTCACCCGCTTCGACGTCGGCACCGGCCAAGAGGTCTGGCGCACCGTCCTCTTCGACGACCCACGCATCCAGGCCGCCACGGCCGGCGCGGACCTCGTCCTCCTCGGGACCACCTGCGTCGAGACGGCCGCCCCCGACAACCGGACCATGGCCACGGTGAACCTGGAACGCAGGAGCCCCCACCGCGGGTACGAGATCGTCCCCATCCAGTCGTTCCTCTTCGCTAACGGCACGCGCCAGTGGATCGCGCCCGAACTCAACCCCGACCCCGGCCTCAAGACCTTCCTTGACCTCCTACCCGTGCCGGGCGAGCCGGCCACCGCCACCGAGAACGCCGTCGTGAACATCGGCCCGGCCATCCTCGGCATGTCCACGGGCCTCAGCATCGGCATCCTCCGCAACCGCAACAAGCCCAAGGGAGGCACCCCGAAATGACGACGTCCCGCGTCCTCCTGCTCTTCGGCCTCCTGACCATCGGCTCTGCATCCGGCGCCTTGGCCGGCGGGACCCTACCGATCGCCGTCGATCTCGCGCCAACGGCCCCCCCGACCGGGACGGTGCCCAACCTTCCCCACGCCCCAGGCGTGACGCCGGACACCGAAGGACAACGACCCATCTTCAGCCAACCCGCCGACCACCCCCTGCTCTGGGACGGCTCCGGCGACGGCACCAGCGACATCGAATTCCGGTGCCCTGAGGGCGACGTCGACTCCAACGCTTCTGCCGTCGCCTTCGGTTGCCCTCTCTATGTGCCCGACTTCGAGGACATCATGGGCCAACCCGTCCTCCTCATCGACGAAACCGACCCCGACTTCGACCTCGTCGCATTCAACGCCATGCACGGCGGCCACGGAATCCACCTCACCGACAACGAGACCGCCACGACGCGCAGCCGCGACGACCACCTCCACCAGCCCCACACGACGTTCCAGAACACGATCGGCGGCGTCTTCGACGAATGGAAGGACCACTTCTACCACTCCCCCTACCGGACCAACGAGAACGAAGTCTACGGCGAGGACAACGCCGCCACCCTCGACGGCAAGGGCCGAATGCACATCGCCAGCCTCTACACGGTGCGCAACCCTGGCCAGGTCGACTTCGAGTACATCATCAGCGTCTGGCGCGGCGGCCGCATCAACGTCCCCATGGAATACTACGGGAACCAGCAGAACATCCGGCCCGACGCCCCCGCGAACCGCATCGACAGCCTCCACATGACCTACGTCTCCGACGCGGACCGCGTCCTTCTCGTCTGGCGCGAATCCCAGCCCGCCGCGGCCGTCCCCAACCCCCTCGCCACGCCCAAGACGTCGTGGATCAACGCGGCCTGGCTCCAACCCGGCAAATCCCAGTGGACCCGCCTCCCGTCTGAGCAGACCATCGGAACGTGCGACGCCATCACCGGCCCCGTCGTCCACGACGGCCTCGCGTACATCGCCTGCCAGGCTGGCCCAGGTTACCCCGGCGCCGTCGGCGGCACGTACTACCTTCACGCGATCGACGTCGTGTCAGGAACGACCCGCGTCGTCGGCACCACGTTCCAGACCCGCGGCGACGCGGTTCTGGCACCTCGCCCCGGCGGCCGCCTCATCATGGCCGCGGCCGGCGTCGACGGCGGCGGCGACGCCTTCCTCGAGGTCAGCTACGCCGAGACCGGCGACGACTGGACCACGCCCGACGACTACGGCGCCGAATTCTCCAACCTGAGCCAACAATCCGACGGCACCAAGCTCCTCGAGGCGCGCGTGACGGCGCTCGGGATGGCCCCTGCCAGCGGCAACACCCACATCATCCTCAAGGAAGTCTACGAGTACCCCGCCACCGAGGCCGACGACTACCTCAAGCCCACCATCTGGAAGGCGATGGGCGCCATCAGCCCCTCCGGCTTCTACCAAGGCCGCATCGACCTCGAGCTCGGCGACCCCGCGCGCCGCGCCATCTACCACCCGGAATACCAGGGCCTCGACGAGGGCGTCTTCAGCGACCTCCACGACTCCCTCGTCATCGTCAACGACCCGACCGGCGAACCGCACGAGTTCGTGGCCTACGGCGACTACGGCTACACCCGTTTCAGCGAAGTCGTTGAGACGAACTTCATCCCTTGCTGCCCCTGGGGCCCCCAAGCGCCGCCGCCCATCGCTTCGCCCGCCGCCGGCCCCAACATGGCCCAAGTCGGCGCCGTCGCCGGCGCCCTCGCCACCGCCATGGTGGGCTCGCTCCTGCTCAAGCGCAAGAAGACCGCCGTGGAGGCCCCCTCCCTATGACGAAACCCACGAAGAAGTCCGTGAACCCTGACCCGCACGCCTGGATCCAGGAGGTCGGCGTCAAATCCACGGCCGACGTCAAGGTCCCCGAGCGCCTCATCGACCAGGTCATCGGCCAAGACGCCGCCGTGGCCGTCGCCCTCAAGGCGGCCGAACAACGCCGCCACCTCCTCCTCATCGGCGACCCCGGCACCGGCAAATCGATGCTCGCCAAGGCCATGACGGAGATCCTTCCCGGCGAGAAGCAGAAGGACGTCCTCGTCTACCACAACATCAAGAACCCCAACAACCCCAAGGCCCTCACGGTCGAGGGCGGCGACGGCCGCAAACTCGTCCACAAGTACGAACGCAAGGCGCGCCGCCTCACGCTCCTGTGGCGCATCATGGAATGGGTGTTCGCCCTCGGCGCCATCGCGTTCGGCCTTTACGTCTGGCTCAAACTCTACCCCGGCTCCACGAACGGACTCCTCGCGTTCCTGTTCCTGGTCCTCATCGCCATCCTCTTCCTCTACTTCAGCGGCCAGAAACGCCCCAAAGGCGACTTCTTGGTGCCGAAGATGCTCGTCGAGCACTCGAAAGAGGTCGAACGCGCGCCCTACGTTGACGGGACCGGCAGCCACGCGGGCGCCCTCCTCGGCGACGTGCGCCACGACCCCTACCAGTCCGGCGGCCTGGAAACCCCGCCCCACCTGCGCGTCGAGGTCGGCGCCATCCACCGCGCACACCGCGGCGTCCTGTTCATCGACGAAGTCAACGTGCTGCGCCTCGAGAGCCAACAGGCGCTGCTCACCGCCATCCAGGAAGGCAAATACGCCATCGTCGGCCAAAGCCAGTCCAGCGCCGGCGCCATGATCCGCACCGAGGCGATGCCGTGCGAGTTCATCCTCGTCGCCGCCGGCAACCTCGACGCCGTCCAGCCCCCCGATGGGCACGCCGTCGGCATGCACCCCGCCCTCCGGAGCCGCATCCGCGGTTATGGGTACGAGGTCTTCGTCAACCACCTCATGGAGGACACCCACGAGAACCGCCTCAAGCTTGTCCAGTTCGTCGCCCAAGAAGTCGTGCGCGACGGGCGAATCCCCCACTTCGAGGCCGACGCCGTGGCCGAAATCATCCGCGAGGCGCAGCGCCGCAGCGGCCGACTCAACAAGCTAACCCTCCGCCTCCGTGAGCTGGGCGGTCTCGTCCGCACGGCGGGCGACTACGCCCACAGCGCCGCCGCCAAGATCGTCACGCTCGAACATGTCCGCATGGCCAAGAACGCCTCCCGCAGCCTCGAACAACAGATCACGGAAAACTCGATCCAAAACGCGCTGGCCGACCAGTCGCTGGTCAACGAAGGCTCCCAGATCGGCGTCGCCAACGGACTCGCCATCATCGGAAGCGGCGAAGTCGGCGAACCCGCGGGCCTCGTCGTCCCCGTCGAGGCCGCCGTCGTGCCCGCCCTCTCCCGATCCGGCGGCACCATCGTGCTCGGCCACCAGCTGCAACAAGCGCGCGCCTCCGGCGTGGAGAACGTGGGAGCCGTCCTCAAGGTCCTCAAGGGCGCCGACATCGCTGACCACGACCTCCACGTCGACGCGGACATCCGCCACCCCAGCGCCGAAGCCGAAGGCATCGGCCTGGCCGCCGCCGTCGCGTCCGTGAGCGCCCTCGAGAGCATCCCCGTCAAGCAGACCTACGTCATGGTGGGGGGCGTCGCCGTGAGCGGCGAACTCCGCCCGGTCCGCGCCATCCTCCAACGCCTCGAGGCGGCCGCCGCGCGCGGGTTCCGCTTCGCCATCGTCCCCGAGGCGGCTCGACCCACGCTCCTCGTCAACGAGCCCAGCCTGGCCGACATGACCATCGTCTTCTGCCGCGGCCTCGGCGAAGCGCTGGACAACGTGCTCGAGGCGCCCGCCCACGTCCGGCGCGCCCTCGTGGGCCGCCTCGACGGGACGCCCCAGAACGGCAACGGACACGCCAAGACCGCGCCGAAGGAAACCCGCCCCACGCGCCGGACCATGGCAACCCAAAACTAAGGTGATACCCCATGCGACGCGCAACCCTCCTCACCCTCGTGATCCCCCTGGCCGTGATGGCCCTCGCCGCACCGCTCGGCGCGACGCTCCTCACGGACGACGCGACCACGGTCGAGGAGGCGCCGATCCTGCGCCCCACCGCCGCTGCCACGACGCCCCTCAACCCTCTCCTGTTGACCCCGGGGATTCCTGACCCCGCTCCCCAGCATAAGCCACCCAACGGCCCCCCGCAGGGCCAACCCAACCATACACCCACCGGGAGCGACCCGGGGCCTGGCACGGGCCTCGGGCAGGACCCCTTTTTCTCCCTCCTGGACGACGTCCTCGACGAGGACGCCACGCCCCAGACGTTCGTCGGGGCGGTCCGGGACTACTACGCCGGCCTCGGCTGGAACACGCCCATGAGCCGAGCCGCCTCCGAGGGCGACGACGGAACCTTCGACGAGGAGAACGTCGTCACCTACTCCTACGACGTCGGCGACGTCAGCGGCGACGGAAAGGACGACATCGCCTTGGACGTCTACTGCCTCAACGAGCTCCCCTGCAACCCCATGGCGGCCGTCGGCAGCACGGCCGCGCCGCTCGGCGGGCGGGCCATCTGCGGACCTCCCCACCGCGTCCAGATCATCAGTGGGGTCAATGGCAGCCTCCTTTGGGAGGAGCGACTCGACCGCCCCTACGTCGACCCCACCACCGGCGTGGCGCCCCCGCCCTCCAACCAGTGCGCCCAAGAGTTCCTCGTGGGAACGGTCCCGACCGCGGACGGCCACCAGGACCTCCTCGTGTACCGCTACGCCGTCATCCGCGCCCTCAACAGCGACAGGAACTCAGACAACACCAACAACGCTTGGCTCATCCGCCACGCGATCTACCTGCTCGACCCCGTCGCGCAGAAGGTCGCCTGGACCTACCCCGCCGAAGGCTCGCTAATCCGCCAGCAGGTCTACTGGTACGCGGACAACGCCTTCGTCAATCCGCTGCTCCAGGTGCCGCCGCAAGTCGGAGTCCGCCTTCTGCCGTCCACGACCCAGATGAGCCTCCACCTCCAAGGCGTCGGCTTCATCGCGGCGCCCCTCAACATCCCCTATTCGGAGAGCGTCCCCGGCTTCAATGGTCCCCTTCCCCTGGCCTGGGAATACCAGCCCACCGAGTGGGCCGCCAAGGTCGACCTGGCCACGGGACGCGAGGAATGGCACCAAGACACGTTCCAACGCGACCCCGCCGTGAGCGTCCGCCCCGAATTGCTCCACGCCCCGCCCCCCCACAACCCGACCCGCAGCGCCTGGTACTCGTCCCCCGCGCCCGCCAACTGGTACCGGAACTACGAGACCTGGTGTTTCGATGTGACCGGCGACGGCGTCCCCGACCTCGCCTACACGACGTTCGAGTACGCGCCCTACCTCTCGCTCAACCTCGACGGTCCGTACTTGTTTCGGGGCCGCCTCCTCGTGCGCGACGGCGCCACCGGGGACCTGGAATGGAGCCAGACCTTCCAGGAAGAAACGAGCACGTGGGCCTCCTACTGGACGCTGCAACGCATCGGCGACGCCACGGGCGACGGGCGCGCCGACATCCTCCTCCACGAGTATTACTTCCAGCACGACTACCGCCACGACGTGTCGCTCCGCAGCGGCGCCGACGGCGCCGAGGTCTGGCGGTGGGACGAACCCCTCGATTACGACATCCTCGTGCTGGGCGACTCCGACGGCGACGGAGGCAACGACTTCGTCGCCTACAAGTGGGACGTCTGGGAGTACCCCGCCAACGCCGGGGGCCCCCACTACGAGTACTACAACGTGACGGCCACGCCCCTGGTCCTCTACCGGGGGGCATCCAGCGAAGTCCTCTGGGAAGCCACGACGTTCACGGCCAGCGTCGACCTCAACGCGATGTTCGGCGAATACCGCCTCAACGGCATCCCGGACCTCGACGCGGACGGCGTCGGCGACATCCACGTGGACGAGCCCCGGTACTACATCGACCAGACGGTGGCCCACCACCTGACCTTCATCTCCGGCCGCGACGCCAGCGCCATCCACAACATCGCCACCGTCGGGGCCTTCGCGTTCCCCCTCCTCGCCGGCGACATCACCGGCGACGGGCGCGACGACCTCCTCATCCTCAACGGCGACGTCGTGGACCTCTGGTTTACGGCCTACGACGGCGCCGACGGCAGCGCCGAATGGTCCCGCCGACTCATCTCGATGAAGGTGGCCAGCTACAGCAGCGCGATTCCCCTCACGCGCGTCCATTTCCTGAGCTCGACGGACCACCCCCAACAGGACGTCGTCGTGACGATGCAGTTCGAAATCTCGACCCTGGCCGGCGGCTACTCCCAAAACTACCGCGTTCCTCAAATCGCCGCCTACACCGGCCCCAACGG
>CAYVGY010000118.1:7071-7628 GCA_964451065.1 uncultured Halobacteriales archaeon
TCGTCGACGGCGCCAGCCCGCTCTCGGCCGCCTATGCGGCCGCCGTGGACGGACCCGCCGTCGCGCAAGGCATCGCCGCCTGGAACCCCACCACCCGGTACGCGCTCGGCGCCAGCCTCTTCGTCGTGGGAGGCCTGGCCGGATTCCTCCCCACCCAATGGAGGCGCAAGTCATGATCCGACCCACCAAGACCCAACTCCTGGCCATCGCGATCGCGCTCCCCATGCTGGCCGCAACCCTCGCCCTGGCCGGCTACCAGCTGGGACGCCCCGGACAACCCGCCCCCGAGGTCGAGAGCCAAGGCTCCGACACCGCCTACCGGTTCGACGGCGCCTACACGTGGTCCCCGCCCATCGCCACGGATGGCACCGGGAACGTACTGCTGGACCACCCACTCCTAGCCGACCCCGCCAATGTGCCGCGCGTCGTCGAGCAACTCGTCGACGGCGGCGGCGCCGAGCCCACGGTCGGCGTCACCTCCAACGGCCACGTCTTCGTGATCACGTTCGACCAAGTCCGCCGGTCCGTCGACCACGGCAAGTCATGGCAAGTGGTGT
>CAYVGY010000118.1:7638-9341 GCA_964451065.1 uncultured Halobacteriales archaeon
TTCGTCAGCCCCAACTTCCCCGTGACGGACGACCGCTACTCCACGCTCGACCCGCTCCTCTACGTCGACCCCGACACGGACAGAATCTACGTGAGCCACCTCACGGGCTGGAACGTTCCCTTCGTCGGCACGGTCCCCTACTGCACGAACCTCGCCTTCAGCGACGACGACGGAGACCACTGGGCAAACGCCACCCTGGCCCCGAACTTCTCCTGCGACGCGCCCGTCCTCCTCGACCATCAGAAAATGGTCACCGCCAACTACGGACCCGCGACGACACTCAACCCCACGAGCCTTGCGCCCAACTACCCCAAGGTCTTCTACTACTGCGTCAACCGGGGACTCCTGGAGACGGCCGCCACCTTCTGCGCCGTGAGTTACGATGGAGGCCAGACGTTCGCGCACACGCGCGAATTGCGGATGCCCACCGCCGCGGACGTCGGAAGGGGCGAAGAGATTCCATGCCCCGGGATCAACGGCCAACCCGCCGCCTACCCCGATGGTACCGTCGTCGTGCCGATCTGCGGCGGCTTCTACAACACCCACAACCCCATCGTCGCCGTCACACAAGACAACGGCCTGACGTGGCGCCTCAGCGAGTTCCAGGGCGACATCGGGCAGACCGAGATCGACCCCGACATCGCGATCACGCCCGATGGCACGGCCTATCTCTCCTTCCGCGGCAAGGACCACCTCTCCTACCTCTTGCGCAGCCGCGACAAGTTCCAGACCTGGGAGGGACCGTTCAAGCTCGCCTTGCCCGATCACACGTTGAACGCGTTCACCGCCATCGCGGCGGGCGCGGACGGCCGCATCGCAGTCGCCTACCTTGGCACGGAGACGACGCAGCTCACGGACCGCGAACTGGCCCTCCCACCCGAGGACAGACCCCCCGTCGAGCCCAGCCACGCCATCCGCGGAACCCTCTGGCACCTCTACGTGGCGACCAGCACCGACGCCGCCAGCGACAACCCCACGTTCCTCACGGTCCGGGTGACGCCGAAAGAGGATCCGGTCCAGGTCGGCTGCATTTGGATGTACGGCGCGCCCGAGCCCAGCGGCCCCTTCTGCCGCAACCTCCTCGACTTCATCGACGTGCAGGCCCAGAAGGACGGCCGCTACTACGTGGCCATCACCGACGGATGCACCCCCCGCAACGGGTGCACCACCGACCCCGAGTCGGGCGTCCTCGACGACGCGACCTCCGACCGCCAGATCGCCGTCGCCGTCCTCGACGCCGGCCCCGGACTCTGGTCGACCACGCCCCTCCCCTCGCTCGGCCTCCAACACCCCTTGCCGCCGCCCCGGGGCGACGCCGGAGAGCCCTGATCCGATGGCCCCAAGGACCCGCCCCGCCGTGTTCGCGTTCGCGCTCATGGTAGCGTCGGCGGGCTGCCTGGGCGGACCCTCCGATTCGGCCGATGATTCCGGCGACGAGCCGACCGACCAAGCCACGTCCACCGAGGGCGAGAACGACGCCGACACGTGCGCCGTCGAGGGAGCCACCGTCGACGAGGAACAGAACATCGTGGCCGGCGCCAACGTCACTCTCTCCTCCTTCGACGTCACGCTGCGGACCGTGTCGGTGCTCGATGGAAGCTTCTCCTTCAGCTACGTCCCCGCGGGCTCCTACTACAACCTCACCGCCTACACGCCGCTCTCCGAGTCCACCTTCCTGGGCGCCGGCATCGGCGCGGCCCTGG
>CAYVGY010000119.1:0-9329 GCA_964451065.1 uncultured Halobacteriales archaeon
GGCGTTGTGGCGATTTGACGATGCCCCCCCGCTCGCCTCCTACGCGCCGGATTCGAGTGGCAACGGGAACACTCTGTATCTCCAAGGGCAGGCTTCCGCCCTCGGCGGGGCGCTCATCTTGGACGGTAGCAGCGCCTGGGCTCGCGCCAACGACTCGCCGAGCCTGAGTCCCCGAACGTCCCTGACGGTCGAGGCCTGCATCACGCCGCTCCGCACGAACGGCGTCGTGGCCGCCCACTACGGGCGAGGGGACGCCGATTGGGAAGCCTCCTGGTATCTCTTCCTCCTGGGCGACGGACACCTCCGCTTCTTTGTCAGCGGCGACGGATCCAATGGGGCCGGCATCGACACGGTCGCGACGTTGCAACCGGGGGCGACCTACACCGTCAAGGCCCACTACGAAGGCAACCCGACGACGTTGGCCATCTTCCTAAACGGTCTGCCCCAGGCCGTCACGGTGCCCTCCTGGAGCACGGCCATCCCGTCCCAGTTGTTCGATTCGACCTTCCCTGTCGACGTGGGTACGATGCGTAACGGCGACGGCTCGCTGGGCTCCTTCTTCGGGGGAAGGATCGACGAAGTCAAGATCGGCGCGACCGCCCAGATCGCGTGTCCCATCCTGCCGGTCGGACCCGACACGAGCGCCCTGTGGCATTTCAACGACACGAGCCCCCCGGAGGATTCCAGCGGCAACGGGAACACGTTGACGTTCCACGGGGTCGCGTCGACCTCCGGCAACGCCCTGCGGCTGAGCGGGAGCGGGCAATACGCGTCGGCGCCGGACTCGGCGAGCCTCAGCATCGTGCTCGACGCGTTGACGGTCGAGGCCTGCATCAAGCCGTCCGCGCTCGGCGCACCCATCCTAGCGCACTACGGGTACAATGGGGCGTGGGACGTCTCCTGGTACTTGTGGCTCAAGTCCGATGGCCGCCTCAGGTTCTACCTCAGCGGGGACGGGTCAACGGACGGCGGCGTCGACACGACGAATCCTGTCGTGAGCGTCGGGACCACGTACCGGATCCGCGCCACCTTCGACGGGGCGACCCAAACGGCCCAGATCGGCCTCAACGACCAGGATCTGCCCGTCGCGCCCTACGGCGGGAGCGCGGGCGTCCCGAGCCGCCTCCACGACTCGGGCCGGCCCGTGTGGGTGGGGACGCTGCAGAACTCGGACGGAAGCCTGGGGCCGTTCTTCGCCGGCACCATCGACGAGGTTCGGATCAGCGGGACAACAGATGTCGTGACTGAGCCCCGAAGTGTGCCCACGCGGTTGCGCGCCACCGACGCCTCCGCCAATTCCCTCACGCTTCGCTGGGACGGCATCGGCTCTCCCGCCTCCCCCGAACGTCCCGTCCTCGCCAGGAATCCGAATAACCCCGTGCTCGACGTCGGGGTCTGGGGCTCCAGTTGGGAAGACCTCTACGTCTACCTTCCCCGTGTCGTCACGGACTGGCAGGGGAATCCCAAGCAGGATGCACAGGGCCGGTACCAGATGCTCTACACCGGGGGACAGTGCGAGTACTATTCGGATGGATGCAACAGCGGATCCCACGACCAGGGCGCCCTCGCCACGTCCCCCGACGGCCGGGCGTGGACGAAGAGCGACGGAAACCCGGTCTTCCCGACCCGGCCCGGTGAGTTCGACGAGGACGACGCCGTCCCCATCACCGCCGTGTGGGACCCCGGGCTCGCGCGGTACCGGATGTGGTACGAGGGGAACCGCCTTGGGCCGCCGGACCCCGGGAACGACGACAATATCCGGGTTGGCTATGCCGAATCGCCTGACCTCGTCACTTGGACGGCCCGGCAGCTCGTCCTGGGCCCCCGCGTGGGCTGCTTCGACGACGATGACCTCCTCGGGCCCGTCGTGTACAAGGACGCCTCGGCCCCCGCCCAGGAACGCTACAAGATGTGGTACTCAGGCCACCGGGCCGGAAGCGGTTACGTGATGGGCTACGCCACAAGTCCCGACGGGACGCAATGGACGCGCTCCAATTGCGGCGGCACGTTCTGGGAGTGGGGCGACCCGTACCCCTCCCAGGTCTTCCGGGACACCAATGGCGTCTGGTGGCTTTACTACATGCACCTCAAGCATTCGGCGGGCGTTGACACGCACCTGGCCCGGAGCACGGACGGCATCACGTGGGAACCGCTGCCGGGGACGGTAGTCGATCCCGATCCCTCGCACGCGTGGGAGGCCCGTTCCGTCTACTGGCCGCAATACACGAACGTGGGCGGTTCCTGGCTCCTCTTCTACAACGGCGGCGACCAGACCGTCCCCAGCAAGGTCCGCACCGGCTTTGCGGACGCCAATTTCACGCGCGTGAGCCACTACGAAATCGAACGATCAACCGACGCGGGTCCCTTCGCCGCGGTCGGCACCTCCGCAACCATCCAATGGACGGACGCGGACGTCGCACCCGGCCACGCCTACGCCCACCGCGTCCGGGCCGTGGATGCGGCCGGCCAGGCCGGTTCCTGGTCTCAGGAGCATGTGACGCAGACCTGACGGGGGCAGACCCGCCACAAGAAACAGCGGTGCGCTGGATGCAGGATGGATTCGCCAAGGGAGCCAAGTTGGAACAGGCACCAGGCTTTGCACAGCCTCCCGCGTTAGCCGAGTTGGGACCGTTTGTCCTTCGGCCCCAGGGTCTCCGCCAGGCGTGGGTCCTGGGGCGGGATTCCCACGCCGAACTCTACATCCGCGAGGACGCCGCTATCAGTCGACGGCACCTTCGTGTGGAGTTCCAAGGCGAAGGCTTCGTCGTGGAGGACTTGGGAAGCCTCAACGGGTCCCGAATCAATGAGCGCACCATCGAACCCGGGAAGCCCGTACCGCTTCGCGACGGCGACGTTCTCGCCGTCGGAGATTCGCGGTTCCTGTTCCGCGTCCGACGCCAAGCCTCGAACCCCCTGACGCCCGGCTCGACCGGCGTCCTTTAAGGCTCTGCCCGGCGATGGGTCGGGCACCAAGGAGGGATGGACATGCCGCCTCGATGGGACCTCGTCCCGGAACTCACGGTCGCCGTCTCCCTTTCCCTCGTGGCGTTGCTCGTCCTATCTGCCCGCCTGCGCAATCGGGCCAACCAATTGTTTGCAGTCTTCTTGTTCTTGGTGGCGGGAAACTTCCTCGCCGGGTTCATGATACCGCTCGTGGGTGCCGGTTACGACTCGACCCACCCCTATTCTTGGCTCGGATACCTTTTTCTTATCCTCGACCCCGCAGTTCTCGCTTACTTCGTTTCGCTCTATCCGACCCGCTCCCCCCTCGCGAAGCGCCCGTGGGCGACGACGGGACTCTTTGCGGTGCCGACGGTCCTGGTCGCGGTTCACTTGCTCGACCCCACCCGCCTTGTGGCCCAGCCTTCGACCGCGTGGCGTTGGCTTCTGTTCCTGTATCTCGCGGCGGCCTACCTGTACTGCCTGGTGCGCTTGGTCTGGCTCGCATCCCGCACCACCACGTCGCTCTTGCGCAAGCAGGTGGGACTACTCCTGGCAGCGTTCGGGGTCGCGCTCGTTCCGCGTCTTGGGATCCTCGTGGTCGATCTCCGAATCTTCGAGGATTCCAGGTCCCTCGAGGCGGTGACGGCGAAAATCGCGACGGCCTGGGTCGTCCTCATCGCCCTCGCCACGCTGGGAACACTCCTACTTCCCGTCCTGAGACGCCGGGCCTTCCTCTCCACCATGGCGGTCGTGTCTTCGTTTCTCGTACTCATCACGGCCGTCTGGATCCTGGACTACCGGACCGACCCCGAGGCCAGCCTCTTCTTCGTCCACCTCGGGTACGGCGGCCGATGGATCATCTTTTCTGGGCTTGTAACCGTCGCCCTCGTTCGGTACCAGCTCCTGGACTTCCGTCTTCGCTGGGTGGAGGCGTTCTCCATTGGCGTCGGGTTTGTGGTGGTTTCCCTCTTGCTCTTCGTGCTGCCCGCCTACGTCGTCCCTCTGGGTCCCGACCAAGCCTTTCGACCTTCCAAGCTCGACGTGACCACGTTCGTCCTGGCGGCCATCGGCCTCGCGACGGCTCCAATCTTTCTCAGGGGCATCCTTGCCCGACGCCAAGCCGGCGCCGACGCGCGTGGCCGCCGGCAGGAGAAGCGCCTCACCGCCTACCGAGCCGTCCTGGAAGTGCTGCATGCCGAGGGCCGGGCCACATCGGACCAAGAGGAACTGCGCGTCCTACGCAGGAACCTCGGACTCTCCATGCGGGAACACGAGCGGCTGGCCACGCTCCTCCAATGGCAGGCCGGGGGGGTCAGACAGGGCGATGCCGCAGCCCGAAACGTCCATCCTCTGGTGGAACGGTTCGACGTCGAACGACCGCTCGGAGAGGGAACCTGGGGCCAGGCCTACCTCGCCCGCGACCGGCGCAGCGGGCGGAAAGTCGTCCTCAAACGCCTGCACCAGTCGGTGGCCGACGAGCCGTCCGCCCGTGGATCGCTCCTGGCCGAGGCGCGAACCCTGCGCGGCATCGACCACCCCAACGTCGTCCGACTCCTCGATGTCCTAGAAGAGCCCGAACCCGTTCTGGTTCTCGAATTCGTCGACGGCGGCTCCCTGGAACGATTTCTCCAGAAGCATCCTCACCGCCGGTCGGCGGGCACCGCCCAGCGAATCTTTGGCGACGTCCTCGCCGGCCTAGCCGAAATCCACAGCCGAGGCATCGTGCACCGTGACCTCAAACCCGAAAACATCCTCCTGACCCGCGGCGGCCGCGCCAAGATCAGCGATTTTGGCGTCGCGCTTCCGCCCGACCTGCGACGAACCATGCAGGCCTCGGACACGACCAACAAACCCGTCGGCACCGTGCTCTACATGTCACCCGAGCAGGCGGCCGGCCAGCCGGGCGACGCGCAAGACGACCTCTGGGCGGTCGCCGTCAGCCTCCATGAGTTTCTCACCGGGCGCCACCCGTTCGACCTCGAGGGGCGCTCGGAGATAGAGGCCATGAAGATCGTCGCCCAAGGCCGGATCGCAGCGCCTTCCAACGGACTTCCGGCGCCCGTGGACCACTTCCTTCGGAGGGCCCTGGGCAAGAACCGGAGCGACCGTTTCCCTTCCGCACGGGAGATGGCCCAGGCGCTGGCTCGCCTTCCCGGTCTCGACACCCCACGTTCGGGGCGCTCCCCTGCGCCCCGATACGCTTAACCCGCGGCCGTCCCTTAGGCGAGGCGTGCCCAGCGAGGAGATGGCACGGGCGGCGCCTGCGCCGCGATTGGAACTGGAGACCATCGCGTCTCGATTGAAGCCCTTGGGGAGCGTCGTGCGGCTCCGGCTCTTGCGTTTCCTCATCCAGCCCCACTACTTGGAGGAAATCGCGTCGCACCTGCGGATGAACCGCTACGCGGCCAAGCGCCACGTGGATGACCTCGTGGCGATTGGCCTCGTCCGCAGCCTGCAGGGCCAACGCGAAACCGGGCCCGTGCGTGACTACGTGGTCGCACCGGAGGCGTTTTTCGAACTCTACGACGCCGTCCGCACGTTGGGAGAGCTGCGACCGGCTCCCGACGCCTTCGCGCAGTCGCTACCGGGCGCGCTCACGCGGACCCGCAGCGCGTCGGCGCCTCAGGCGCCCGCACGGTCCGGCCCGGTCCACCCGTACCTCGTGTCCGTGTACGGGGCCGAGATTGGACGCGCGTACACGCTCCTGCCCAAGCGGGATGGGACCCCCCATTGGCTCCTGGGGCGCGACCCCCAGTCGGACATCGCTCTGGACCTCGACCCCTTTGCGTCGAACCGGCATGCCCGCATCGCGCGGGCGGGCGACGGGTTCTCCCTTACCGACACGTTCTCGACCAACGGGACTTGGCGGAACTGGGTGCGGCTCCCGGAGGCGGAGACGTCCCCCCTCGAACACGGGGACATCGTGGGAATCGGGAAGACGTTGCTCGTGTTCCACCGACCCCGGCCGTGACGAAGCCAACTGTGGTTCGTCGGCGTAGGTTTGCTTTCTGCCGGGGATGGTCCGGTTCCGCGGTTCTCGCTTGGGAAGGAACTTGGCACGCCGGGGACGCCCGGGGTCGTTGCCTGGCGCGCGGAGCCCTCCGGCCTTGACGCGCGGAGGACGCTCGTGATTGGCGTAGGAGAGTACCGCCACCTTTGCATGAGGATCCTGCCCCGCTTTGCCCTGCCCTACTCGCTATCGCCCTCAAGCGGCCGATTCAAACAGGCAATCGGTGCAAACTCTTTTTCGCCCATTGCGCGTGTGTCCTCCGCAGTGCCAGAGCTGGGACCAAGGGAAGTCTATCTCATTGTTGTCCTGGCGTTCCACGTTGGCCTCATCGTGCTGCTCGGCTGGGCCCGTCCGACCTCACGGTTCCTCACCGGCCTCATGGTGCTCCTTTCTCTCGGGACCATAGGAACGGGATTCGAGCTCTCGTTCCGCTTGGCCTGGCTCTCCCCACAGACCTGGGACTGGATTCCCTCGGGCGCCATCGACCCGGCCATCGTGCTCACCATCGCTTTCCTCCTCAGCCTGTACCCCGTCCCAATAAGCGGATCCCGCGGGACCAAGTTGCTAACGCGGGTCTGGCTCGGCGGCATGATTGCGGCGGCGGCTCTCGCGTTGGCGTTCCGGAACGACCCCACGACGTTGGAATGGGTCAAGACGGGCACGCACACTCTTCCCTTTGTCCTCGCTGGGGGTCTGTTCGCCGGACGGTTCGTCCGAACCTGGGTCACCTTGGCGCCAGGCCCGCTTCGTTCTCAAGCCCTGCTTGTGGGCGCCGGGTTTGGACTGGGCCTTTTCCGGACGGGGCTCAACAACACCTGGTCAGTCTTGGCGGGCGAGCCCCGTCGAGGGTCCAACATGGTGCAGGCGTATGCCCTCGCGACGTTGCTGCTCCTCCTCGCGGCGGTCCTCGTCGGGCTCCTTTGGTCTTTTTCGAAGTCCAGCCGCTGGGACACGCTCGCTTTTGCGGGCCTCTTGCTCTTGGGGCCGCTCGTCGTCGTCCAAGACCGTCTCCGCGGGGGGGACCTGGGCGAGTTCGCGACCCAGGCGCTCCGCCCGATGCTGCTGGCAACGGCCGTCCTACGTTACGGGTTGTTCCAGATCCCGGCGGGCGTGCGGCGCGTGACGTTTCCCGCCGTCGCCGTCTCGTTCGCCGTCATCCTGTTCCTGACCGTGGCCCGCTTGGTTTCGGGGGCAGACCCGGAACCAACGACCGACGTCACAACCTCAGCGGTCGCGCTGAGCCTGATTGGGCTGGCAGTCATCCTCTTCCGGCGACCGTTGTCTCTTTCCGTGGCCGGGCCGGCAATCCGTGAGGATTTCGTGGCGCGCATCGACGCTTACCGCATCGCCTTGGAAACGGCGCGGCAATCATCGGACCCGGTCGAGGCCGACCGAAAACTCGCCAGGGCTCGCAAAGACTTGGGCGTATCGCCTCAAGAGCACGACATCCTGTCGGCCGTCTTGACCCGACATCTTCTGGTTCCGACGCAGGCCTTGCGCGAGGCCGAGAATGGGGCCGTCATCGCGGGTTACAGGGTTGAAAGAGAACTGGGCCGTGGAGGATTCGGCCGGGCCCTCCTCGCGCGCAACGAGGCCGCTGGCCAGCCGGTCGTCTTGAAGGAGGTCCTGCGCCCCTGGGAGGAGGGCGCGGAGGAGCGAAAGCGAAGCTTGGCCCGGGAAGCCGAGATTGGGTCGAGGCTCAAGCACCCGCAGCTCGCCCGCGTGCATGGATTGGTGACGCAAGACCTCAAGACGTTCCTTCTCCGGGAATATGTCGCGGGCGAGACCCTGGCGGAGCGAATCGCCCGGAGCGGGCCCCTAGCGCTCCAAGAGGCACGACAAGTCGCTCTCGACATTTGCGCCGGCCTCCAAGCGCTCCACGAAGCGGGTCTGCTCCACTTGGACCTCAAGCCAGAAAACGTCGTCCTCACCCCCGAGGGCCGAGCCGTCCTCATCGACTTTGGGACGGCCCGCCGTTCGCGGCCACGCATCGATGGCACCCTAACGCAAGCCGCCCCGCCGGCCGGCACACTCCTATGGTCAGCCCCAGAGCAGGTCCTCGGGGAGCCGCCAGACCAGCGGCCCGACGTCTTCGCCCTCGGCCGTCGCCTCCACTTCTGCCTGACCGGCCGCTCCCATCTTTCGAATTCCGATTCGTCGCCTTTCGTAATCCAAGAGGAGATCGTCCATGGCGTCTACGCGCCGAGCCGCCGGCTTGGCGCCCTTGGCGCGGCCTGCCGGGCCGCCCTGGCCCGCCGTCCGGAAGACCGGCCCCGCGACGCGCCGGCCTTCGAACGATGGCTCCGCCGCCCCCGCGGGATGGCCCGGCCCACATAGGGCGGAAACTTAAAGCATGAACGTCGGCCCCTTCGCGTCATCGCCTGCGGCAGGCACATCGACGAACGGCGAGCCTGGCTCTTCGGTTCCGGCCGGCCACTGGGCTCCAAGCGTGAACGAACTAAGCGCGTACTGCACGCCGCGCAGGTCGTAGGCTTGCGCCCCAGAGCCGGCCGCAGCCGGGAAGCTCCACTTTAGCGTGGACCCGACGACCAAGAATTCGGAGGGAAACGGGTCCCCGCAGTACGACCGTTGAGTCCATATCACCACGCAGTGATCCCACGTCCCTCCGTCGGAGCGGGACCACGTGGCGAAGAAGCGGACGAAAGAGTTGGGCTCCCTGTCCGTGCCGGCATCGAAGTCCACGTAGAACGACGCCCAGGCCCTAGGAACGGCCGGCGTTGGGCAGGCCATGAGACTCTCCTCTGTGCCCACGGTCGTGAGCGTGACGGTGACTGCACCATTCTGGTAGTCCACGCTTCCTCCAACGACGTCGACGAACGCGTCTCGGCAAATCAGGTTCCCAGCTTGGGGCCTCCATAAGTCGTTCCCAAACCCGGGATTCCACGCGGCCTGGGTCCAGAGCGTTTCGTCGCCCGGCGCGTCCGCGAATTCAGCCACTCGCGACGTCTCGGAGGCCGCGCCACCAACGGAGGACAAGAGGGCGAGCGTTGCGACGATCGAGAGGGCAATCGCGCGAGTCGCCGTCCGAAAACCGGTCTGTTGCATCTGATTTCTTGTGGCCATGGGAACCATCTCGGGGGGCCGAAGCCCGAACTCATGCCACGCACGTCGCCTACTTAGCACAAGGGAACGAATAGGTTCCCCCGCCCTAGCCCTCTCGAAACACAAGCAGGCTCATCCCGACGCCGATCACGTCGCCAGACTTGAGGGGCGCGATGCCGCCGCGGACCATCTTTTGCCAATTGAGGAGCGTGCCGTTCTTGTTGTTCGGAAGGTCCATGAGAAAGAACTTCCCCTCTTTCGAAAGAATGCGGGCATGCTCCGAGGAAATGTAGGGATCATAGTCCAGGCAGAC